>JAUIDY010000058.1 GCA_030428385.1 Rhodothermia bacterium | reverse complement strand
TCTTTCAGGTGGACATCAAAAAGGCGGGATCCTGCCTCTGCCAGGGCTTGTGGCACATCCACGCCCGTTCGGGCCGTGTGACCGATATCGACACAGAGGCCGACACGGGGGTCCATGTCGTGAATCACAGCAAGGGCATCGGCGGGGCCTGGAAAGTGGTCGTCTTCGGGCCCGTGATTGTGAATGGCTACGCGGATATCATATTCCTGGACAAAGGATTCAATCCGGGGCATGGTTGCCTTGGTCGGGGCGATAACCATCATAGGCATGCCACATTGTTTGGCATACTCAAAATGGCGGCGGATATGGTCATCGTCCTCTTCATGTAAATAGATAACACCACCGCTCACCACTTCGATGCCTGCCTCATCGAACGCCTTGCGTCCCTCAGCCAATTCACGCGGTGAGGCTTCATAGGGAAGGTGAAACGATTTTACACTCACATACGACGCCCCGAGGGCTTGGATGGCCGCAATAGCGTCAGGCCGCGATAGTTCACGAAGGGAATAGCTAGCAATCCCCAGCCGAAGCGCTTCTTGCGGGAACGGAACAGGCGGTACCGGAACGTTCTGAATCCCTGGACTCGCCAGCCCAAGTCCTGCCGCACTGGCAGCTACCGTTTTTAAAAAACCACGTCGTGTAGAATCCTGCACAGTTCGTTTCTGGCTTGAGGGTGAGAAAAAATGGGCCGTTTCAAAGCCGGTCCATGCATGGGAGGCGGATCAGACTTTGGGAGCCCAGCCGTTTTCGTAGGTGCGGCCCCACATTTGCTCGGCCGCTTCGTCACCCATGATGTGGCCATTGGTCGGATCACACGTGAGGGTGCGTCCTTGATGCTGGGCAATATTACCGAGGTGACACAGTAAGGTGCTGATGTGCCCTTCCGAAATGGGCGCATTCAGGGTTTCGCCATCTCGGATGGCGGCAGCAAAGTTGGCCACATGAAAATCGGTGAGTTGGTCACCCCCACGGGTATCCAGGGCCGAGGAGCGGCTCGGTCGGGTACGGCGCCAGATTTCTCGATTGTCGAGGTCATACACCACGTACCCTTCGCGGTCTATGAGAACGGTGCCTTCTGTTCCATGAATCAACGAGCCCCGGCCTCGGTCTTTGATGGGGCTGGGATTGCAACTTTTCCCTTCCCACGAAATCGTTTTTCCCCCATCGAAGTCGTAGGACGCGACCTGGGTGTCGTAGAATTCCCAATCGTCCTCAAAGTGGAAACGTCCGCCTGCCGACGACACCCGGACGGGATAATCGACCCCGAGCGCCCACCGGCAGATGTCAATTTCATGGGTGCCATTGTTACAAATTTCGCCCGTGCCCCAATTCCACATCCAATGCCAGTTGTAGTGAATGACGTTGTCTTTGTACGCCGTTCGTGGAGCGGGACCTTGCCATAATTCATAATCCAGCCATTCTGGCACCTCGGCGACGGCACCGGTCCCGATGGGGCCTCGCCGGTTGGCGTACCAGCACTGGGCATAATAGGGTTTTCCAATGAGGCCCTCCCTGATGTCACGGATGATCTGAATGGATTCGGGAGACGACCGCTGCTGGTTGCCCATCTGTACCAGCTTTCCCGATTGCTGCTGCGCTTGTACCAGCCATTCGCCTTCCTGCGGGTTGTGGCCGCACGGTTTTTCTACGTAGACGTGTTTGCCTGCATCCAGGGCCAGGATCGCTGCCGGAGCATGCCAATGATCGGGCGCTGCAATAACCAGCGCATCCACGGCATCATCATCAAGGATGCGGCGGAAGTCGCGGACGCCTTCAGGTCGGCGCTCCTGCAAGCCGGGCCGTGCTCCTTGGTTCGTATCCTGTGGATCCACGAGGAAGGAAATGGTTGGGTCGAGGAGCCGGGCATCCACATCACAGAGGTAGGCCACCTCCACGCCTTCGGTCTTCGCAAAAGTCTCGGCCAGCACACGCCCGCGCCCATTGAGGCCCATCACGCCTACCACCACCGTCTGGTTCGGGGCATTGGGTCCAAATAAGGGAGGGAGCTTCCCAATGAGCCCGAGGCCCATGCTGGCCGTTGCGGTTTGTTTGAGGAAGGAGCGGCGATTGATCCGATCAGCCATAAGAATAGAGGAATAGGTGAGGGAAGGTCAGGGAAGCCGGCGGATTTTGATGTTGCGAAACCACACATCATCCCCATGATCTTGCAAAACGATGTGTCCGTCCCGACGGTCGGCAAATCCATCAAGCGGAGCATATTTGCTGGCGGCGAGCAAAGAGTCGAAGCGGTGTGTCCCGAGGTCAAACTCCACAATCTTTTTTCCATTGAGCCAATGCTCGCCGTGGGAGCCTTGAAAAACGATCCGTGCGGTATTAAACGAGCCTACGGGCTGGAGCACCCGGGCTTGTTCATCGGGCGGAATCATGTCGTACAAGGCCCCAGCGATCCGGGTGGGGCCATTCTGGGCATCCGGATGGAGGTCGTCGTCCAGAATTTGATACTCGAAACCAAGGGCGGCGTTGGTAGGGGGGGCAGCCACAGAAAAGGCTTCGGACACGTTATATTTGATGCCGCTGTTCGCGCCGGGGCTCACCTTCCATTCGAGGACGAGTTCAAAATCGGTGAACGTCGCAATGGTCATGAGATCGCCTCCTTCCATCGGTTGTCCGTCCGGGGCGGTGGGCACGGTGCCGCTCGCCACTTTCCGCAGCATCCCTTCTTCGATGATCCAGTGGGCTTCGGGGACGGAGTCTCTGCCAAGGCCGCGCCACCCATTGAAGGTGGTGCCATCAAACAATAATTCCCAACCTGCAGCCGCTTCGTCTGGAGTGAGTTGGTTCAGCACGGGCGCTTGCTGGGCGTGAAGAGGGGGGGATGGTTCAGCAGGTGGGTCCGCACAGGAAAAAAGAAACAAGGCTACGAAACTGAGCAGAAGCCCATGCTTCAGGGGAAGAAATTTCATGGAGCAACGATCGATTGCGGGGTGGAGGGGTAAAAGAACGAAGACGATCGGTAAAAGCCAAGTACGATTTGTCCTTCGGTGGGAAAACAAACGGGAAGCATGCTTGGGTCGTAATCGCTCTCCGCATTCGCTGTTAAACTGCTCTGACCAAAAACATGGAACTACTTGCCAAATTAACCCAGTCCCGAGACGAAACGTTGAGGTATTTTGATCTGTCCCCAGAATACCTGGCCCGTACGTACAGCCCCGGTAAATGGACTGTACAGTACCTCTTGCATCATCTTTCCGATGCAGAGACGGTTTTGTTTGATCGGATTCGGCGTGTGATTAGCAAACCCAATCAGGTCATCTGGGCCTTTGATCAAGATGCCTGGGCCGGCGGGCTCGATTACGCCCACCGTTCTTTGGCGTTATCGAAGGAATTGTTTGCGGCTACGCGGGCCGGGGTGTTGTATTATGCCGAGCAGTGCTACACCAGCAAGGGTCACCACGGATTTGTCCATAGTGAAACAGGCCGGCGCACGCTTAAGGATGAATTTGAAAAAGTAGCGTGGCACAACGAGCATCACCTGGCACAAATCCGCACAGCCATTGAGCACTAGCAAATGGCAGCGCCGACCGTGTGTGGCGATGTCCTTCCAAGGATCAAATCCTCGACCTTCGGGCATTCGGGCGGGACACCGTCGGCTCCGCAATGCATGGCACGGTTATCGCCGGTATGCTTATGGCAACCCCCAAAGCAACCAACGCAGCGATTTAGGTGAAGAGAAGGAGCGAATAACGCACTTTTGAGACTGATTTCGTGATTCGCTTCCGCTTGCCTGTATAGACGGTCCCCTCGGTCATGTGCTGCCCAACAGAGTTCATAATCCATGAAGGAGACACATGTAGTTACGTGTTTCTTGCGCAACCGCAGTGCGGTGCTGCTGCTCAAGAGATCTGACAAAGTAGGGACCTACCAAGGGAAATGGGGCGCGGTGGCTGGTTATGCGGAAGGCGATCCGGAACGCGCTGCGCGGCGAGAAATCGCGGAAGAGACCGGATTACACGAAGCGGTGACCTTGGTGCGGCGCGGGAAGGCGTTTCCTGTTGAGGATGAATCCTTGAATACCCGATGGGTGGTACACCCCTATCTGTTCGACTGCAGCCGACGCGAGGTGCGGCTGGATGAGGAAGCGGAGGAAGCGGTGTGGGTGAGTCCAACCGAAATATTATATCGAGATACCGTCCCGGGTCTTTGGAAGTCCTACAGGCAGGTCGCACCCACCGTGGAGACGATTCGTCATGACCGGGTGCATGGGTCTGCCTACATTTCCATTCGGGCCCTTGAAATCCTGCGCGATGCAGCGGCGGAGCGTGTGTTTCATGGAGAGGAATCGGGTGACCAATTACGGACCCAGGCCCGAGAACTGCTGTCCGTGCGACCAGCCATGACAGCCCTGGAGAATCGCATTCATCGCGCCATGCATGTAGCAGGGGCCGAGGCTACACCAAATGACATTGAAGTTCAGGTGATGGGCACCATTGAGCGCGCCTTCCAGGATGATGATGAAGCGACCCGGCGGGCAGGCAGCTATATTGCAGGACGCCGGGTATTCACCCTTTCGCGTTCCCAAACCGTCGTCCAAGCCATCCTCAAGGCGGATCCGGCACCGAAGAGTGTGGTGATTGCTATGTCGCATCCCGGGTGGGAAGCCGTAGGTGTTGCCGAGCAGTTCAGCCGGGCGGGTCTTGATGTCACACTCGTGCCCGACTCGGCACTGGCCCACGTTTTTCACGGAGGTGCAGAGATCGATGTGGTGCTGCTTGGGGCCGATACGATCTTGGCCAATGGTCATGTGGTGAACAAAACGGGCACCCACCACGCCGCCCTGTTGGCGCGGCAACAGCACTTCCCTTGTTATGTGGCTACCTCATCAGACAAGATTAGTACACAAACCACCCCACGCATCGAGGAGGCCTCCCGAGAGGAAGTGTACGACGGAACGGCCATCTTAAACGTGGTGGC
Organism: Rhodothermia bacterium; assembly: GCA_030428385.1. Lineage (GTDB taxonomy): Bacteria > Bacteroidota > Rhodothermia > Rhodothermales > JAAAOL01 > JAUIDY01. The sequence continues at coordinate 33,399 of JAUIDY010000058.1, read as the reverse complement.
TCCCTTGTTTGAGGTGACCCCGGCGCATCTGTTTTCCGGCTTGATCACAGAGTATGGAATTGTAGGCATGAAAGAAGTTGGTGACATCGCGAGCGAACTTCGCTCCCTGGCAAAGTGGGAAAAGTGGTAAGCAGTGTGCAGAACGTCGTGCTGGTTACCGGTGGAAGCCGGGGGATCGGGGCCGCCACCGCGCGCCTTGCTTCCGAGAGAGGCTATGCGGTAGCTGTAAACTATTTTCGCGAAAAAAAGCACGCGGAGGCGTTGGTGGCAGAAATCCAGCAAGGAGGGGGCACCGCCCTGGCCGTCCAAGCCGATGTGGCCCAGCAGCCGGACGTGGCAGCTATGTTCGATCAGGTGGAGGCCACGTTGGGACCTATTCGAGCACTGGTAAACAATGCAGGGATAACCGGGAAACGCGGACCGTTGGTACACGCCGCTCCCCATGAGATCCGCCGGGTGCTGGAGGTAAACGTGTTAGGAGTCATCTGGTGTGCCCAGGAAGCGGTACGCCGTATGTCCCACCGCACCGAAGGTGGTGTCATTGTAAACCTGTCCTCTGGAGCGGCGACGATTGGGAGCCCGCATACGTATGTGTGGTACGCCGCCTCCAAAGCGGCCATTGACGGATTTACGCTCGGCCTTGCAAAAGAGGTGGCACCAGAAGGCATCCGGGTGGTGGCTGTGGCTCCGGGGATCGTAACAACGGACATTCATGAACAGTCGGGGGTGGCTCCTCAACTTGAGCAGTTAGCAGCCGGAATTCCTGTCGGACGGCTTGGCACGCCAGAGGAAATAGCCCAGATGATCCTCTGGTTGCTCTCAGAAGAAGCGTCCTATACGACCGGGGCCATTTTTCGTGTTGCAGGCGGGCGCTGAGCCGAACGTTCGCGGGGCTCAAACGTTGGGAGATCCCCTTCTCTGGTGATAATGATGCCCAACCGCCTCGCGCAGACCCTCAGTCCGTACTTGCTTCAACATCAAGACAATCCCGTCGATTGGTGGCCCTGGGGAGAGGCGGCATTTGAGGAGGCAAAACGGTTGGACCGGCCTGTTTTTTTGTCCATCGGATATGCGACCTGCCATTGGTGCCACGTCATGGCCCATGAGTCCTTCGAGGACAAGACCGTGGCCCGTCTCATGAACGAGGCCTTTGTGAACATCAAGGTGGACCGGGAAGAGCGGCCGGATGTCGATCAATTGTATATGTCGGTGTGCCAGATGATGACGGGGCATGGGGGATGGCCGCTGACAGTGCTTTTATTTCCTGATAAACGGCCGTTTTTTGCCGCCACGTATTTGCCCAAAACCACCCGCCACGGTCGACTGGGGATGCTCGATTTTATACCTCGGGTACAGGAAGCCTGGACGAACCACCGCGGTCGGCTGGGCGAAACAGCCGAGGAGTTGGTTCACCTGCTTCAACAGAGCAGTCGGCTTACAATCAACACCCCCAACGAATCCGTTGACACGGTCGCAAAGGCCTTTACCCACCTTGAGGAGCGCTTCGATTCACAATTTGGAGGTTTCGGAAACGCGCCCAAGTTTCCTTCTCCTCACACCCTCATTTTTTTGCTTCGGTATGGGCACCGCACCGGGAATACACATGCCTGGGACATGGTGGCAAAAACCTTACACCATATGCGGATGGGAGGGATCTGGGACCACCTTGGATATGGGTTCCACCGCTACTCTACCGACCGGGTGTGGCGGCTTCCACATTTCGAAAAAATGCTGTATGACCAGGCCATGCTGGCGCTGGCTTATACCGAAGCATTTGAGGCAACCGGCGATCACCTTTTCGAACAGACCGCCCGCGACATCCTCACGTATGTGAGCCGCGATATGACCGATTCAGCAGGAGGCTTTTATTCTGCCGAAGACGCGGACAGCGAAGGTCGGGAAGGGAAATTTTATGTTTGGGAAGGAAAAGAAGTCGAACAGGTGCTTGGCCCTGAACGTGGTAGGCAGTTTATGGAGGTGTACAGCTTCGCACCGGAAGGAAATTTTGAGGACGAAGCAACCCGGCAACGGACGGGGGAAAACATTCCGTTTCTCCTAGAACCGATCACCGATACCGCGCTTAGCACAGCAATGGCATCCGTGCGCCAACGGCTGTTCGAGCACCGCGAGGAGCGTATCCATCCCGAGAAAGATGACAAGGTGCTCACGGACTGGAATGGGCTTATGATCTCGGCGTTTGCCCGGGCCGGACAGGTTTTTGACGAGCCTTTGTACGTCGAACGCGCCGTGGAAGGGGCCCGTTTTGTCTGTCATTCCCTCCAGAATGACGAGGGGCGGCTGTGGCACCGATGGCGCTGCGGGGAAGCAGGAGTGCCAGGCATGCTGGACGACTATGCCTTTTTTATTGCCGCCCTGCTGGATTGCTACGAAACAACGTTTGATGTACGGTACCTCTCGGACGCCATTCAATTCCAGCAGCAGTTGGATCAGTATTTCTGGGACGCCGAACACGGAGGATATTTTCTTACGGCCGATGATGCCGAGGCCTTGCTCGTGCGTCAGAAAGAAGGATCGGATGGTGCCTTGCCTTCGGGCAACTCAGTGGCCCTCATGAACCTCCTCCGGCTAAGCCGCCTTACGGGAAATGGGACATATGAAGAAAAAGGAGAAGCGTTATATCAGGCGTTTCTTCCCCTGGTATCCCGTCATCCTTCAGGATTTACCGCCCTGTTAACGGCATGGCAATTTGCAGAGGATGATGCCTTTGAGGTCGTAATCGTGGGAACGCCAGAGAACGACGACACGCAGGCTATGATTGCGGCGGTGCGTCAACACTATGTCCCTCATAAAGTGGTGGTTTTGCGGCCCTCAGGACCGGTAGCCGACTTGGTTGCAATCGCTCCGTTTTTAGATTCATACGGCGCACTTGATGGAAAAGCCACCGCTTACGTCTGTCATCAGCACCGGTGTGCAGCACCCACCACCTCGGTAGAGGAAATGGTGAAGTTACTTTCCCCGAAGGCTACCTTGCCAACCTGAACCATCTTTTTCAACCTGAACGTGTTTTATGAGGGGACCAGACCTAGTAGCTTGTACCCGTCGGTATTTTGCAGCCCTGGAAGCAGGTGTCACCGGAGCCGATCTCGCCGCCTTTTTTTCGGAAGACGTAGTGCAAGTTGAGTTTCCCAACTTCCTGACGCCTCAGACCATCACCCGGGATCTGTCGGGGTTGCTCGATGGGGCTGCACGGGGGAAGATGCTGATGGAATCTCAGCGGTACCAGATCCAGAATTTGGTATGCGAGGGGCAGCAGGTGGTTGCGGAGGTGGCCTGGACGGGCATCCTGGCGCTAACCGTTGGATCACTCCAGGCTGGTGACACGATGCGGGCTCGATTTGCGGTCTTTCTTGAATTCGATGGAGAAAAGATTTCTCGCCAACGCAATTACGATTGTTTTACCCCTTTTTAAAGGCATAACACGGCGGAGTACACGTTCCTTGTACGTCGCCTTTTTACATAAACCACTAACCTGGATTATTCACCATGCAAACCGTTTATATCGTTGCAGCCACCCGCAGTGCCATTGGTCGTTTTGGCGGGGCCTTGCAACAGCATCAACCCGCAGACCTGGCCGCTCCGGTCATGCAAGCCGCGTTAGAACAGGCAGGCATTGAAGGAGGGGCCCTCGACTTTATCATCATGGGAAATGTGCTCCGTGCAGGGCATGGACAACTCATCCCTCGGCAGGCAGCGTTCAAAGCAGGCATTCCTACCCACGTCGATGCCATGGCAATAGACATGGTCTGTTCCTCGGGCATGATGGCACTGATGAATGCCGCAACCATGATCAAGGCCGGAGAGGCTGACCTGATCCTGGCAGGTGGCGTCGAGTCCATGACCAATGCAGGCTTCCACGTTTCCAGCGGGGCCCGTTGGGGGCTGAAGTACCTCGTGGGGAACGGAGGGAATCACTTCGTCGATGTGCTGTACCGCGATGGGCTTTCCGACCCCATGAGTGGCGAAGCGATGGGTGACCAGACCGAACGCCTCATTGCGGACAAAGGAATTACCCGTGCGGATCTCGACTTCATTGCCGCCATGTCGCAGCAGCGCGCCGAAGCCGCCACGGCAGCCGGTGCCTTTGATGACGAAATCACCCCGCTTGACTACCGGGAGCGTCGCGAGACCCGCCAGCTTGTGGCAGATGAAGGCATTCGGGCAGGGACAACGGAGGCAAGCCTCGGTAAGCTGCGTCCTGCCTTTAACCCGGAAGGGACGCTTACGGCGGGCAACTCCTCCCAGATTTCAGATGGCGCAGCGGTCTTGCTAGTGGCCAGTCAAGCTGCGGTTGACCAGTGGGGGTTGACGCCACTGGCGGTTGTGCATGGCGGAAGCTGGGCAGCAGGTGAACCCTGGCGTTTTGCCGAAGCGCCCTTGCCTGCCGTGCGTCGTTTGTTAGACCGCACGGAGCACTCCCTTGCCGACTTCGATTTGTTCGAAAACAACGAGGCTTTTGCCGTTAACAGCGTGTTGATCCACCGCGAGTTGGGCGTGAATTATGACCAGCTCAATGTTCATGGTGGGGCCATTGCCTTGGGACACCCCATCGGGTGTTCAGGTGCCCGCATCGTCGTTACGCTTTTGCATGCGCTGCGGCGGCAGAACAAGCAGCACGGGCTGGCCTCAATTTGCCATGGCACCGGCGGCGGGACGGCTGTCTCGCTTTCGTTGGTGTAAATGCCTTAGCGAACGTGCAGCCGAATGGAGCCATCGCTGGTGCGCGCCTCTAGGGGGGCACCACCATTGCCAAGGCGGCCTTCGGCGCGCTCGTGGTCGTCATCGATGCGGCCGGAGAACTCGAACGCACGGTCGATATAGACGCCATCCCCGCGCAGATAGAGGTCTGCGGCGAGGGAAGCCGGAGCATTGATCTCAATATCGCCATCGCTGGTTTGAAGGGTAACATCGGAAGGTTTTTCCAGGCCGATGTATAAATCCCCATCACCACCGATGGCGGTAAGGCTTCCCTCTACATGTTCGAGGTTGATGTCACCATCTGAGGTTCGTACCTGGGCGTCGTTGGCCAGCAAGTACCCAAACCGGATGTCGCCATCCGAGGTACGGGCGGTTAACGTCTCGCCTTCCATTTCGCCGATTTCAATATCGCCGTCGGAGGTTTTGATCGTTACCGCACCGTGCAAGGTACGGGCGTAGATGTCCCCATCCGACGTTTCCAGTTCGATCGTCGCTGCCGAGACGGTTTCAAACCGAAGGTCGCCATCCGAAGTGTGGGCTTCCAGGTTCGTCCCCTCCATATTTTTGACGGCAATGTCACCGTCCGATGAATGTAACACCGTGGGGCCGAAGAGGCCGTCGGCACGGATGTCGCCATCGGAGGTGGAGGCGTGAATGTCGCCTTCCAGGGTCTCCAAATACACATCACCGTCGGAAGTGCGAAGCCGCAGATTAAACTGTGCCGGGGTCGTCACCTCCACTAGAATCTGGGGGTGGTTGCGCCAGTCATTTCGAAACATGCGCCAGAGGTTTTCTTCCGGGTCCGTCTCCACAAAAACGGTGTTGCCATTGTTTCCAACATCGAAATGCTGACGCTCGTAGAAGTCGCGGGCCCGCTCCATGTCCCGCCCGAACAACGTGATCTTTACCAAGACCGCCTCGTCGCTGCCGGTGAAGTGCCGTACGTCGGCGTCTCCTACTTTGATTTCCAAATCCCCGCCGGGCGAGGCATCAAACCGCATGTCCGCCATGACCTCTTCGTTATGCAGGCTGCTGCGCCTCGTTTGGGCATCGACGGAAGAGAAAAAAAGAAGCAAGGTGCAGGAAAGAAGCAGGACGCGTATCGGCATGGTCATGTATGTAGTCAGGTGGGAACGGTGGTAAAGGAAGAAATACGCTTCTCAATTCCTAGATGTTACGCGCCTAGTTGAAGATGTGTGGAAGCACAGACATCCTATTTTTTGCGCCATCTTCGCCCGACAAGCGCGGATGTTGGACCGAGGCGGAGTTAGTTTCGTTGGATCTGTGCTTTTGATCATCGACCGCCCGTCACCTATACCTATGCCACAGCTCACCTCAGAACAAATCCGCCAGCAATTTCTCGACTTTTTTCGTGAGAAAGGCCACGAAATCGTGCGGAGTGCCTCGCTGGTGCCTCACGACGATCCGACGCTCCTGTTCACGAATGCAGGAATGAACCAGTTCAAGGACGTCTTCCTGGGCACGGGCAGTCGTTCCTACGTCCGTGCGGCGGACACCCAAAAGTGTTTGCGCGTATCCGGCAAACACAACGACCTCGAAGAGGTGGGCTACGATACGTACCACCATACTTTTTTCGAGATGCTGGGCAACTGGAGCTTTGGCGACTATTTCAAGCGCGAAGCCATCCAGTGGGCATGGGAACTCCTGGTAGATCGGTGGGGACTGGAGCCAGACCGCCTTTATGCTACGGTCCACGAAGGAGACGATAAGCTGGGGCTGGAAGCCGACGATGAAGCCGCCGCCCTGTGGAAAAGCGAGACGGGCATCATTCCCGAACATGTGCTTTACGGCAACTCGAAGGACAACTTCTGGATGATGGGAGACACGGGGCCATGCGGGCCGTGCTCAGAGTTGCATGTGGACCTGCGCAGCGATGAAGAACGGGCCCAGACGCCGGGCCGCGACCTCGTCAACAAAGACGACCCGCGGGTGATGGAGATCTGGAACCTCGTGTTTATCCAGTATAACGCCCAGCCCGATGGATCGCTTAAGCCCCTTGCGGCCAAGCACGTAGATACGGGAATGGGTTTCGAGCGCATCGTCGGCGTGCTGCAGGACACCAACGGCAGCACCTACGACACCGATCTTTTTGCCCCCATTTTGCAGGCCCTCGCCGACCTGTCGCCGCGCAAAGAAATCAATGGGTACGATCAGATTGAAACCACCGATGAAGCTGAGCGCGAGAAAATTCGCATTGCGATGCGCGTCGTGGCCGATCATGTGCGGACGTGTGCCTTCGCCATCGCCGACGGCGTAATTCCAGGCAACGTAGGGCAAGGCTATGTCATTCGCCGCATCTTGCGCCGTGCGGTGCGGTATGGGTATCAGACCCTTGGTATGCGGACGCCCTTTCTGTACCAACTCGTTGCTCCGCTGAAGGACAAGATGGGCGGTGGCTTTGACGAATTGGTACGGCGGGAGGATTATATCCAACGGGTGATCAAGGCCGAAGAAGAGAGTTTTCTGGAAACACTGGGGACCGGGATCCAATTTTTCGAACGAATCGCGCCCTATGTCAAAGCCAGTACGTCTAATGAGCCCTTTTCCTCGCTCAAAACGGACAGCCAAGCACTCGATCTGCTGCAAAAAGCCTACCCGGAAGTTGAGGGGCGGGAGGATTTGATTAATCAGTTTGCTCAAGTGGCAGCGCAGAAAAAAATCCCAGGAGAAGTCGCCTTCCTGCTACACGACACCTACGGCTTTCCGGTAGACCTGACGCAACTCATGGCGCGGGAAGAAGGGCTCGGGGTAGACATGAAGCGCTACAACGAGTGTATGCAACAGCAGCGCGACCGGGCACGGGCTGCGGCGTCGTTCGGCGTGGTGCACAGCGACACCGACACGTGGCAAACCCTCAGCACGGGCGACGAAGCCTTTGTCGGCTACGACCACGCGCATGTCGAAAAAGCGGTCATTCGGGCTGTTCGTACGGTGGCGCTTCCGGACGGCGAGCCCACCTACGAAATTGTGCTCGATCAGACGCCCTTTTATGCCGAGAGCGGGGGGCAAGTGGGAGACACCGGCCGGTTGTATGTTGGCGATGAGATCGTTCAAGTGTTGGATACACAAAAAGACAAGGGGCGCTTTGTTCATATCGTGGATCGACTGCCTGCGGTGCTTGATGCCCCCGTCATGGCCGCCGTTGATACAGCGCGCCGCCAACGTATCAAGAAGCACCACACGGCCACTCATCTCCTCCACGCGGCACTCCGCGAGGCGCTCGGCTCGCACGTCCAGCAAAAAGGGTCGCTGGTGGCCCCAGACCGGCTGCGGTTCGACTTCAGCCACTTCGAGCGCGTCAGCCCGGAAGAGCTTCAGGCGGTGGAGCAGCGTGTCAACGAAGTCATCCAGCGCAACATCGCCAAGCAAGAGGAGCCCAGCATCGGTTTCGATGAAGCCGTGTCACGCGGTGCCATGGCGCTTTTCGGCGAAAAATATGGCGATACCGTCCGTATGATCACCTTCGACCCGGATTATTCCGTGGAGTTATGCGGCGGCATCCATGTAGATGCAACGGGCGAGATTGGACTGCTCAAATTCCTTTCGGAAGGCTCTGTAGCCGCCGGAGTACGGCGCGTGGAAGCCGTGACGGGGCAAGATGCCTTGGCTTATATCGACCGCGAAGTGGGCGAGTTGGAGCGGGCTCGAGGTCAGTTTAAAACCCGTGGCTTGCCGCTCGACGAAGAAATTGCCTCCTTGCTCGAAACGCGGAAGACGCTTGAAAAAGAACTCGAAGCGCTCCGGCTGCAAACACTCGAAAGTCACCTCGACGCCCTCATTCAAAACGCGGCCACGGTGGGAACGGCTCGCCTCGTTACCGGGCGTGTGCCCGACGCTGACATGAACACGCTGCGGGATCTGGGGCAAAAACTAAGTGATCGCCTCGGCGAGGGCAGCGTAGGCGTGCTTGGCACCATAGACCCCGAAGGGGAGAAGGTTTATCTCGTCGCCACCGTATCCCCCGACCTGATCAAGCAAGGGGTGCAGGCAGGCAAACTGGTAGGCGCGTTGGCGAAACAGGTAGGCGGTGGCGGTGGCGGTCGGCCCAACCTCGCCACGGCTGGTGGAAAGCAGCCCGAAAACCTGGATGCGGCGTTGGCACAGGCTCCGGCAGTTGTTCAAGCTATGCTCGCGTAATATGTCTCGGGAATGGTAAGCTGGACTGGGTTTTTTGGAATACTAAACGGGGTAGTGCTGCTTTTTTTGAGCCTGGTACATTTTTACTGGGCGACGGGAAAAGTGCGCGGTTTTGAAGCGGCGTTGCCCACAACCCCCGAAGGCGATCCATTGATCAAGCCTACTCGGCGCGACTGTGTGGTGGTGGGGGCGGGGCTCCTCCTTTTTTCGTTGTTCTACCTGTTTTCACTGGGCGAGGCGATATCGTTCATTCCACCCGGCATCCGTGTGGTGGTGGGGTGGGGGATTCCTCTGATTTTCTTGCTTCGTGCCATTGGAGAGTTTCGGTATGTTGGCTTTTTTAAAAGCATCAATTCAACTCCGTTCGCGAGACGAGACACACGTCTTTATTCGCCCCTTTGTGTATTTATTGCGGTCGTAGGATTTATGGCGGAATGGCTCAAAAACTCCTGAATCGTGTTTGCACGTCCTATTTTAATTGACGACGATTTGGCCAGCAAACACCGACTTGTAGTCATTCAAACGAGCAGTCTTGAACTAGAACCCTGTGCAGCCTAGTTTTCACCTGCAAAAAATTGTCATTCTTGCCTCGATTATGGCCGCTGTGCGCTCGTCTGTTTTTACCCATCTTCTTCACGTGCAGCAGCAGCGAGGCGCAGCATTTATCGTGCTGATCGACCCGGATAAGTTGCCCGAGGCAAACGTGCCGCGCTTTGCAGCCCAATGTCACGAGGCGGGCGTGGATGCGTTGTTCGTCGGTGGAAGTCTGCTACACACCCTGGAACTCGACCGATATGTGCAGGCGATTCGACAAGCGACGGCATTGCCCTTGATTGGTTTTCCAGGAACGCTAAGCCAACTTTCCGGCGAGTTGGATGCGGTGTTGTACCTCTCGGTCATCAGCGGCCGGAATCCAGAATATCTTTTTGGGCAACACGTCCATGCCGCTCCGCTTATCCGTCGGCTTGGTATCGAACCCATCTCCACGGGGTATATGCTGGTGGAATCAGGACGGGCGACGACGGCGCAATACATGAGCCATTCCATGCCGCTTCCGCGTCACAAACCCGACGTGGCCGCCGCCACGGCCCTGGCTGCCGAGATGATGGGGATGCGGTTGCTTTACACTGATGGTGGCTCGGGGGCCGATCAGGCGGTGCCCGAAGATATGGTCGCCGCCATCTCAGAGGTTTGTTCGATTCCGTTGATGGTGGGAGGCGGACTCCGTTCCCCCGACATGGTCGCGCGCAAGGTGCAAGCGGGAGCGAGCTTTATCGTGGTAGGCACGGCCATTGAACACCGACCGGATACCCATTTCATTTCAGAACTCGCCGCTGCTGCCCACAGCACCGTTCCAAGAACGTTGTAGAGGATGGGCCGCTGGAGGCCGAGAGAAGGAGATCAGAGCGGCAGTAGGTTCAAACCCTTCAAATGTAACGTTTGAAAATTTATGCTAGGATACTAGCATCTTTCTGTTGCATCCCCCGTAGGGCGTTGCTATGTTTGGGTGTGCTAGAATACTAGCATGTCCGTTTGTGAACACCGTGAACCGGAAAAGTAGCGCCATGGCACGCAAGAAAAACTCTCCAATGGAACTCGGGCGCCGCGAGCGCCAGATCATGACGTTTATTTATAGGCGGGGACAGGCATCAGCGGCTGAAGTCCGCGAAGGTATCCCCGACCCGCCCAGCTATTCGGGCGTGCGCGCCATGCTGCGGATTTTGGAAGACAAAGGGTACCTGACTCATCAGCAAGATGGCCCTCGGTACGTGTATCTCCCGACCGACACCCGCGACGAAGCCCAGCGTTCCGCCATCAATTACCTACTGACGGCCTTTTTTGGAGGCTCAACGGAGCGGGCCATGGCTGCGCTGCTGGATACCCAGGCGGGAGAACTCTCACAGGACGAATTGGACCGTCTTGCCCACCGCATTGAACAGGCAAAACAAGAAGGGAAATAGCCATGACTGATTTAATAACCCCATCATTTTTTTCAGATCCGCAAGCGGGCGTGATCCTGCTGGTAAGCTGGCTAGTGAAGGGCTTGCTCGTTCTGGCTGCTGCCGGGATCATCACGTGGGCGTTGCGTCGTAGTGCGGCTGCTTCTCGCCATCTTGTCTGGACACTTGGCATCGCGGCATTGTTACTGCTTCCCTTTTTGCCCCAGGTACTCCCGGTCTGGTCCATCCCGGTGCTCCCCGCTGAGTCCGTCCGTGCTCCGGTGCCACAAGCGAATGCTCCGGTTGCTCCGCTTCCCACAATGGAGGAACCTGTAGAGGGATTTGTGCCCGTTGAACCTGTCGCTCCTGTTGTTACAGAGCCGCAGCAAGAAGAGACATCGGCGGCAGTTCCTGTTGCCACGCAGTCCGTTCCTACCTGGAGTGTGACGACCATGCTCACCCGTTGGGCGCAGTCTTTTCACTGGACGACATGGATTTTGATGATATGGCTGGGTGTAGCCCTCGCCATTTTGGCGCGGCTCGCTGTGGCGCATATTGGTGTTGGTCGCATGGTGCGGCGGGCACGGTTGATCGATGATGAAGCCTGGCACGACCTGGCAGACATTGCCGCTGCTGAGATGGGCGTGGCCAACTTCGTACGTCTTCGCTGGAGCCCTTGGTCTTCGGTGCCGCTGACGGTGGGAATTATTCGGCCCGTAATTTTGCTGCCCCTCGAAGCCCAGCAGTGGAGCACCGAACGGCGCAAGGTGGTGCTCCGCCATGAAATGGCCCATATTAAACGGCGCGACTGTCTCACTCAATTGCTTGCACAGCTCACCTGCGCCTTCCATTGGTTTAATCCGCTGGCCTGGGTGGCATCGAACCAGTTGCTCATCGAACGCGAGCGCGCCTGCGACGACTTGGTGCTGCAAGCAGGCACGCGGGCGTCGGCCTATGCCGAGACCCTGCTCGAAACAGCGCAGTCGCTGCGGTCGGTGGAGTGGTCCTCGCCCGCTGCCCTTGCGATGGCCCGCCGTTCGCAACTCGAAGGACGCCTGTTGGCGATTCTTGACGATAACAAGCGCGACTATTCCTTTAGTTGGAAGCGTGCCGCTGCTACGGCCGGTCTCTTCGGAGTGCTGATTCTGCCGCTGGCAGCCATGCAGCCCGCGCCCCTGGAAGGGGAAGGTGGGTATGCCGTTGCCTCTGTCGCTCCCGCCGATACGGATCGGGTGGCGATGGGGCGGAGCCAAGCGCCCTTGCCGCCGCTTCCTTCGGTGCCTCCGACTCCTCCGATGCATGTCATTCCAGGCTTTGATATGCCGGACGTCCATGTCCCGCCCGTCATCGTTGATGTGCCTGATTTTGATCACGACTTCGACTTCGATCATGACTTCGATTTTGACTTTGATCACGACTTCGATATCGACGTTGATCCTGATGTTGATCCAATGGTTCATGTCGATCCCGTCGTGGCACCGCATGTCCAATTTGAAACAATTTTTGGCGATGAAGCCCTGAGCGATTCGCTGACCCTCGACCAAATCATTCGGCTGCGGCGCTATGGGGTGACCCCCGCGTTTATGCAGGGATTGCGAGACCTTGGGTACACCGATCTGACCTTAAATGAAGTGGCGTCGCTGGCTAAATATGACGTGCGGCCGGAGTACATCCGCCGCTTGCAAGATGCGGGGTTTACCGATCTCTCCGTGGAAGCCCTCATCAACTATGGCCGCTATGACCTCGACCCCTCCCTGATGCAGGCGCTTCGTGAGAACGGCTACGGGAACGCGTCGATGAGCGAACTGATCAGCCTCGCCCGCTATGACGTTGATACCGCCTATATCCAAGAGTTAAACAATGAAGGGCTGACAAACCTTTCCCTCAACGACCTGGCTCAGGCAGGGCGATACGACCTAGATGCACAGACCATCGCTGCCGTGCGGGACCTTGGCTATACCAATCTGGGCATCAACGATTACCTGCAACTGGCGCGGTACGATGTAGATGCGCAGGAAATCAGGGGCTTGTACGAACTTGGCTACACCAGCCTTACGGTGACCGACCTGATCAACCTGAGCCGGTACGATGTCGATGCCCGGGAAATTGCAGCCTTGCAGGAATTGGGATATCGCGATTTGTCCACCGAAGCCCTCATCAACCTGAGCCGCTATGACGTGGATACGGAGGAGATCGCAGCCTTAAACCGTATCGGCTACACGAATTTGTCTACCGAAGCACTCGTCAATTTAAGCCGGTACGACGTGGACGCCGACCAGATTGCTGCGTTGCAGGAACTCGGCTACACCAATTTGTCCACCGAAGCGCTCATCAACCTGAGCCGCTATGATGTGAATCCAGCGGCGATCCGGGCGCTCAATGAGCAAGGGTACACGAACCTGAGTACCGAGGACTTGATCAAGCTCTCGCGCTACGATGTGGAGCCGGAGACCATTGAAGCACTGGCTGAATTGGGGTATGCCCAAATGTCCGTGGATGCCTTGATTAACCTGAGCCGCTTTGATGTAGATGCCCGGTTTGTACGTGAAATGCAAGGAGCGGGTCTCGGTCAGCTATCCATTGAGGACTTGATCAATTTGAGTCGCTATGACGTGGATGCGGCCTATGTACGCGACTTGCGGGATGCCGGACTCGAAAACCTGAGCGTCGAGCGGGTCATCGACCTGAGCAAACATGACATCGACGGTGACTACATTCGTGAGATGCGCGGCGCAACCGACGACAACTAGCCGCACGCGCCCCAAATGGTCTGAATGAATCAGTTTGGAGGATAAACCATGATCATGAAGCAATTATCAGCCGTCCTACTGTTTAGCCTAATTGGTTTTGCGGCAGCCGTGCCCGCTGCAGGACAAACAATGGAAGGGGTTTGGATAGGAGAAGTCAAAACCTTTGATTTTGATGATGACTACAACACCTCGCATTTGTGGGTCAATATGCGCCCGAGTAACCAGGGACGGTCGAGCCATAGCCAGTTTGGGTTCACCCTGCGGCTGGACGAAGTGGACGGCCTTCATGTGGGGCCAGGCCACATTGGCGAGACGCCCGTTGAGTTTGCGCTAAATCGTCAAGCGGGCAACGTCACATTTCAAGGGCGTTTCAAGAATGAGGCAGGTTCAGGCGATTTCACCTTTGATGCCAACGCCACCTACGTGAGCCAACTCGGCGACCTGGGCTACCGAGACGTGGACTCGAAAAAACTGCTGGTCTTGGCCTTGCACGATGTGACCACGGATTTTATCGAAGAGCTCCGCACCTTGGGATATGCGAACCTGTCGCTGGACAAGCTGATGGCATTCGCCATCCACCGCGTCACCCCTTCGTATATCCGTGAGTTACAAGCCGCCGGGTACCAACACCTCGACGAAGACAAACTCATAGTGTTTCGGATTCATGGTGTCACGCCGGAATACATCGAGACCATGGCGGCGCTGGGCTACGACGGGCTCTCTTCGGATGAACTGGTGAGTATGCGCATCCACGGCGTCACGCCTGCGTTTGTTGAAGAGGCCCGGACATGGGGCATCGGGCGGCTGAGCGCCGACAAACTGGTGTCGTTACGCATCCACGGCGCCGATGCCGATTTTTTGCGGAGCATCAAAGACCTGGGGTACAGCCACGTATCGGGCGACCAGATGGTGAGTATGCGGATTCACGGCGTCACGCCTTCCTACATTGCCGAAATTGAAGCGCTCGGATACAGCCGGCCGTCCATTGATAAACTGGTCTCGATGCGTATCCACGGAGTGACCCCGGAATTTGTCCGAGAAATAGGAGAATTGGGTTACAAAAACGTTCCCCTCGACGACTTGGTGTCGATGCGAATTCATGGCGTTCGCCCCTCCTACATTCGCCAGATTCATGAGGCCGGTTTTCCGAATGCCTCCATCGATCGGTTGATTGAACTCCGCATCCACGGCATCAGCGCCGATGAATTGGCGGCTATGCAGGAAATGGATCGGTAAGCCACGACTGGCTTATTGCACGTAGGGATTGCGGTTGCCCTGAATAGCAGCAATGCGCTCGTTGCGCTCGCGCTCCCAGGCATCCACAGGGTCTTGGCGTGACCAAGCCGTAAAAAGCTGGCGGTCTTGGTCAGAGAGGTTAATGCCGTAGGTGTCGGACATGTAGAAATAGATCCGGGCAACGTCGCCCATGACGTTTTCCGGGGGCTCGGCACGCCGGATGCTCCGGTCGATCTCGAAGTTGCACGCGCCGTATTCGCGGGGTTCACCTTCCACCATGCCCCAGTTGTAGTTGCTGCGATCACCGTTCACCTCGCCCACGGCAGGCACCAGATTGTGCAGGTCGTTGTGTGCCCGCTGGAACACTTCGTCAATCTCTTCGCAGCAATCGCGCCCTTTGAACGGCTCCCCGTCGCTGTTGGTGCAAAGCGGCTCCCGCCAGCACGCCCGGTGTTGCCCAAAGTGATAGGCTGGAAATACGTGCTCCGCCTCGATATTTTTGGCGCGTTCGATGGAGGAAAGGTTCTGCATGCCACAACTTGCCAGGTCCACGTGCCGCCCCGGGCTGTACTCGCATCCGCAATAAAAAGACGTACGGCGGTCCACATACACATCGTTGTACAGGCGCCGCTTAGCGATGGTGAACGAGTTGGGGGTATTGGGGAGGGTGTTCAGGTTTACATCTTCAGCAACGACAGGAGGGGAGGGAGCAGCAGGGGTTGCGCCCGGAAAAATGTCCGCGCCAATGATGTCATTAATGGCTCCGCCCCACTCCGGCTTCAGAAATCCGACCACGAGCAGACCAACGATGAGGAGCAGCACCCATTTGGTTGGGAGCTTTCGAGAAGAGGTATTGCGACGACGCGGCATGGAGGAATCGGTGGATCAGCAGACGACGAGGAGGCCAAATATAACACGTTCGTCCCGGGGGTGTTCAAGAGGTTGAGTGCCAAATGCGGAGGACCTCTGCCACGGTCCAGGCCTGGGCGATCGCGCCTCGTGGAGTAAAGGGGGCGTTGCCGTCGAAGATTTCACTCATGGTTCCAACGCAGGCACCTTGTAGATGTCGAAGGAGAGGAAATAGAAAAGAACGGGTGACTTCGGGATCCTTATAGACACGCTGGTGTGCCTGGGCGAAGGGGCCGATAAGCCAGCCCCACACGGTGCCTTGATGGTAGGCACCATCGCGTTCGAACGGCGATCCGCCGTAGTGCCCCGCAAAGGCAGGATCACTCGGGGCGAGGCTGCGGAGCCCGTGCGACGAGAGGAGGTGGGCCGCGCAGGCATCGACCACCGCTTTCTGCTGGTCTTTTGTCAATGGCGAGTGGGCCAAGGAGACGGCAAAGAGTTGGTTGGGGCGCAGGCTAGCTTCATTTCCATGAGGCCCGTCGATCACGTCGAAGCAGTATCCACGTTCGTCGTTCCAGTACTGCGCGAAGCTACGTTTTACCTCTCGCGCGCTTTTTTCAAAGGAGGTGCTTCCCTTTTCGCCGAGGTGTTTGGCAAATGCGGCCATCGATGACAACGCGTTGTACCAGAGCGCGTTAATTTCAACCGGTTTCCCAATACGGGGGGTGACCACCCAATCGCCCACCTTGGCATCCATCCAAGTAAGCTGTACACCCGGCTCCCCGGCATACACAAGCCCATCGTTTGTGTCCACCTGTATGTGGTACCGGGTGCCGCGCTGGTGCCAGTCGATGATGTCGCGCAGGGTGGGGAAGAGGTCGCCTAACAGCTCGTCATCGCCTGTCGCTTTGTGATAGGCGCGAATGGCCTCAATAAACCAGAGGGTCGCGTCCACGGTGTTGTATTCCGGTTCTTCCCCAACGTCCGGGAAGCGGTTGGGCAACATTCCCTGGTCCACAAAATGAGCAAAGGTGCGGAGGATCGTGGCTGCCACCTTGGGGCGACCCGTCGCAAGCGTAAGACCGGGCAGTGCAATCATGGTGTCGCGGCCCCAGTCCCCGAACCAAGGATACCCCGCGATGACGGACTTGCCATCTTCGGAAACCGGGGTTTCGCGTTTTACGACAAACTGGTCGGCGGCGAGGACCAGGTGCTGAACTTCGGGAGGGGCATCGGTCAGGTTGGCTTGTTTCTGGAGCGTGTGCTCGTAGTGGCGACGCACGCCCAGCGCCGTGGCTCCATCCAGTGAAGGGGCTGATTCGGTGCTGAGCACGACGGTCATCGAAGCGCCAGGCTGAAGGTCTTGCTCAAAACTTCCGGCGTGGAGGTGATCCTCGGCGGCATCCAGTCCGCGGTAGGCTTCTGCTGCAAGGTGGACGCCTTTGTACCAGGCATGGGCGTGGTGAACCTCTGCCTCAGGAGAAAGCAAGGAGAACGACGTCGCCCCATCGAAGGCGGTCACACGGAGGCCATGTTCCACGGCGTCGATGTGCATGGACCAGTCGCCCGCATGGGTGATGCTGTGGAAGTCGCGGTAGTTAACCAGTGCTTTGAGAGAGAGGTGGAGCGGTCGGGCGGCTCGACGGAGGGTGTATTGCACATAAGTTGTGTGTGCGCCGGGTTGCATCCACACCCTTTTTTCTAGCAAGGCTTCGCCGAGGGCGTACGTCCATACCGGCGTGGTGCCTTCGAGGTGAAAACGTTCGAGATGCAGGTATCCCGTTGGCGCGACGGTGCCGCCTGTCCAGCGGTTGGTACCGAGTTCATACGTGCTACTGCCATCCCGAACAACGGCTTCGAGTTTGGAAACGAGGAGGGTACGGGCCTGAGGAGGATCGAGCGCGGCGATGAGCAGACCGTGATACCGGCGGGTTAGCATGCCGCAAACGGTACCCGCAGCAAAGCTGCCGAGGCCGTTCGTTACCAGCCATTCGCGGGATTCAGAAGCCGATAGGTCGGAACAAGTCGCCCGCCCAAAGTCGAGCCAGGAGGTTGAAGGGGAAGACATGGCGCAGGTAGAAAAGTCGAAAGAGAAGGGAGGGCAACATACCGATGCAAAAACACGAGGTCAAGGATCAGTTTCCGCCGATCTTCGCAGAACAGCCGTTGCGAACCACCGGAATGCATGTGTAGTATAACGGCGCTCCAAAAACGGAGGGGTGCCAGAGCGGTTGAATGGGGCGGTCTCGAAAACCGTTGTGCGCTATGCGTACCGGGGGTTCGAATCCCTCCCCCTCCGCAGCAACGTAACCCGTTGTGCCAAAAGGCGTTTTGTCTGCGGACGAAGCGCCTTTTTTTGTGACCGAACGCCCTGCTGCCATGTCCCCGTGTCCTTACTTGCGGATGCTCCTCATTGTCGGGATAGGGCTTGTAATGGGCCTTTTCGTAGAGGAAGGAGCAGCACAGGCACTGCCAGCCTATCCTACCGCGTACCGTCCACCTGAAGCAGGATATTGGGTATTAAAAACTCCCCGTTTCGATGTGATTTTCGAGTCGGGCTTTGAGGACGAGGCACGGGAAACCTCCGCCATCCTGGAAGCCCACTATGATTCGTCCCGGGCCTTCGTCGGCGGGCAACGTGCTTTTCGGATGCCTGTGGTGCTGAATGGAAATAACGATGTCGCCAACGGGTTTGTCACGCCCTTTCCGTTTCGGCAGGAAATCGAAGCGACGGCGATAAAAGGGAGTCGGCTTTCGTCCCGGTTTCCGTCTTGGTTGTGGGCCGTGACGCCCCATGAGATGCTCCACGCGGCCCACGCAGAAGGCGGGGATGGCTTTGGCGTGGGAGCGCTTGTGCGTCCCTTCGCGCCGGATCTGGTACGGGCAATGACACTGTGGATGCCGCGTGGCCTGGTGGAAGGCGCGGCCGTTCAATACGAAAGTAATCTGTTTCCCAACGCTGGACGCTTGCATCATGCTCCGTTCCAGATGCAGTTTCGGGCGGCCATGCTAGCGGAGAAACCGTGGAGCCTTGCCCAGATGCTGGAAACACCGTTATACGATATGCAGGGCGACCGCATGTATATCGGAGGGAGTTACTTTTTTGCCCATGTGGCACAGCGTCAAGGGCTTGGCTTCTTTCAGCATATGGTGGATCAACAGTACCGTTTTCCCTTGTTGGGAAGTGGGGTTGGGCTCCGACGGGCAACAGGCCGTTCTCCCCAAAGCTGGTGGAGAAGCCTACGCGACTCGGTACAATCTGCCGAGGAGGCATGGTGGACAGCACAGCTGCGGCCCGAACTACTAGAGCAAATAACGGGGAAGCCAGGCGAAAGCTATCGCCATCCGTTGTGGCTCACCGATTCAACCCTGGTGGTCTATGCTACCGGCAACGCGAAGCGAGCAGGGTTTTATCACGTTGATCTTGAATCGGGCGAGGAACACCTGATCAGCGCTCAACGGATCACGGAGGACCTGACGGTTAGCATCAATCAGGATCGTACTGATGTGCTTTTTTCGCGCTACGTACGGGATGCCTTTTCGTCGAAGCAAGCCGTCGCAGAAGCCTTCAGAATGGAACTCGCGACAGGAAAGACGACGCGTTTGACGACCAATGGTCGAGTGTTCGCTCCCGTGGAGGTAGCAGGCGACATTTGGGCTTTTCAAAACCACGGTCCGTATACGCACTGGGTAGACGTTCAGCAAGACGGAAGCACGCATCGCCTCGCTAATTCAGATCGCATTCAACATCAGGCGATCTATCCCAGTCCCGATGGGGAAATCATAGCGATCTTACTGAATAAAAATGGGCAACAGGGACTGCATCAGGCACAGTTCGACGGGGAAGGAAAGGCTGCTCTGGTGCCCTGGCTGGTTTTTGCTGAGGCCCACATCTACGACGCCGCATGGAGCCCGGACAGTCGATACCTGCTCTTTACCGCTGATTTTGATACCCGCCTCAATGTCTACGTCCTAGACACCCATACGGAGGCACTGCATCAACTCACGAATGTCCCGTTTGGCGCCTTGGAACCCAGCGTTTCACCCGATGGGAAATGGCTTGTGTTCGTGAACTACATGCATGAAGCCTATACCGTTTCCAGGCTTCCATTCCAGCCGAAGCAAGCGCCGCATATTCACCCAGTTCGTAGGCAGCCTTCTGAACATCAATCCGAGCAAGTAATCACGCCGGCTTTCGTGGAAAGAGAGCCGGAGCCTTACCACCCCTTATCCTATCTTCACCCCCGGTTGTTTTACCCAACCGTTGCCTACGATACGGACGATGGGGCATTGCAAGGGTTGGGCTTCGGGGCGGGACTCGCTGTAGAGGGCGTCGATCCGCTCGAACGCTGGGCGTATGGAGCCAGTGCGTATGTGCAAGCGGGGCAAGTGTGGGGCAACATCGCGGTGCAGTCAGGAAGGTATTTGCTTCGTCCGTACTTGGTTGCCTATGATACGCCTTCCGCCGTACGGGTTCGGGTGAATGATGGCACGGAAACACGGTTGCATTCTGCGCTTCGGGAACGGCGCGGAGTGGGCTTCGGCGTTCGTTTACCCGTGGTATTGGCATCGAATGTCTACACCACCTCGCTGGTTGCTTCCGTACAAGCCGGATGGGAACAGGAGCAGATAAGCCTTCGCTCCGGAGAGGTGCTGTTGCCCTACGACCATCGCCTCACCCTGTCGCCCTCCTTGCAATGGGCTTACCGACTCCAAGCCAACCGCCGCGATTTGATTCCGAACACAGGATGGGTGCTTCGCACAAGAGGAACGCTTGATGTCCTCCGGGACAAGGCACGTCCGCGACAGGTGATACAGGGCACCCTTTCTCGATATCTGCCCGTGTCGCTAAGCACTCATACCGGCGTGCAACTTCAGGCGGGGCTGCTGTCGCAGAACGAACCGCTCGTCGAGAGCGCCAGCACTTTTTTACCCCGGGGCCATGAGGATGTCTTCCTTGATGCAGGCACGTTTGGCCGTATGGGTGCGACGGTGGTGCAGCCGCTACGCTTCATCGAAGACGGTTCCGTGTTGGTGCCGCTTTATTTGCATGTACTCTACGCATACGGGTTTGCTGAAACCGTCTATGACATCCACAGCAGTTCCGACTGGGCGCATCGTAGCTCGGTTGGAGGAGGGTTGGGACTCCAATTTCGGTTCTATTATGCGTTTAATGTAGACCTCCGTTTTGGGGTGGCTTATCGGGTGGAAGAGAAGACCTGGGGCGTGACGTTTCGATAGGCCCTGCTTGAACGGGCGAACGTTTGCGTGCCACAGGCATTTATGTCCCAATTTTCCAGATTCCATACGCCCTTTCTTTATGCTCAACCTCGACGCGCTACAGGAGATTAAGCGCCGTTTTGCCGAAGTAAACAACTTAATGGCCCAGCCCGAAATCGCCACCGATGTACGGCAAATGCGCGAGTTGGGCCGTGAACATGCTGCCTTGAGCGCGGTCGTCAAAGTAATCAACCGGTATGAAAGCATGCGGCAGGAGGCGGACGACCTGCGCGAGTTGATCCAATTGGAGGACGATCCTGAGTTGGTGAAAATGGCACGGAGTGAACTGGAGGCCATCGAAGAGGATCTGCCCGACGTGGAGGAAGAATTGCGCTTTGAGTTGCTTCCCAAAGACCCTGAAGATGCCAAAAACGCCATCGTCGAAGTGCGCGCGGGAACCGGGGGAGATGAGGCGGCCCTTTTTGCCGGCGATCTGTTCCGGATGTATCAGCGGTTTGTGGAGCAACACGGCTGGAAAGTTGATGTGATGGATAGCTCCGAGGGGGCCGTGGGCGGATTTAAAGAAATTGTATTCAGTGTGGAGGGACCGGACGCCTATGGCACGCTCAAATATGAGAACGGTGTACATCGGGTACAGCGGGTCCCGCAGACTGAGTCGAGCGGACGTGTGCATACGTCTGCGGCCTCCGTGGCGGTTTTGCCAGAGGCCGAGGACGTGGACGTGGAAATTCAGGCGAATGAGTTAAAAATCGACGTGTATCGGTCTAGCGGACCGGGCGGGCAAAGTGTGAACACGACGGATTCTGCCGTGCGCATCACGCACCTTCCGACGGGACTGGTGGTGACGTGCCAGGATGAAAAAAGCCAGCACAAAAACAAAGACAAGGCGCTGCGGGTGTTGCGGTCGCGGCTGTATGAGATCAAGATGGAAGAGCACCGTGCCGAGCGTGACGAAGCCCGGCGCAGCGCCGTGGGCAGTGGCGACCGTTCGGCTAAAATTAGAACCTACAACTTTCCTCAGGATCGGGTGACCGATCACCGGCTGGAAGGAGATAACAAAAACAACCCACTGCACACCGTCATTGATGGCAACCTGGACGTGATTGTGCAGGCGCTTCGGGCGGCAGACAATGCCGAACGGCTGGCCAAGCTAGGATAAGGGAAGGAGTCGAAGCAATAAGGACATGACGCGGTCCGCGACCGGTGAGCCTTTTGCTTTCGTTGCTGGGCCCGTTCTGCTCTTCGTTATAAGAAGCAAACATTTCTAACCGAACCTTCACCGCTGGAGAGAGAACAAGACGGGCTGTTTTTCTATTCTATTACGCTCTGCATTCCCTGCTCCTGCGAACGTCGTGGGGGCATGACCTTTTCACGTTACGTCATCCCACGGGGAACACCTATGGCAATACGGACAAACACGTACGAGCTAACGTACATCATTAACCCGGTCCTGAATGAGGACCAAACCAAGGATATCGTCTCACGCGTCAACAAATACATCGAAGAGCGTGAGGGAAAAGTCCTGCAAGTCGATGAATGGGGGTCGAAGCGCCTTGCTTATCAGATCAACAAAAAACGCAACGGCTACTACGTCAACATGTATTTCGAGGCACCGGGCACGTTGATCCAGCAAATGGAGCGTGCGATGGAAATCGAAGACAACATTATGCGGTATCTGACCCTGAAGCTGGATGCCAAAATGTTGCGCCATTATGCCCAGCACAAAGCCGCCGCCGCTGAAGAGGCCGCCGCTGCTCCTGCCGAGGCGGAAAAAGACGCCTAAGCTCCCTGACTCACCGACGCTAAAACCTGGTATCGATCATGCCTAAAATCGAACGCGAATACATCGACTATAAAGATATTGAGTTCTTGCAGCGCTTCATGAATGAGCAAGGAAAACTGCTGCCCCGCCGGGTCACCGGCATCTCGGCGAAAGCCCAGCGCCAACTCACCCGGGCGGTCAAACGCGCCCGCCATCTGGCGCTCCTGCCTTTCGTGGCTGATGCCGTTCGCTAATTGTTGACCCATCACGAAGCGCAACGAACACGGGTCGTTCGCACAAATTTTTATTCTCATGCAAGTCATCCTACTTCAAGACGTAGATAACCTCGGGGCAGAGGGCGATATCGTGACTGTAAAAAACGGCTACGGACGCAATTTTCTCATCCCTCAGGGCAAAGCCCTGCTAGCCACGGACGGGGTTGTTCGTGCACGGCAGGAGGAACACCGCCAGCAAGCCCGGAAGCGTGCCCAGCAGCAAGACGATGCCGAGCGCGTGAAGGCAGAAATGGAGAAAACAGAAATAACCGTACAGGTGAAGGTGGGCGAAGAAAACCGAATCTTCGGCTCCGTGACGCCGCAGCAAGTCGCCATCAAGCTGGCCCAGCAAGGCTTCACGGTGGATCGCCGCAACATCACCTTAAACGAGGACATCAAGGTGATTGGGGTTTACTCGGCTACGGTAAAACTCCACAGCGAAGTGGCTGCCCAACTGAAGGTTCGTGTTGAGCCTGAAGCCTAGCTCCCCTTCAAGGGCAACATTTTAATTGGGGTGTTCGTTACGCTTGCCCGTGACGAACACCCCGTTTTTTGTTTGAGGACGGCGGTGTTTCTCTAATTGAGCAAGGAGATCCGATGGTACCTCGCGTGTTTGCACCGTCTATGTTTCGTCTTTTGTTGGTTCTATTCCTAAGCCTTATGGGCTGGGCGCCAACTCTCCAGGCGCAGGAATACCAGACCGCCGCCGATCTGGTTACGTGGACGCCCAGTGTATATCCCGCTTCCATTGCTCCTGGCGAATCCGTGGAGTTGACCCTCTCGGGACACATCACCGAGGGGTGGAAGATGTACGCCCTCGATTCACCGCGTCCAAGCCGGGGCGTTCGGGTGCGCATGGATGACTTGCCGCAAGGATTGGTGGCCAATGGTGACGTCACCCAGTTGGAGCCCCACGAGGGCTTTGACCCCAATTTTGGCATCGATGTGCGGTACTTCAATGGGCGCGCCGAACTCTACGTCCCGTTGAAAGCCACCGAGGAGGCCGTTCCCGGGGCATTACCGTTGTCAGGCACGATCAATTTTATGATCTGCAACGACAAGCTGTGCCTGCCGCCCACCAATGTGACCTTCAGTGCAAATCTAACGATTGAAGGAGAGGGTTCGTCCTCTGAGGGAGCGGTTGTACCGGCTCCGCCCTCCTTGCAACAAGGGGGAATCTTGCCTCTAGAACCACCTACACAGGCTACTCCAGAGGCAACACCCGCTCCGGAAATGGCTCCTGCTGAAATCGTCAGCGATTACCGGGAATCACGTGCCGGAGGTTTTTTTGGATTTTTGCTGCTGGCGATAGGGGCAGGGTTGGCGTCGCTGCTCATGCCCTGCGTCTTTCCCATGATCCCCCTGACCGTCTCCTATTTCACCAAACACGCCGACAATCGCAGCGAGGCGATGCGCATGGCCACCGTCTACGGCCTCGCCATCGTCTTGACATTTACCGGCCTCGGGGTGCTGATGGCCCTTTTTGTGGGCGCAGCAGGGGCACAAACCATAGCCGCAAATCCGTGGGTCAACCTATTCATTGGACTCATCTTTGTGGTCTTCGCCCTGTCGCTGCTTGGGCTTTTTGAGCTACGCCTACCGAGTGGCTTGCTAAACTTCTTCAACAAACAAAGCAACGAGCGGGGAGGGTACCTCGGTGTTTTGTTTATGGGTTTCACGCTTACGCTGGTAAGTTTTTCATGCACCGCCCCATTTGTTGGCGGCTTGCTGGCTGCTACAGCGATAGGAGAGTGGACTTTTCCTATTGCCGGTATGCTGGTATACAGTGCCACGTTTGCGCTTCCTTTTTTCCTGTTTGCGCTCTTTCCGCGTGGTCTTTCCGCTCTGCCTCGTTCCGGAGCATGGATGAATACCCTCAAGGTTGTACTCGGCTTTGTTGAACTTGCGGCGGCACTCAAGTTTTTGTCGAATGCCGATCTGGTGTGGGGGTGGAACGTGCTGTCGCGTCCGCTCGCCATTGCTCTGTCGGTCGTGGTTTTCTTCTTGACGGGCATGTACCTCATCGGCAAACTTCGTCTCAAACATGAAGCGGCTCTGGAGCAGGTAGGTGTCGGGCGCTTGATTTCAGCGGTGGGTTTTTTTGGATTGTCGTTGTACCTGCTTCCGGGACTTTTTGGTGCCCCCTTGAATGCCTTGGATGCCTATTTGCCTCCCCGGCAGGCGAACGATGTCAGCTTAGTTTCAACATTGATCGCCACAGGAAACAACGATGCTCATGGTGAAGAAGGGTGGTTCACCGACGACATTGAAGGCGCATTTGCTGAGGCTGAGCAGTTGGGCAAACCCGTTTTTATCGACTTCACAGGGTATACCTGTACCAACTGCCGTCAGATGGAAGCCAATGTTTTTCCGCGCCCTGATGTCTCTGAGCGATTTACCCGCGATTTTGTGTTGCTGCGGCTATTTACGGACGGTCTTGAACAGGGGGAAGAGTTCCAGCGCTTCCAATTTAGGATGACCGGCACGGTTGCCCTTCCGACTTACGCCATCGTGAGTCCCCACGAACGGCAACTGCTCGACAAAGTTAGCGGCATCGTGGCTGTGCCGGAGTTTGTGGCCTTTCTGGACGAAGGGGCCGCAACTTTTCAGGAAAACCAATTAGCCAGCCGGTAGCCGTTCGTTCGGCGTTGCAGAAGCGCCCTCGATGTGTTACCATTCGTACGCCCCCCATTCAGAGAAGGCGACCCATGGAAGAAACCGGCTGGGATCTCAGTCTCATCTTTCACTACTGGTACCTGTTTGTCCTCGGGCTGCTGTTGCTCGCCTACCTCTGGAAAGAAATCCGTAGTTGAGCAACCGGTACCTACAATGAACGATTCCCCCAAAAAAGCGCCCCCGAGTGCATGGTTTCATCGGTGGTATTTACTCGTTATTGGGCTGCTGTTGCTGCTGTTTTTAGGCAAAGAGATGGGCTGTATGTAGGCCCCTTCTATTTTTAAAAGGAGGGCCAAGTAAAAGAGGGCTGGATGCTGACGGAGCGTTTCAAGTCTTTTCAGAAAAAACCCTTAACCCGATCGCTAAGTAGCCGACTATTATTTAAAGGTTTTCTTAGGCTCGGTGTGGGGATAGCGTTTGTGATGAATCAATCGTGCAGGTCGGAAAAAAGCCACGTGCGGAGCCTCGTCAGCAACTCGGCTTGACCATATGTACGCGATTGCACCGATTCACCAGGAGTGGTTTAAAGCCCTGCAACAGGGTGAACAACATGAAGAAGTTAACTTTTGGACCCCTTACCCTGAGGAAACAAATGCTTTAAAAAAAGGCGAGCCTGTCTATTTTCTCCTTGAAGGAGGTGAGGCACAGATCGCAGGGCACGGGGTTTTTGAGCGGTACGAACAAATGACCCTGTATGCGGCTTGGGATCGGTTTGGGGCAGCCAACGGGGTTGGGTCGTTCCGCGAGTTTAAAGACCGTATGAGCCAAAGTGGCGTCCGTGGGGAATTAGGGTGTGTGATTCTACGTACCCCTGAATTCTGGGGCCCCCAGGAGTTTGTCTCGCTTAACAAATACGGGGTAACCCTCGAAGCATCGGCTCGACCCGTCTTCACTTTTAAAGGCCAGCCGCCGTGGTTGTTAAAAAGAAAACGGGTGGTTCGAACCACTCAAAAACGGAAACGCTCAGCTCCCACGGAAGCCACCCCAATTGAACTGACGCCCTTTACGCTAGTCGATGGGCCCATGGCAGATCGAGAAGCGCGGCGCTCACAGCAAGAAGACATCCCCAGTGAATTTGAGGAACGGCTGAGATCAGCGTATCGGAGAAGTTGTTGTATCACTGGAGAAACCTGTTTGGCCGCCCTCAAGGCCACCCATATTCAACCGTACGTTAACCCGGATAGTGACCATGTGCAAAATGGCCTCTTGCTCCGAGCTGACCTACATGCCCTGTTCGCGGCAGGCCTAATCACCATCACGCACCAACACCGCGTGCGGACAAACAT
This sequence comes from Rhodothermia bacterium, assembly GCA_030428385.1. Lineage (GTDB taxonomy): Bacteria > Bacteroidota > Rhodothermia > Rhodothermales > JAAAOL01 > JAUIDY01. The sequence goes on along the minus strand of JAUIDY010000058.1, from coordinate 6,510 downwards.
TCGCCTTCCTGAATCTTACCAGCAGTTTCAATATGCGCGAATAAAACTGCCCGCCGAAAAGGCCTATTGGCCCTCTCAGGAGGCGCTTGCCTTTCATCAGAAGGAAATTTTTGGTAAGTGAATTGGCTTTTCTCTCAGAACACGTCTCTTTGTATCAGGCATTCTTCCCTCTCTTGCTCGCTTTTCTATTCATGAGTCGATCTGAAAGCAACGGACTGTGAAGTGACTTGTCGTGGAGGTTAAGGGTCGCATTGAGGCTCCGTGCTTTTAAGAAAGCAGGACGAGGGTCCCATTACGCCGCTAGACTTAGAAAAAAAGAAGACCATTGGGTTTTGCTCATTAAATCAGTAGGGAATCGTCAAGATCTCATAAATCAGTATGGTGAATTGATACAGATGGTTGTACGCGAAACCTTTGCTTAGACCAACAGTCTTATGCGAACTTTGGAAAACCTTGGCACCCACCCTCTTTTCATGCCTACCTCCATCCACTATCCTGGTGAAATGAACATGTGTTGTTGTGTAGATAACACGTGTTGTATGCCCATGCCCAGGGCTCTCCAGCGTATAGTGAGGTTTTGCATGTAAACACCAGCCCGGTTCTCCAACCGAACGTGCAAGCACAAAGGCTCACTCCCGCATCGGGAATGGGCCTTTTTTGTTTGCCTAAACCACCCCTTTAACCCTTCCTCCACCCATGAACGAGTCTACCTGGAAAGACGCCTTGCAAGACCAAATGCCTTCCGATTTGGCCCACCAAATCGACATCTTCGAGGGGCAAATGGCCTTGATGGAGCAGGGCAAACTCGATGAAAAAGTGTTCGCCGAAACGCGCTTGCGCCGAGGCGTCTATGGCCAGCGGTATGACAATGGTCAGCGCCACGACGGCTTGCGTACCCAGCCTATTGATTTTGACAGTGATCTCGTTAAAGGGCCGGGGACTATGTGGGATGCACCGGGGATGCAACGCATCAAAATCCCGTTCGGAGGGATGGCGCCGGATCAAATGGAGGTGCTCGCGCAGGTGGCCGATGAATATGCCGATGGCATTCTGCACGTCACCACACGGCAGGACATCCAGCTTCATTATGTCCACATTGAAGACACGCCCGATATGATGCGGCGCTTAGCGGCGGCAGGTGTCACCACCCAGGAGGCCTGCGGCAATGTGGTACGAAACGTGACCTGCTGCCAACTAGCTGGTGTTTGCAAAACAGAGCCCTTCGATGTGACGCCCTATGCGTTGGCTATGGCTGACTTCTTGATGGGGCACGATGATACCCAGGACTTCGGGCGCAAACTCAAGGTGGCTTTTTCTGGCTGTGCCCATACGGCCTGTGGCCTGGTCATGATGCACGACCTGGGACTGTTGGGCGTCATCAAGAACATCGACGGAGTGCCCACACGCGGGTTTACGTTTTATGTTGGCGGTGGCCTCGGAGCGGTCCCACATGAAGCCAAGGTGTTGAGCGAATTTGTCACGGAAGATGAAATATTGCCTTTGTCGCAGGCTATGGCCCGCGTTTTTGCCCGGTTGGGGGAAAAGCATAACCGCAATCGTGCCCGGATTAAGTTTCTCGTGGCGAAACTCGGGATTGAGGAGTTTCGGCGACTGGTTTTTGAGGAACGTGAAGGATTGCCGCACGACGACCGTTGGACGGCCTATCTCGACACCTTACCGCACTATGGAGAGAAACCGCTGAAAGCGCCGTCTTTCCTGAATGGCGAGGTACGGCCAGAAGGATTTGACATCTGGTATGCGACCAACGTGCTGGCTCAACGCCAGGAGGGCTATTGCGTCGCCACGGTTCACCTTCCGCTTGGCGACCTCACCTCGCGTCAACTTGTCCAACTCGCGGACGTTGCCCGCAAATACGTGGGCGACAACGTGCGCACCACCGTGGAGCAAAACATCGTGTTCCGTTGGGTGGCCGAAGCGGACCTTCCAAACTTATTCCGCGACCTCAAGGCCATCGACCTCGGAGACTCGGGGGCAGGTACCATCGTTGATATAACCGCTTGCCCCGGTACGGACACCTGTAAGCTTGGTATTGCTTCTTCTCGGGGGCTGGCAGGAGAACTGATCAAACGCCTTACGGCGAAAAGCGCCTCGATGCCGGATGCCATCAAGGACCTGAAGATCAAAATCAGCGGCTGCTTTAACTCATGTGGGCAGCATCAGGTAGCCGACATTGGCTTTTTTGGCAACAGCCGTAAAGCCGGTAATTACAAGGTGCCGTTCTTTCAGGTGGTGCTGGGCGGGCAATGGCAAAACAACGCAGGGAGTTATGGCCTCCCTATCGGTTCGGTCCCCTCGAAGCGGATTCCGGAGGTGGTAGATGCCATCACCGAACGGTATGTAGCCGAACGAGAACGTGGGGAACGATTCCAATCGTGGGCAACGCGCCTGGGCAAAAAGGAAGCCCGCGAACTACTGCGCCCCTTCATGGACACCCCCGTATATGAATTGCAGCCCGACTATTTTTCAGATTGGGGCGATCCTCGGGTCTTTACCCTGGGCGACCTTGGGATCGGGGAGTGTGCCGGTGAAGTCGTGTCACTCTTCTCCATGGAGATCGCGAAAGCCGAGTCTGAAGCCTTCGAAGCCCAACTTGCCTTGGAAAATGGCGAGGCCGTACGGGCCGACGACCTGGCCTATCAGGCAATGTTATTGGCGGCAAAAGCACTCGTACGGACTGAATTTCTTGATGTAGGCGACGAGGCCGAACGTATCGTGGAGGAGTTTCGGACCCGCTTCTATGACTCGAAGCGTTTCTTCGATCCGTTCGCCAAAGGCAAGTTTGCCCGGTATTTGTTCACGCGACACGAGCAACCGCCCATCAACCCCGATGTCGATACGGCGAGGCGGACGATTGACGAGGCGCAGCTTTTCATCGAGGCGACGCATGCCTGCGAACTCCGTATTAGTGAGGCGCAGGCTGAGGCCGAGGCGGCGCAATTGGCCGCCTTGGTACAGAAAGCACCCAAACGCAAGGTGGTGTTGCCGCCCGGTTTTGGAAAGTAGATTCCCCCAACTCTTCCTCCAACGGATTTTTATGATGACTCCTCAACGTATTCGCGTCAAATATTTTTTTGAAGATGGCGAGGCGCTCGACCCTGAAGCATTTATTCCGGTCTTTCACCGCTGGATTCAGCAAAAAGCGGTGGACGAAGTCCTTATCGATGTCGTCGATTATAAACACGTAGCGAATGGCCCCGCCATCATGCTTATAGGACATGAAGCGGACTACGTCCTCGATTTTGAAAAGGGGAAGCCGGGACTGGCCTACACCCGTAAACGGGCTGTGGGGCAGGATCTTACTGCCGCGCTTGAACGGGCGCTCCAGCAGGCGCGTCGTGGGTGTGCCCTGCTTACATCGCGGCCACCGGTGAAGCAATCCATCGCGTTTCGCACGGATTTAGTGGAGGTGGCCTTGCTGGATCGTCTGCTCTATCCAAATGCACCCGGGACGCTGGAAATGGTGCAAGAGACCTTTAGCGAGGTGTTGGCACGCGTCTACGAAGACGCCACATTCGAGCTTTCTTCTGCTGAACACGATCAGCGGCTTCCCTTTACCGTCCAGATCGTGATCCATCAACCCGTTTCACCGACTACGGATGAGGCCGTGGCCGACCTGGCTGCAGAATAACCAAGACGTGTCGTGACGTCCTTTGCTCCTTAAAATCACGGATCGCGCCTTCATTTTCAAAAGAGAATGGAGGCGCTTCCTTTATGGGGCGAGCGATCTTTTCTGGGAGTAAGAAAGCACGGACAGGGGGTGCGATTGGTTAAAAAAGACGATACTTTCGGGAGCAACATCGCATTCCCTTGATGATCGAATGCTTGGACAAGAATGGCCTTTCGCTCCGCCACCTGGAGGGGAACCTACTTTCTTTATCACCAGACGCAGTATGTGGTTATGGCGAAGCCTTACAGCGCCGTGAATCTGAACCTCGTTGCGCAACAATCCCAAACCTACGATGCCATTGTTATCGGCTCAGGCATAAGCGGAGGTTGGGCGGCCAAAGAACTCTGTGAAAAGGGGTTACAAACCCTGGTCCTTGAACGGGGACGCAACGTGGAGCACATCAAGGATTACCCCACGGCGATGACCCCGCCCTGGGAATTAAAGCACCGTAACCGACTCACCCACGAGGTCGCAGAGGCTAACCCCATCGTGAGCAAGTGTTACGCGTTTGGAGAATCGACGGAGCATTTTTTTGTCAAAGACAACGAACACCCCTACGTTCAGGAAAAGCCGTTTGATTGGATTCGAGGGTATCAAGTGGGGGGGAAGTCGTTGATGTGGGCGCGGATGACTCAGCGCTGGAGCAACCACGACTTCGAGGCCAACGCCAAGGATGGTTTTGGTGCAGACTGGCCCATCCGCTACGACGACATTGCACCTTGGTATGCGCATGTGGAACGGTTTGCCGGAATTAGCGGCAATAAGGACGGACTTCCACAACTCCCCGATGGAGAATTTCTGCCACCGTTTGAGATGAACTGTGTGGAGAAGGATTTTAAAGAAAACCTGGCGCGTGCCTTTCCGGGACGTCATCTGATTCATGGACGTCAGGCCAACCTGTCCGTCCCGCACATGGGACGTGGCCATTGCCAGGCGCGCAACCTCTGCCATCGCGGGTGTCCCTTCAGCGGCTATTTCAGCAGCAATTCTGCCACCCTTCCAGCCGCCACTGCAACGGGTAACATGACGCTACGGCCTCACTCTGTGGTTCATTCGATTATTTACGACGAAACGCTGGGGCGCGCCACTGGTGTACGGGTGGTGGATGCACAAACGAAGGAAATGACCGAGTTTTATGCCCAGATTATCTTCGTTAATGCCAGCACCGTGAACACCACCCTCATCCTCTTGAATTCCACCTCAAACCGATTCCCGAACGGGCTGGGCAACGATCACGAAGTGCTAGGGCATTACCTGATGGCCCATAACTACCGGGCAAGGCTCTTCGCCGAGGTGGAAGGGTACGAAGGCGACTACTATTATGGGCGGCGCCCGGGAGGACCCTACTTGGTTCGTTTCCGCAACTTCGGCGATGACCACCATCCCGATTTCGTGCGGGGCTACTCCTACTCATTCAGCGCCTTCCGAGGACAAGGGATGGTCACGGAAGAAGATGAACCCATCGGGGCAGCCTTCAAAGAGAAGATGAGTAGGCCGGGGCCGTGGCGGGTTGGCTTGACGGGCATGGGCGAATGCCTCCCGTATTACGATAACAAGATCACCCTGAGTCCAGACCAGACCGATGATTGGGGGATGCCGCTGGTGGTGTTTGATGGCGAGTGGAAAGACAACGAAGACCGAATGACGCAGGACATCCTTGACGAAGGCGAGGCGATGCTCGAAGCAGGTGGCTTCAAAAACATCCGCCGCATCGATAACCAACAGGCGATGGGACTCGACATCCACGAAATGGGTACTGCACGAATGGGCCGTGATCCGGAGACCTCCATGCTCAACGCCTTTAACCAAATCCACTCGGTGCCCAACGTGTTTGTTACCGACGGTTCGTGCATGGCGTCTACAGCCTGCCAAAACCCGTCGATTACATATATGGCGCTCACAGCCCGCGCCGCCGACCATGCCGTTAATGGACTCAAAGCCCGCAATCTCTAACCCTTGCGATAATGAATAGACGAGACGCCATCGCAACCCTTTCGACGTTATTTGGGGGTACCATTATTGGCTCGCAAACATTTCTTGCCGGTTGTGCCTCACCCGCGTCTGAGCACAAGGAGCCCCCGTATGTGGGAATCCTGAGTGACGTGGATGTGGCGCTTCTGGATGAGATTGGAGAAACCATCCTGCCCACCACGCCCGATTCACCGGGTGCAAAGGCAGCCAAAATTGGCGAGTTTATAAACGTTATGGTCACGGAATGCTACAGCCCGGAAGAACAACAAATCTTTCAGGCAGGACTCCCGGCTTTAGTGGCGGCAGTGCAGGCGCAGCATACAAGCGATTTTGTCAGCCTAACCCCCGAACAGCGCCACGCATTTGTGTTAGGGTTGGAGGCAGAAGCACGTGAACACGGACAGAGTCTTGCCCCCGGGGATCCCAATGTGCATTATTACAGCATGATCAAGCAACTCACCCTGCTCGGCTACTTCACCTCCGAGCCAGGAGCAACACAGGCCCTGGAATATGTCGCCGTACCGGGCCGGTATGAGGGCTGCATGCCCCTCGCTGAAAATCAAAAAGCATGGGCATAACTTCAGTAAATACTATGCCTTATTGTGATTTTCCGGTTGGAGATTCCTTCAGAAGACTAGATGCTGATCTGAAAGGAGGAAGGACTTGACGAATAGGTCGATCTTAAATGGAAAACCACGAGAGCCTCGGTTTCAACGATGAAATATAGAGTGCATGTGAGGATCTGCTCCTGCATGGGTAGGATTCTGAGTGGTAAAGCAGACTGACCGCTTTAGAATCCGGGTGCAAATGGATCTGGCGCGTGCGCTCATGGAGTGCCCCCATTGTTTGTA
>JAUIDY010000207.1 GCA_030428385.1 Rhodothermia bacterium | reverse complement strand
AGAAGGTCGGGTGTTCGAATCATCCCGGGCGCGCCAGTAAAAAGCCCCAAAAACAGCCAAATAAGGCATGTTTTGGGGCTTTTTTGCGTTTGTGGCTGGGCAGAGAAAGTGTGGCAGGTTATATTTGTTTGGCATGGAAAGGCACGGATAGGAACGTTTCAGAAGGATTCTATCCCAAACATATCCCAAACAAGCCATGATCTCGATTAGCCTAGAAACCCGCAAAACAAGCGCTGGGAGGCGATATTATTACCTCATCTGCTACGATAAGAATCGTTCTCCCAAACGCAAAGCCATAGCAACTGGCACGACGCACAAAAGCGTGGCAGAAAAACAAAGGCGGGCGTTACAGGATGCTATTGCCCGGGGTGAATCCGACCCGTGGGCTGAGCAAAAGCCTCCTAAAAACCTGCAAGATGCTGTGTTGGCCTTCGTCGAAGATGCACAAAGTCGCGGCCTTCGACCCAAGACGATTCAGGTTTACACGCATGTCTGTAAACAATTCTTAGAACATGCGGGGGCTTCGACAATGGTGCCCAGCATTGACCCAACCGTGGTTCGTTCATTTTGTGTTCAGCCCCATTTATCAGAAGCGAGCCGAGCCCATCGACTGCGTCACATTCGTGTGTTTTTTTCGTGGGCTGTCAAGGCTGGTTTGATTGATGCAAATCCTACCACAGACATAGGTATTCCGAGGCCCAAGAAAAAAGTACAAAAGTTGATCACGGAGGCAGATCTGGACCGGATACTTACGGCGATCTCTTTCGATTTGGACCAGCCCTCGCACCTAAGTCTGGAAGAGCGGGCAGGATACTGGCTTACTCCTATGATTCAAACGGCATTTTATTGCGGGCTTCGTCGCGGTGAGGCAATCCGGCTTCGCTGGGAGGACGTTAATCTTGAGGCGGGCCTGCTGATTATCCGGGGGTCAAAAGGAGGTGATCGGGTGGTGCCCATTCCGGCTATTCTTCGACCCGTTCTTGAAACATGGCAGGCAGCGACTAAAACGGAAGGTCTTGTATTTGAGACACGACGCGGCGGGCAATTAAATGGAGATTACGTTGGTCGCACCTTCGCACGGTACGCCAAGCTGGCCGGGGTGCGAGTGACCGCGTTTCATGGCCTGCGTCATGGTACCGCTACAGCACTGCTTGCCAAAGGAGTATCAACACGGGTCGTTCAGCAGATCCTGGGGCACTCATCTGTTAGCGTAACAGAAAAATATTTGCACGTTGTAGCAGATTTAATGCGGGAGCAAATGGATCAGGCTTTTAGGTAGAAAAACGCCTGAATGATGAACCGTTATTGTATGCGGTTTTGTACCACTTTGGCATATCTTGTCATAAGGGGTGTGGATAACTTTTCTGCTTACATATATGTCGTTTTCGTGTCGGCATAAGGGAGTGAATGTTACTGTCTCAAAATGAGAGATGAGGCAGGTTTTTTTATTCTTGCCGATATCTGTGAAGAGTTGTGCATATATATGTGCACTGTGGATAAATTGCACTTGAGAATGAACACTTCAAATCAATATTTTCAATAAAAATCCCTCGCCTGTGTTCTGGTTTGGCGGCCATCACAAGCGAGGGATGAACGAGAGCCAGTAGTACCCGGCTTTTCGCGTTGCTAAACATTGGTGACAGTTGTCAACTGTTGTAATGTATTGCATCTTGTTGCATTGTGCAATTGCCATGTTAGACAAAATGGCTACTTCTTAGTTACTACACAGGGCCAGCGCTGAAAGGCGCAGCCTTGCCAGGTTGGGTACTACTGGCTCAAATCATAACGGGTGTCTTCGAGACACACATTGACGATTTGAGCCATGAAAGAAGAACCGAAACCCCTGCTTACGTATGACGATGTCGCGCGGCGATTGGGTATTACGCGGCGGCACGTCTCCACGCTCGTGGCAGAAGGACGCATCCCGGTCGTTCGCATTGGGAACCGTTGCGTCCGCTTCGACCCCGTAGACGTTACGGCTTACATTGAAGACGCAAAGCGGCGGCATCCCCGGCGGCGAGGGCGTCAGCCATGAGCCACGTCGTGACGCACATCCAACGAGCTGTGGAGATCCTTCACCCTTTGGAGGGCGTGGTTGAGCTTCGGGCGCTTGAAGTAACGCAGCGCTACGGTCGTCCTGGTACCGTCTCAGGGTACTATGATGACTATTCCAAACTCGCCACAGACGCGGCCCGGTGGACGAAACATGCCAAGGGCGTGTACATCACGCTGCAACAGGTCAACCCCGCCTTGCTGGCACGCTCCGCGAATAATAGCAAGATCGTCCACAGCGGCAATCCGACCACGGGTGACACCGACATCGAAGCCTTGCAATGGTTGTACGTGGATGTGGATGCTGTCCGCACTTCCGGAATCATGGCGACGGAGGAAGAACGGCAAGAAGCGTTCGCTGTAGCCCGCCACGTACGCGAATACCTAAACCTTGAAGGCTGGCCCGAGCCCGTGCGGGTAGATTCGGGCAATGGAGCCCACCTGCTCTATGCCGCCGATCTGCTTCCTACCGATGCCGCCGTAGCAAAGAAGGTTCTGGAGGTACTGGCTTTTCGGTTCAACACACCCGGGGCTACGGTCGATTGCAGCGTCTACAATCCCGCTCGTATCATCCGACTCCCAGGGACGCAAAACCGAAAGGGTGATTCAACGGAGGATCGTCCGCATCGCTGGGCACGGCTTCTTGATGCTCCTGAAACGCGAACTGTTGTTTCGAGAGAAAGCCTCGATGTGCTGGCAAGCCAACTCCCCGAAGCGAACCACAAGCCAAACCGGAGAAACCGGGACGTGAAAGGCGATGACTTTGATGTTGAAGACTATATGACGCGGCGGGGGGTGTCTGTCGTGTCCTCTGCGCCGTGGAATGGGGGCACCCGTTATATCCTTTCCGCGTGTCCATGGAATGGGCACACCGACCGCAGCGGCTACGTCATCCGGTTTGCAAACGGGGCCTTAGCAGCGGGTTGTCATCACAATTCCTGCAAGGATTACCGGTGGCAGGACTTTCGAGATGCGCTGGAGGGTACCGAATTGCGAAACCGGCAGGCGATTGCTACATCAAAAAGTGGCGCTATAAAACACAAGGAGCGACGGGCTCAGCCGAGACGAATCGGCGTGCTGGTCTCCGAGGTGGAGCGAGAAAAGCTTCGGTGGCTCTGGCGTGGACGGCTGGCTTTGGGCAAGCTTACGATTCTGGACGGGGACCCGGGCACGGGTAAATCTACGTTGTACTGTGAGCTTGCAGCCCGAGTAACAACCGGGCGCGGCTGGCCAGATGACGAAGCAGCATTTCCCGAAGCTAGTGAACGCATGGGAAGCGTCGTCATCGTGACGTGTGAGGATGGCATTGCGGATACGATCCGGCCACGGCTTGAAGAGGCTGGGGCTGACCTCAGTAGGTGTCTGGTCGTTCCATCTGTGCCCACCTATGACGAGGAACGGGGAGAAGAGGTGGATGCCGTACCAACCATTCCTGAGCACCTGCCGGAAATTGAGCGGGCTGTGCAACAGATGAACGCCCGGCTGCTAATCATTGACCCGCTGTTTGTACATCTGAGCGGCGATGTTAATTCGTACCGGGACCAGGACGTACGGCGGGCACTGGCACCGCTGGCCCAACTAGCAGAGCGTCAGGACGTGGCGGTGCTCGTTATCCGGCATCTCAACAAGATGAGTGGAGGTCATGTCTTGTATCGCGGCGGTGGTTCAATCGGGATTGTCGGCATCGTTCGGCTGGGAATGCTTTTGGGAAGGACGCCAGATGATGAGGATGCGTTGGTGCTGGCATCGACGAAGGCGAACATTTCCAAGAAGGCTTCTTCGTTGGCGCTAAGGATTGTGAGCAGTCCGCGTGACCCCGAAGTGGGAATGGTACAGTGGGAAGGCACCTCCGACCTGACGGCGCAAGATTTGGTATCACGTCCGAGTCAAGCAGCGAGTACCGTAGACGGTGCCTCCGAATGGTTGCGTAATCAACTATCAGACGGAGACCGACCCGCCGCCGAAGTGTGCGATGAAGCGGAAGCAGCGGGTATTTCAAAGGGGGTGCTTAAACGGGCCAAAAGGAAGTTGGGGATTGTATCGAAACGCGCGGGCGGAATTGGCGACAATGGTCGCTGGTGGTGGTCACTCGGCTCGGAGGTTTCAAGCGAAAAATCCGCTAAGGGGACTAAGGGATTCAATATTGAAGGTGATCCCCTTAGTCCCCTTAGCAGCAGCGACGGCTTGGGTTTCCCCGGGGCACCGCGAGATGTGGAGTTGTTCTGATGGAAAAGCCAATGGAAATAGCAGACCTGCTGGCGTCCATTCGCATTCGAAACCTACGCCTTTTTGTGGTAGGAGACCGGATGGCCTGCGGCCCGACAGCGCTGCTCACGGACGACATACGCGCGGGGCTACGCGAACACAAGCATGCGTTATTGCCGGTGCTTGTAACTTGGGGCGCAGCGACAGGCTGGGATGTGCTGCATCTCCTGTTCGAGGCGGTGCCACCCGCCGCACCGTTCCGGCTCGATGAGGTGCGATGGGTAAGCGATCCAGTGCACTTCTATGTTGCCTTGTATGATGCAATCCAAGCCGGACCAGGGGGAGCCCGAGCACGAACGGGCGCGTTACAAAAAGACCTGCGGTTGGTTCATGAACGATACAGCCTTACATCCGGAAATAGCAAGGACGAAGAGGAGCATGTTCTTCACGCCTTCTGATAGCTAATAAAGCGGGGGTGGTGAAAAAGTGTAGCACAAAAGCGATTGAAACGAGGCAGACATCATGGGATGGGAATGGCGAGAGAATAATATCTACTACTACCAGAAGGAACGCATCGGCGACACCGTGCGGAGTGAGTACATCGGCACCGGCCATTTTGCCTACCTCTGTGCCCAGCTACACATGGGCACCCGCAGGAAGGAAGCCCAGAAACGCCGTGAGAATGCCCAGACCGCAGCGGAAGAGGCCGCGCTGACTCGGTTGGTGCTTGATGCCCTTGACGCTGTACGCACCCTTAAAACCGCCATTCTCGTTGCCAGTGGCTTTCACACGCACAGAGGCCAATGGCGCAAATCAAGAACCCTGAACCTCGAAACCATGAGTATCCATTCCCTCACCATTGACGGCGTGAACCGCCCTTTCTCTGATGACATCGACGTGTCTAAGATCTCGGACCTCATCGACCGCATGAACACGGACAAGCCCAAGCCTTCCGATGTGGTTGCCTTCCGTGAGGCACTCACGCGCTATCCTGCACTTTGGAAAGTGGCCGGTGATATGATGGAGATGGCAGAGGGCAAGATCTTGTCAAACATCAAGGCCCCAGCGATGATGACGGAATCCATCCGGCACGGCATGGAGACGATGCGCGAAGAGATGGGCTATGAAAGAGCGCCGGTGCTGGAACGGATACTGATTCATCAGGTGCTCTTGACGTGGCTTCACTATCACAAGACGCAGTATTCGTATCAAATCGTGCTGTCAGAGCAACATCAGTTCACGCTGGGCCAATACTGGGAGAAAAGGCTCAGTGCGGCCCAGCGGCGGTACCTGCGGGCTGTGGAGTCGCTGGCGCGGGTACGCAAGCTCTCGAAGCGGGGACTGGTGCAAATCAACATCGCAGGACAACAGCAGGTGAACACATCAGGATAACAAGAGAGACAACCAAAGCGACGTGTGATTGACGACAATTAGAACTCCAGTCTGACGACAATTAAAAA
>JAUIDY010000206.1 GCA_030428385.1 Rhodothermia bacterium | reverse complement strand
ACGTTTATCCATGAAACGAGCCCCGCTTTATTCAACTTCTATTAATTAGGGGATCACCGTCAATGTAAAAAACAAACAAGACAAAAAAATGCGCCGACGTCCGCCTCAGAACGCCGGCGCTCCCTACCATCATGAAGGCATTCTGCTATCCCCATAGCTGCCTAAACGATGCATTTATATAGACACATGGATAGTAAATTTATAACCTTAAATCAAAGGATTTTCTTTACTAAAACAAAAAAGCAAGACATCAGATCTCTTGTTACTAAATCTACTTGCTCTTTTGTATTTATTGTTTTTGTGATCAGATGACTTTCCCAATACGGGAGACGATTACCACGAAAAAAAGGCCCTGTGCAGAATAGCACAGGGCCTGAGAAACGCGTTGATGCGGGGGTTTAAAAACCTACGCCCGTGGCCGTTACTTTAATCCGTCCGAGAAACATATCGGCGGTGACAAACAACGTAGATCCATCTTCTCCAAATGCACAGTTCGCCGTTGCCTGCCCCGTTAGAATGGAGCCGAGGTGCATACCTTCCGGGCTGATAATAAGGACGCCGCCGGGCCCGGTGGCCCATAGGTTGCCCTGGGTATCAACCTTGAGTCCATCGGGAAGGCCACGCCGTTCTTGTGCCATCAGTTCAGAGGCATCAAAAAACACCGTGCCTTCGCCTACGGAGCCGTCTGCTTGTACCGGATAGGCAAAAATAAAGGGTTGCTGAGGATCGGAGTTGGCTACGTACAGCGTCTGCTCATCCGGCGACAGGGCGATACCATTAGGACGGGTTTGCTCCGCCAGCTTTTCAACGGGATACGGCATCTCTCCCGAGCGACGAATCCGGTACACTCCCTGAAAATCGAGTTCCTTTTCGGGGTCGTTCATCTGTTGCGCCAACCCATAGGGCGGGTCCGTGAAATAAACATCTCCGCTCGACGCCACAATGAGGTCGTTCGGGCTGTTGAGCCGTCCGCCCTCGTACTGGTCCGCCAGGGTTGTCTTTTCTCCGTCCGGGTCGGCCAGCGAAGCCAAGCGTGCAATGCGGCGGTTTCCATGTTCGGCCAGCAACAGCGCCCCATCGGCGTCGATGGTCAATCCGTTTGACCCCGGCTCGCGCAGGTCCGTGCGGTCGCCATCATACCCGCTGGGATGCATAAAGAGCGAGATGCCTGCACCCGCGTCCCACTTGTAGATGTTGTTCGGGGGAATATCAGAGAACAGCAAGTAGTTTCCTTCTTGCACCCACACCGGGCCTTCCGACCAATCGAATCCTTCCGCCAGCTTTTGAAGCTGCGCGTCGGAAGGAATCAGATCATCCAGCGCCGGATCGAGGCGTTCGATTTCGCCGAAGGTGGGATACGGAACCTGATGCGATACGATGTCGCTGGTTTCGGCAGGAGGCGGAGTAGCGGCCGGGGCAGCCGCAGGAGGGGTGTCTGGACTCGACTCACAGCCACCCAGCAACAGGGCCGCCATAAGGAATCCCGTGCTCCATACAGAGCGATAGGTTGGGTTTTTCATGAGCCCCATAATAACAAAACCCATCAAGCCCAACACCCCTTTTGCGTCAATTTTTGATCTCGGATCAGGCCGCCTTCAACAGCGTTACCTCATAAAACACCCAGTCGTCACGAATCACGCGGATCAGGCCCAGCCCACCAACCACCGTTTCCAGCGGTGCCAGCAGGGTTTGATAAAAGCCGGCCGTTGCGCTGATCATCGCAAAGTTCAGGCTGGCCCCTTCCGAAACCGGGCGCACATCGAAGCTACCCGTGCCATCCGAGCCTACCTCGATCTGGGCAAAATACAGGCTGTTGGGCTCCAGGTTTTCGAACCAGATATCCAGATACCCGGTCGGTTGCCCTTCCTCCGGAACCCACGACATGTTGGGATGCGAGCCATTGGAGAAAAAAGAACGCGGGTTCAGGGCCTCCAGCCACCCTTTATCGTCCTCCCACGGATGCTGCGGCGAGAGCGTGACGTAGGTTTCGAGGGACTTGTGGGCGTCTTTTTTCACCACTTTAAGCTGGATCAACTGCTCCAGCACGTGGGCAGCCGATAACTTCATGGGCCTTTTTTGTGCCGCGATTCGGACGCCTTTGCCACTGACGGCGTCGAGTAAGGCGGCAGAGCGTTGGGTGGTGCGGGATGGTTTCTTTTTCAAGGGGGGACCTCCAGATACAGGTTGTAGTGCGTTGAGTGAATGACCGGAGCCACAACACCACACAAGGCCTGTGAATGGTGACTTTCGGTGCGGTGAACCATCCACTTCATCGCCTTTTTCAGGCGTATGGGCTCGGAAGCCGGGATGGTCTACAAAGAACGTGCTCCGTTACCTCCTACAACGCATTACCCACCGTGCAGGGGACAAACCGGGCAGCAGGTAGGGAAAAGCATACCCATAGGACGGGTCTCCTCCTTTTGACGAGCCAGTTATTCTGCCTTGACCCATTTGCTTTTGCTGACCCGGTGCTACGCCTGGTGTTCGGGCGCAAGCTCCCCCTCGGTCAGCAATGCTTGCAGGGCCGCCAGTTTTTTCTGCCACGCCGCGATCAACGCCCCGCGCTCGGTACACTGCTGCAGCTTGTCCGCCACCTCCGCCCCACCTACGATAAAGGCCACCGACAGGGCTTCCCGCTCGGTCTCGGAGGCTTGCTGCAAAAGATTCATCTGCGTCTGTAGGTTTGCAAGGCTTTGCAGCACCGATGCGCTTGCGGCCTGATAGGCCGCTGCCTCGGGTGAAGGCGCTGGGGATGATTCGTTCAGCGAATCTACCCAGTAGTTGAGCACCGTATGGACGGCTTCGGGTGACAACCCAAAGCCATCTTGCAGATACCCTGCAGCTACGCGGAGGTTTAGCGTGCCCGCCTCACGCTGTTCGTTCAGGTATTCCAGGTACACATCCTGGACCACATCGGGGCGGGAGTTGGTGGCGTCTTCAGACATGGTTCTTCGTAATGCTAGATGGTCGATGCAAAGGCAGCCCGTAGTAGGTACGGCGATACACCGACATACGCAACGGAGAACGTCCACATCGTCTGTCATGCGCCTTTTAATCGGCAAGCGGGGGCACCTCACCCGATACCGCCCGTTGCTGAAAACCCGCCCACCTGCCGCGTGTGCGATTTCCCATATCATAAAGCAACAGACTGTACGGGTCTTGCATTCCGACACCACGACAGGGCTCCGTACGATTCACCGGGGCCCTACATCGCTGCGCTGATGTCAGCGGTTCCTCGTTGGTCTACTCCTGTGTTTACGGCTAAGAAGTAACACCCTAGCAAGGCGGCATAGACGACCAGCAAGCAAACGGGAATCACTTCTAAGGACAGCCCACGTGCCAAGACACCCATTAGACTGGGAATGAGGGCCATGCCCAACCCTGTAGCCGCCATCTGTATGCCGATGGTGTTGCCAACATGGTGTTCTCCCACTCTCCTCATGGTGCCCGACACCATAGCGGGGAAAATAGGCGCAATAGCTAGTCCAACCACGGCCACCGCCACAAGGTTGGCTATTTTGGACGGGTTCCAGATCAAGAGCACAACGCCTAGCAGTGCCCCGTTGAGCCCACCAATCACCAGTTTATGAACCCCAATCCGCACAGCAACCAACCCGGCCAGAATCCGACCAACGGTGAAGGTAAACCAATAACTGCCGGCTAAAAACCCCGCCATCGCCTCATTGACCCCACGCGACTCCGTCAGTAATGTATAGATCCACGTCCCAAGCGAGGCTTCAGCACCCGCATACAGAATAAACAGGCCTACACTGAGCCATACCTGAGGCTGCCTCAGAGAATCCCGGATGGGGGTTTTATGCGCGGTCCGTTGTTTCTGTCGCGTATGGCTTTCCGAGGCATGGCGCTGAACCCACCAGGAAAGGGTCAGGACAAAACAAACGGCAAGCACAAGTTGAAAAATACCTACTGCCTGATACCCGTATTGCCATGCCTGATAGGTTGTGAGGCCATAGGTCATGATAAGCGGCCCCATCGTGATACCAACGCCCCAACTCGCATGGAGCCACTGCATGAGCCCATCCCCAAAGTGGAGGGCCACATAGGTATTGAGCCCGGCATCGATGGCTCCTGCCCCCAGCCCAGCGATCACCCCCAGCGCAACCATCATCCACCACTGTGGCACAAGGGTATAGCCAATTAACGCGCCCCCTGTGAGCAAGCAACTGATCGCTAGCAAAAGCCCTACGCCCAGCCGCTGGAGAAGCAATCCGCTGGAAAAGCTGGAAACCATGTAGCCAACAACCAGCGCCGTTAGAAACAGGCCAATGGCATCCAGCGGGATAAAAAACCCCTCCCGGATAGCAGGCCACCCTACACCGAGTAAGCCATCAGGCAACCCGAGGGCAACAAAGGCTACAAACGCCAGTCCGATGAGACCCAGCCTGTGAGAGCGTTGTCTACGGTGCGCAGGCTTGGGCATCTATGGGTTAAGACCGGATCAGTAGGTGAGTGATTTTAAGTAGGAAACGCTTTTCGGGGCATTGCCTACGGGGTCGGTCGACTCATCTTCGAGGTAATAATGTTCGAACCCGTCTTCCTCAGCCACCCGGAGCAGCGTTGGCCAATCCACTTGTCCTTCGCCGATCACCGATTTCTGTTCGGAGGGAAGTCCACCGCTTAGAGAGCCGCGTTCAATGCCCGGCTGCATATCTTTGATGTGCATCAGCTTAAACCGACCGGGATGGCGCTGGATGAGCGCGACGGGATCGACGTTGGGCAACCACGTCCACAACACATCCATTTCAAACGTAACCAGTTCCGGGTCCGTCTCATCAATAATCAGGTCCAGCAATGTGCCATCTCCGTACGGACGGGGTTCGTAGCCGTGGTTGTGGTAGAAAAACTTGAGGCCCGCCTCATTGAGCGTTTGGCCGAACGCATTAAAGTCGGCAATGGCTTGGCGGGCGGTTTCCTCCGTAAAATCGCCTTCGTGCGGATACCAGGCGATGCCTACATACTCAACCCCCATGGCTTTTGCGTTGGCGATCACCGTCTCTACGTTGTTCGTCATGTCATCATAAGAGACGTGCATCGAGGTTACATCGAGCCCGGTGTTATCGATGGCCAGGGCGAGCGAATCGGCAGACATGTTGTAGAGTCCAGCGGTCTCGACGTGCGTGAATCCCATGTCGTGTACCATTTGCAGCATCGCCAAGGGGTCGGCCTGCGCTTGCTCCCGGAAGCTCCATAGCTGGACACCAAGTTCGGCGTCGAAGTCGCCCATTTCAGCAGGCGTTGCGGCGACAGCATCAGCGGCAGACTCCGGTTCTGGGGTAGTGGTTTCGGAGTCAGCACAAGCAGCAAAAAGGAAGGCAAACAGTAGAAGCGGAAGAGCAGACTTCATGGTGGTAACGGTTCGTTGCAAAGGGTGGGAGCCGATGAATATACGACCTCGTTTCGTGAGTACCCAATGAGGAAACATCCTCTGGGGCACACACCAATAAATAAACCGCTCCAAACGTTGCGTTCAGAGCGGTTTTCAGGAGTACCTAGGGTGGAAGTACAACATTGCAACTCCATGAAGCGCCCTGACACCAGAATAGGCCTTTTTTTAGTGTTTGAGGCCTTTATCTCCTTCCCTGATCTTGATTGATAGCGAAAGAACTCACATTTACCTGTACATGCGAATTAAGAGTTGAAGGTGAGCAAGAGCATGGCAGCAGCGAGGCGACCGAAGACATGCACGAGCAACCCCCGATAGGAACGTACC
>JAUIDY010000057.1 GCA_030428385.1 Rhodothermia bacterium | reverse complement strand
TGCTGTACCCATAAGCACCATTCGAGCGAAAAAGAGACAACTACTGCTTCGTCATCCGCGCCTCTTTTTTCTCGCCGTTGTGGTCAAACATCAGCACCAGTTCCGTGCCGGGCGCAATAGCGTTGTACCGCGCCTGAAAATCGGCGAGGGAGGTCACCGCGGTTCCATCCAGGGTGCGCAGTTGGGCAGGCGGGCGCAGGTTGAGGGCGTTTAGCTCAGGTGGCACCAGTTCATCGATGCGCCCGACCATCTGAATGGCTCCGTTGCGTTCGATCATCAGGAGGCCGAGCCCTTCCACATGCGCCGGGGGTCCAGCCGGTCCACCCCGCCCGACGCGCCCTGCTGCTCCGCGCCTAGTTGGACCTTCCCTTACCACCACCGCGCCATCGGACTCACCTTCTGCGTTTTCTACGTTCACCAGCCGCTCGGCTGGTGGGTTTTGCATCGTCTCGGTGATCCAGTCGTGATGGGTGGACACCCGTACGAAGTACTCGATGGCGCCGTACGTGCCCGGCCCCTTCGCACCCGGCTGGCCCAACGAACTCACCCCGGCGAGGTGCGGCTGATCATCGACCAGGATAAACGCAGGCCCGCCGCTGTCGCCGGGCCCCGCCGTGCCTTCCAACTCCGTGCCCGCAGGGGGCGCGTCGAAGGTGAAAGTGATATGGCCGTCGGTGACCCGGTCGATCTCGTTGGTGGCTCCCCGCTTCTTCCGATCTACCACCCACTCGCCGCCGTTCCCCGACTTGGTATCGCCGTGCCCCACCAGCACAATCGGTTTTCCCTGCTCATCATGGGCGGTATACAACGCCACGGGCGCAATACCCTCCACGGGCCGATCTAACTTCAACAGGGCAATGTCGTGACCGCCCATCGGCACAAAATCAGGATGCACAATGACCTGCGAGACGGCATATTCTACCTCCCCATCATCGATCGCGAAAAAGACAGGAAACGCCCCACCCGAACGCCGCGCCATGCCGCGTGCCACATGCCCTGCCGTGAGCACCCACTGCGGCGCGATGAGCGTGCCATCACCGCCTCGCCCCACCTTGCCCACCGACGGGAATTGCTCGCCCAGCGCCACATAATCCGCATCGTCGCGGTCATGGCGGATGGCGATGCACTCCTCTGGATACGCAAGCGGGAACGCAGCGGTCGCTTCCACGAACAGAGGCGTGAGCAATAGAACCAAGATAGCAGGGCGCAGGATCATGACATTCATCAGTTGTATCAGCGAATGAGTCACCTACGCCCCGTTTTGCGAATTAGTACCCCACCGCCAGCTTTTTTAACAACCTTTGCCTGCGGCTTACACCCTTAACATTTTTCCAAAAAGAAGCCGCCCTGTAACCTTTCCTTCTGCCGTTCGTGTAGCCTATATCCATTTTCGGATATACATCCATTTCTCGACCCATCCCACCCATCATTCCAGCCTTCATGTTTCCCAAACCCCTGCTTGCGGCCTCATTCGAGCCCCTGGTGCTTGCCATGCTCGCCAACGGCCCCACCTACGGCTACGAAATCATCCAGCGTGTGCAAGACCTGTCCCAGGGCCGTATCGCGTGGACCGCCAACCGCCTGTACCCACTGCTGCACGACCTGGAGAACCGGGGCCTCGCGACGGCTTCGTGGCGGCATGTGGACTCGGGACCGGGCCGCAAATACTACGATCTCACCGCAAAAGGCGAAAAAGCCCTCGCCAAGGCCAAGCACGACTGGCTCGACCTGAGCGCGATTCTGGCGAGCCTCTGGGGCCCAGCGCTGCGCCCCGCCCTATGAGAACCGCCATGCCGCGTTTTAACCTCGAAACGGCCATTGCCACCTGGCGGCAGTTCCACGCCTACCGCCGCGTCTTCCTCAACGATGACCTCGACGAGTTGGAGCGCCACCTCCGCGATTTTGTGACCCACCAGCAGGCAGAAGGCATGGATGACGAAGCCGCCTTTCGGGCGGCGGTGGACAACATGGGCGACTTCGAGGGGGGCCGCGCGGAATATGAAAAGGTGTACTGGGGCAAGCGCCGCCGCCAACACACCCTCACCGACGAATTTTACTGGAGACTTGCGATGCTCAAGAATTACCTCACCGTCGCCCTGCGCAACCTGCGCAAACAAAAAGGCTATTCATTTATCAACATCACCGGGCTGGCAGTAGGGCTGGCGGCCAGTTTTTTCATTTTTCTCTGGGTGCAGGATGAGTTGCAGCATGATCGTTTCCTGGAACAGGGCGACCAGATCCATCAGGTGAAGCGGCATGTGAATATTGGAGGAGACATTTATACCTGGACGTCGACCTCGAAGCCGCTGGCCGAAGTCCTCGAAACCGAATACCCCGCTATTGAAGAGGCCGTGCATTCGTTGGGAGATTCGTTCATCATCACCAGCGGCACACAAAACTTCCGCGAATCGGGCACTCACGCCAGCGCCGATTTTTTTAACGTTTTTGCGCTCCCCTTCCTGCAGGGCAACCCCGAAACCGCCCTCTCTACCGCCAACAGCGCTGTTATCACCGACCGCATGGCACGGAGGCTGTTTGGCGACGACTGGCAGCAACAGGGCAACGTGCTCGGGCAACCCTTGACGATTAACCACCGCAAAGAGGTTGCAATCAGTGCAGTTATTGCCGATCCACCCCGCCACTCCTCCTTCCAATCCGATGTGATTATTCCCATTCAGGAATTATTCGACCGAAACCCCTGGGTCGAACAGTGGGGCAACAACAGTTTTCCGCTCTATGTGAAACTGGCCGAGGATGCGTCTGCGAGCGCCGTCAGTGAACAAATTGCGGGCGTGGTGATGGCGCATGAGGAAGGCGCGAACGAGCAGCTTTTCCTCCAGCCGTATGAAGACATGTATCTGCATGGTGAGTTTGAAAATGGCGAGTTGGTGGGCGGGCGCATTGTGTATGTCCGCATATTCTCCATCGTGGCCGTATTCCTGCTGCTGATTGCCTGCATCAACTTTATGAACCTCGCCACGGCCCGTGCCGCCAAGCGGGCCCGCGAGATCGGGGTGCGTAAGGCAGTAGGTGCCAACCAAGGCTCGCTGATTACACAGTTTTTGGGAGAAGCACTGCTGTTAGCAGGCGTCGCGTTTTTGCTGGCCCTGGGCACGGTCGCGGCCCTGCTGCCGCTCTTCAACACCCTCACCACCAAATCTCTCTCCCTCGGTGCCCTGGGCGGTAGTTTTTGGCTGGGCGGCTTCGCCCTGGCGATGGTGGTGGGCCTGCTCGCAGGCAGCTATCCCGCCCTTTACCTCTCGTCGCTCCACCCGCTGGTGGTGCTGCGCAACACGTTCCGCCCGGGCTCCCGTGCCGCCTTGCTGCGCAAAAGCCTCGTCGTGTTCCAGTTTGGGCTTTCGATGCTGCTCATTACCGGCACGGTGGCGGTCTATCAGCAGATGGACTACCTGCGCTCCAAAAACATCGGGTTGGATCGCGAAAATATCATCGCGCTGCCTCAGGAAGGTGCGCTCCAAGAACAATTTCCCACGATCAAACAAGCCCTGTTGTCCGAACCCAGCATCGCCAATGTTACGGCGGTGCGCTCCAGTCCACTCGAAATCAACAGCAGCACGGGTGGGGTAACCTGGGAAGGGAAAGACCCGGAAGCCGTGCATGAGTTTTACATCATGAGCGTGGCGCACGACTTCATCGAGACGATGCGCATGGAGATGGTGGCGGGGCGGGCCTTCGGCGAAGCCTTTGGCGCAGACAGCGCCGGTTTCCTCATCAACGAAGAAACGGCGCAACTCCTTGGCGAGGAGGTCATCGGCACCACGCTCAGTTTCTGGAGGCGCACGGGCCCCGTGATCGGGGTGGTGAAAAACTTCGACATGAACTCGCTTTATGAGCCCGAAGAACCGGTCGTGATTATGCTGTCGCCTTCGGATACGCGGCAGGTCTATGTGCGCACCCAGCCCGGCCAAACCGCCGAAGCCCTCGCGACCCTCGAAGCCACGGTGCAGCGGTTCAACCCGGAATACCCGTTCGACTACAGCTTCCTCGACGAAGAATTCGAGGCGACGTACCGCAGCGAAACCGTCATGGGCCGCCTCGCCAACATCTTCGCGTTCATCGCCATCTTCATCTCGTGCCTCGGCCTGTTCGGACTCGTCGCCTTCACCACCGAGCAGCGCACGAAAGAAATCGGCGTGCGCAAGGTCCTCGGCGCGAGCGTGCCCACGCTGGTGCGCCTGCTCACGAGCGAGGTGACCCGGCTGGTGCTGCTGGGCATCGTCATCGCGCTTCCGGTGGCCTATGTCCTCGTGCAGCGCTGGCTGGACCACTTCGCCGACCATATCACCCTGGGCGTCGGTGTCTTCGTCGGTGCCGGGGCCATCGCCCTCGTGATCGCGTGGCTGACGGTGAGCTACCAGTCCGTCAAAGCCGCCCTCGCCGACCCGGTCAAAAGCCTCCGCTATGAGTAGCTGCAACGATGGGTAGCTTCAACCTCGAAACGGCCATTGCCACCTGGCGGCAGTTCCACGCCTACCGCCGCGTCTTCCTCAACGACGACCTCGACGAGTTGGAGCGCCACCTCCGCGATTTTGTGACCCACCAACAGGCACAGGGACACGATGACGAGGCCGCCTTCCGCCTTGCGGTGGACAACATGGGCGACTTCGAGGGGGGCCGCGCGGAATACGAGAAGGTGTACTGGGGCAAGCACCGCCGCCAGCACACGTTGACGCATGAACTTTACTGGAGACTCTCCATGTTCAAGAACTACCTCAAGATTGCCGTCCGCAATTTTATCAAGCAGAAAGGCTACAGCCTCATCAACGTTGCGGGGCTTGCGCTGGGCGGGGTGTGCTGCCTGTTTATCTACCTGTTCGTCCAGAACGAATTACGCACCGACACCTTCCATGCGCAGGGCGACCGGATCTATCGGGTGGTGCGGGTGGTGGAGGACGACGACGGACTGAATCGGGTAGGCATTACCTCGGCCCCATTCCGGGATGCCCTCGCCGATCACTTTCCCGACATGATCGAACAGGCCACCCGCCTGATGCCATCTGACGGCGTCGTAACCATCGGGGACGACCAGTTTTTGGAGCAACGGCTCTCTATCGCCGACGCCAACTTCTTCCAGGTCTTTTCCTATCCCCTCCTCGCAGGTGATCCGGAAACCGTCTTGGCCCGTCCAAACACGATGGTGCTCTCTGAAGCCACTGCCCAAAAGTATTTCGGGACACGCAATCCGGTCGGGCAAACCCTCCTGGTGGACGGCGATATGACATTTGAAGTGACCGGGGTCTTCCGGCAGCCGCCGCATACCCGCTCCCACGTCGCGTTCGATTTGCTTATCAGCATGGAAACCGTCCGCGAAGCCCGCTTCTATAGCGAATGGTGGTGGAACACCTTGTTCACGTACGTGATGCTGTCTCCCGAGGTAAACCCGACTTCCTTGCAAGCCCAACTCCCTAGGTTTATGGATCAATACTTCGGGGAAGATATGGCGCGCAACAACCGCCGCATCGACCTAATGCTGCAACCGCTGGAAGCGATTTATTTCGATGGCGACACGGACGACTGGCGGGTCATCCACGGCAGCAAAGCCGTGATCTATCTGTTTATGGTGATTGCGCTGCTCATCATCGGGGTGGCCTGCATCAATTTTGTCAACATGACGACGGCACGCTCGGTGGGCCGGGCGCGGGAAATTGGCATTCGCAAAACCCTCGGTGCGTGGCGACTGCACCTGATGTCATGGTTTCTGGGCGAAGCCCTGCTGCTGACCGCCACAGCAGGCGTGCTCGCCTTTGGCACGGTCTATCTCCTCCGGCCCTGGTTTGAGCAGGTCATCGGCACGCGGCTGGTCGTCGATCTGTTCTCTGTCGAAGTGGTGGG
The DNA here is from genome assembly GCA_030428385.1 of Rhodothermia bacterium. GTDB lineage: Bacteria > Bacteroidota > Rhodothermia > Rhodothermales > JAAAOL01 > JAUIDY01. The sequence continues at coordinate 32,789 of JAUIDY010000057.1, read as the reverse complement.
CTTTGCTGTCGTTTTTCTGCTGCTGACGGGCTTGTTGGCAGGCGCGTATCCGGCTCTGTTCCTCTCGTCGTTCGAGCCCGTGAAGGCGCTCAAGGAAAAAATCAGCTTCGGATCCTCGCAGGTGGTGGTGCGGCGCGGGCTCATCGTCTTTCAGTTCACCATCTCCAGCCTGCTCATCATCGGTACCCTGATCGTGAACCGGCAGCTCGACTACGTCGCCGACAAGCAGCTCGGGTTCCAGCCCGCGCAACTGATGAACATTGCCATCAACAACGGCGACATCCGGCCCCACCTCAAGACGTTTCAGGAAACCATCGAGCAACTCCCCGGCGTCCAGGTGTCGAGCGTGATGTCGGGCACGCCCGGTGGTTTTTTCGACACATTCCTGTTTCGCGCAGGAGAACAGTGGGAGAAGACCTATACGCTGCGGACGCTGTACACCGACGCCGCTTTTGGCGAGGTGATGGACGTGCAGATGCTGGCCGGGCGCGACTTTGACCCCGACTTCCCGACCGACTCGGCCCGGGCCGTCATCATCAATAAGACCACCGCCGACCTGTTTGGCTGGACGCCCCAGGAAGCCCTCGGCCAACGGTTCGAGAATCAGTTTCGAGACTCCACCGCCAAAGAAGTGATTGGTGTGGTGGCCGACTTTCACTTCGAGTCGCTGCACCAGCCGATTGCCCCTCTCGTGGTGGCCATGAACGCCGACTACCGCGAGATTTTGGTCAAGGTGGAGACCGCGCATTTGGATGAAACGATGGCGGCCATCGAACAGGCCTGGGGCACCTTTTCACCGCTGTATCCGCTGGAAGCCTTTTTCCTCGATCAGCAATTCGCGCAACTGTATGACAGCGACCGGCGGCAGCGCCGCGTGTTTACCGCCTTTTCCATCATTGGCATCTTCATCGCGTGCCTGGGCTTGTTCGGCCTGGCGGCGTTCAACGCCGAGAAACGCCGCAAAGAGATGGGCGTGCGCAAGGTGCTGGGGGCCAGCGTTGCGGATATCCTGGTGCTTTTCAACCGCGAAGTGCTGTTGGTAGTGGGCGTCTCGTTCCTGATTGCCCTCCCCGTGGCCTATCTGCTCGCCGATTGGTGGCTGCAAAGTTATGCCTACCGGGTGCCCAATGGCGGGTGGAATTATGTGGTCGCGGGTGCCATCGTGCTTGTACTCGCGGTGCTGACGGTGAGCTACCAGTCCGTCAAAGCCGCCCTCGCCGACCCGGTCAAAAGCCTCCGTTATGAGTAGCTGCAACGATGGGTAGCTTCAACCTCGAAACGGCCATTGCCACCTGGCGACAGTTCCACGCCTACCGCCGCGTCTTCCTCAACGACGACCTCGACGAACTGGAGCGCCACCTGCGCGATTTCGTCGCCCACCAGCAGGCACAGGGACGCGATGACGAGGCCGCCTTCCGCCTTGCGGTGGACAACATGGGCGACCTCGAGGGGGGCCGCGCAGAATACGAGAAGGTGTACTGGGGCAAGCACCGCCGCCAGCACACCCTTACCGATGAACTTTACTGGAGACTTGCGATGTTCAAGAACTACCTCACCGTCGCCCTGCGTAATCTAAAACGCAACCCCGGCTACAGCCTCATAAACATCGTGGGCCTAGCGGTGGGCGTAGCGTGTTGCCTGCTGCTCTCGCTGTACGTGCGCGACGAACTCAGTTTCGACCGCTACCATGAACACGCCGACGACATTTATCGGGTGAACCTGTACGAGGAAACGTTTGGAGGCGAACTCGGCCTGACGCCCACCATCGTCGCCCCGCTTTTCCTGCGTGAGTTTCCCGAAGTCGAAGCCGCCACCCGTCTCGACGCGCATGGTGGCGTGGTACGTGTTGGCGAGCAGGTGTTCGACAACAACGCCTTCTACTTTGCTGACTCGACGTTTTTTGAGGTTTTTACCCATCCGTTGCTGCATGGCGACCCCGAAACCGCGCTGAACCGCCCGAACACCGTTGTCCTCACCGAAACCACAGCCCGCAAATACTTCGGCGAGGAAAACCCTGTAGGGCAAACCATCGTCCGCAACAACGACCAGGAGTTTGAGGTGACGGGCGTGATGGCAGACGTGCCGCTACACTCGCACTATCACTTCGATTTCCTCGCCTCGTTTGCCAGCCGTACGTACTGGGCCTCGACCGAGACGTGGGGCTCCGCCAACTTCTTCACCTATGTACGGCTGGGAAAAGGCGCTTCGGCAACGGCCCTCACCCAGAAAATCGATGCCCTTGTCGCCCGCCTGGAAGCCGCAGGCGACGAGCCGCGCAACCTCGTCCTCCAGCCTCTCACGGACATCCACCTGCGCACCGACGTGGCCTACGACCTCGACCCGACGGGCGATGCGACCTCGGTGTATGGCTTTGCCACCGTAGCGCTGCTGATCCTGCTCATTGCGTGCATCAACTACATGAACCTCGCCACGGCTCGCTCGGCCCAGCGGGCGAAGGAAGTGGGCCTGCGCAAAGCGCTGGGGGCGTACAAGGCGCAGTTGGTGGGGCAGTTTTACAGCGAGTCGGTCTTGCTGACCCTCGCTGCACTGGTGCTGGCGGTGGGGCTTTTTGCCCTGGGCTTGCCTTGGTTTAACGCCCTTTCGGGCAAGGCGCTTACCTTTTCCGCCCTGCTGCACCCAACGCTCATGCTGCTCCTTGTCGCCCTGTTCGTCGTGGTCAGCCTCGCCACGGGCAGCTACCCGGCGTTTTACCTCTCCCGTTTCGAGCCCGTCCGCGTGCTACGTGGACGGATCCATGCGGGGCGCGGTACCGCCTGGCTGCGACAAGGGCTCGTCGTTTTGCAGTTCGGCATCTCGGCGGTGCTGATCATCGGGGCGTTTGTGGTGATGAATCAGCTTCGGTTTATCAGCGACCAGCACCTTGGGTTCGACATGGAACACCTGGTGGTGCTGCCGCTAAACGACCCGATTTTGGGCGAGCAGTATCCCGCCATGGTGGAGATGTTTAAGCAAAGCCCGTCGGTCATCGCCGCCGCCGCCGTGAACCAGATTCCCGGTGAACTCGGCTGGACCTCAGGCTTTCAGGCGGAAGGGATGTCCAAAGAAGAAGAGTTGTACGTCAAAGGCATGCCGGTGGACGCGGGCATTGTGGATGGGCTGGGCTTGTCTGTTCTGGCAGGCAGTGCTTTCCCCGAGCATCCGCCCGCCCCCGACTCGGGCGCGTATCAGTATATCCTGAATGAGGCCATGCTCAACCGCCTCGGCTGGGAAGCCGAAGACGCCATCGGCCGCCGGGTGGCCGTTGATGTGAACAGCGGCGAAGTGGTGGGCGTGGTGAATAATTTCCATTTCCGTTCGCTGCATGAGACAATTGAGCCGCTGGCGATCTGGTATGAACCGCGCTGGGCCAACCACCTGATCGTCCGCCTTGCCCCCGGCAACACCCGCGCCGCGATGACGCACCTGGAAACCGTATGGGGACAGTTTGCCGCGCACCGCCCCTTCACCTACCGTTTCCTCGATGACGTGTACAACCGCCTCTACCGCAGCGAGCAACAACTCGGACAGGTACTCTCAGCGTTTGTGGTGCTGGCCCTTTTAGTGGCCTGCCTCGGCCTGTTCGGGCTGGCCTCCTTCACGGCTGAAAAACGCACCCGCGAAATCGGCGTACGCAAGGTGCTGGGTGCGTCGATCCCGAGCATCATCGCTCTGCTGTCGAAGGATTTTGTCAAGCTGGTCGGTATCGCCTTTTTGGTGGGTCTCCCGGTTGCCTATTTCCTGATGCAGCGCTGGCTGGACGACTACGCCTACCGCATTGAGTTGGGTGCCAGCGTGTTCGTGCTAGCGGGTGTGCTGGCACTGGGAATCGCGCTAATGACGGTGAGCTATCAAGCCCTTAAAGCCGCCCTCGCCGACCCCGTGAAAAGCCTGCGGTATGAGTAACCGTCTCCCTTTTTCTTAAAATGAACGGCAAATGAGTACCATGTGAACAGAAGATGATCTGGTAATCGGATAGCCACCGACCGTACGATGGGAACGTGCCTTTCTAACGCGTCCTCTCGTCGATCATGCTCCCCCTTCGCTTCTTCGGGCTTGTTGTTCTGGTTTTCCTCAGCGCTTCGTCCGTTTCGCCGCTCTATGCCCAACCCACCGACAGCCAACCCTCGCTGGGCCTTACCGAACCGCCGCCGTATCAGGTCGGACAGGTGCTGGATCTCTTTGCCGCCTTTCAGTCGGGGCCGGCAGATGCACTCGATGCCGTATTAACCGTTACCGCCTCGGCGGGTGTCACGTTTCTGGGCGTGACGCCCGTGCACCCGACGCAGCCCCTCGCGTGTGTTCTCAACGGCCCACAAGAAGCCGTGTGTACGCGGGATGTGGTGCGTGGTAGCTCAGAGATCTTTATCCAGTTCCAGTTTGATGCAGGCGGCCCGCAAACATTCACCGCCACAGTGGGCCAGAGTAATGATGACCCCAACCCCGGCAACAACACGCTCGAAGGGACGGTGAACGTGGAGGGCGGCGGAGCCTCTCCCGGAAGCATCAGCGGAACCAAGTGGCACGACCTCAACCAGAACGGCACCCGCGAGGGCGGAGAGCCCGGCCTGGCCGGGTGGACCATCTATGTCGATGAAAACGACAACGGACAGGCTGATGGCGGCGAGCCATCGGCCACCACGGGCGCCGATGGCACCTATCAAATCAACGACCTCAATGCGGGCACTTACACGGTACGCGAGGTGAACCAAAACGGGTGGCAACAAACCTTCCCCCAAACCGGAGCCCATGCCGCAACGGTCAACGCCGGGGCCACCACGGCTGACATTGACTTTGGCAACGTGGCAATTCCACAAAGCGCCGACCTCAGTATCTTGCTGAATGCCTCCGTGAATAAAATGGCCCAGGATGACACACTGCACGTCAACGTCGGTGATACGCTGGATGTGGATGTAACCGCGACCAACCATGGCCCCGACGATGCAGAGATGGTCATCGTCACCATCGCGCTTGATGGTAACGGGAAATTGAGGGTGCTCACCGAAAGTGTTGATGCCTGTGGCGAGCGCGCCACGCCCACGATGCCTAATGACAACACGGTGCAATGGGAAGCCGATCTGCTGGACAATGGCGATGCGTTCGCTTGTCGCCTGAAGCTCATCACCGAAGAATCCGGATTCGTCACTGCCGCCTCCACCGTTACGTCCATCACCGACGACCCCAACCCCGGCAACAACACTAATGGAATCGAGATCTATGCCTTACCCCTGGCAGACCTTGTTGTTAAAAAAACCATCCTCGACGTCTTGCCTCGCTCTGATGACGTAGCAATGCCCATTGACACCGTATTTGTTCAGGATACGCTCCGGTATGAGGTGACCATCACCAATTTTGGTCCTGATGAAGCCACCAATGTGATGCTGACCGACCAGGTTTATACCGACTCCTTGACGTTTGTCCTTGACTCACTTCCCTCGGGGTGTGCCCCTGGAACGGGCGATGCCGAACTCAGCGTGATTGCATGTACCCTGGGTTCGCTGGGCGCAAACAAGGAGGTCACGGTGCGTTACCAGGTCGTTGTTCAAGCCCTTGACCTGCCCGCGTCTTCTACCAAAAAAGTATCCAATCAAGTTCAGGTATCTTCGAGTCAGCTTGATCGAACTATATCCGACAACACAGCGCGCGTCTTCACGCTCGTACGCGGCGGCAGCGACCTGTCGGTTACCAAGACGGCCTCGGCCTCGCAAGTTCTGGTGGGTGACACGCTGAGCTATACGGTTACGGTTACGAATCATGGGCCAGAAACTGCTTTTTTAGTCGAGACCGACGACCTTGTCTTTGCGGATTCACTCGGATTTGTCGCCGATTCTGTACCCATCAACTGCACCCTGGGCACCGCCACCGACGACGACACGGGGCGACCTCTATCCACCATGCAATGTCGCCATGCCGCTATCCTTGAGCCAGGCGAAAGCGAATCGGCCACCTATAACGCCGTTGTAAAACAGGTGGGCATGGTCAGCAACGAGGTAGAAGTGATCGGATTTCCCGGCGACCCAAATAGAGAGAACAACGTCGCGGTAGTCACGACCGTGGTGGAGCCCAAAACCAACATCGATTTTACGCTTGAAGCATTTGCCTCGAACAATAGCGTCAAAGAGGGCGACACGGTCACCTTTTCTTTCTCCTGTACCCCCGATCAGGCAGCAGATCGTTGTAAGGTTACGGCCACTACCTCACCGCATTGGAAGAACCCCATCCTTGGTACCGGACTGTTTGTTGCCAACGGCACTGCCACCCCCGTAGACACGAACGATGAAATGAAGGAGGTGGAGGTTGATCCCGAAGGTTTTCCCGGAGGCACGAACCGGATCACGTATACCTTCACGGGCGGCTTTTCAGAAGCAGGCGAGGCGTATCAGGGTTCCTTTACGCTCGACGCCGACAAGGCCAACCCGGACGCTTCGGTCCTTTTCGAAGCCTCGGCGCCGGACAACGATGACCCAAACGAAGACGATGACATCATCGAAATCCTTGTCAACATTGAAGCGCTGGCCACGGCGGTAGAACGAGATGGCGATTCCATTCCCGGTGCGTTTCGGCTACACGCCAACTACCCCAACCCGTTCAACCCCGAAACCACCATCCGCTTCGAAGTCAAAGAGACAAGCGCCGTGCGCCTGCGTGTGTTTAACGCCCTGGGCCAAGCCGTGCAGCAACTCGTGGATGAAACATTGGCTCCGGGGGTATACCGCGTGGTGTTCGACGCCCACAACCTGCCGTCGGGCCTCTACCTTTATCAACTGGAAGCCGGTTCTTTCCGAAAAACGCAGCGGATGGTGTTGCTCAAATAACGAAAGTAGATCCGACCCACCCCGGCGCTGTATCTTGAGGCCCCGTTCCCCTTCCCTCAACACCTACCATCATGCGTGGGCTTCGACGCACTTTCCTGACATTTGGCCTTTTCCTGCTGGCTGCAACGCTTAATACAGCCGCTACCCAGACCGCACCGCCGCTCTACATCATCTTCGACGGCTCGAACTCGATGTGGGGCGAACTGCCCGATGCCTCGCGCAAGATTGAGGTGGCGAAGCAGGTGTTTAATAACCTCGACCCCGCGCTTTTCACCGACCGCGAGGTGGCGCTGAGGCTCTACGGACACCGCCGCGCCAGCGACTGCGCCGATATCGAGTTGGCGGTGCCGTTTGGCCCCGCCGACGAGAACGTCGCCCGCATGGCCGAACGGGTGGAGGGGGTGACGCCACGGGGCAAAACGCCCATCACGCGCAGCCTGCAAGCCGCCCTCGACGACTTCAACCAGCACGGCACACAGGGTGGCGACATCCTGCTTATCTCCGACGGCATCGAGACGTGTGACGCGGACCCGTGCGACCTAGTGCAAGCGTGGAAAGACAGCGGCGTAAACATCCGCGTGCATGTGGTGGGCCTCGGCCTCACGGATGTAGCCCGTGGCGCGTTGCAGTGCATCGCCGACGCCTCCGGGACCGAATACCACGACGCCAACTCGGCGGAAGCGCTGGGCGCGGCCATCGAAGCCACCGCCGCCAGCGAACCCCCGCCGCCCGGCGAACCCGACCCGCAGCCTCAGGGTCCCCGCGCTGAATTCCGGCTGGTAGGGCAAGACGCCGACGGCAACTTTTTGCCCGTGCAAGGCACCCTCACCCGCGCAAGCGAAGACCCACAGGCAGTAAGCAGTAATGGCCGGTTTGTATTTGACGCCGGGACCTACACGCTGCAAGCGGGGGTGCCGACCTTAAACGGAGTGACCTACGAACCGATCACGCAAGAAGTGGAAGTCTTAGCCGAAGGAACCACCCGTGTTGTGGTGACCGTTCCGCGTCCTCCCCGCGTCATAACCCGTTTTGTTGAAAATGGCGAAGAGATACGGGGCGTCTTGTCTCACGCCTATCAGGACGGCAATGAGGTGTTCTCGCTCCGTCCGTATGAAGAACATTTTGTACTGCCCGGCACCTACGATTTTGAGGCAACCCTCAACCAAGACAACGAACTCGCAATTACCGAAACCATCGTCGCGGGCGAAGACAAAACGTTGCTGTTTGAAGCAGTCCAGACCGTCCGCCTGCATATTGTGGTACGGCCGGAAGGCCATGAGGCCCCCCTGCGGCAGCATCAGGAGTTGATGCAAAACGGGGAGGCCGTGTACCGGCTTCATTATGCCAATGGCGGCCCCGTACGCCCCGGCGTCTATACCGTCCAATCCGACCACGCGCTCACGCCGTATGTCATCGAAAACGTGGAAGTCACTACCGAAGACCCGCAAACCATCGAACTGACGGTGCCCTTCGGCCTGGTTCGGGCCCGCTATGTGTTCCGAGGCGAAGCACCCACCACAGACCTGCGTTGCTGGTTTGGATACGAGAACGAAGAAGGACGCCGTATCTCCAGCCGGGCGCTGCAATGCGACGGGCGCGACATCGTGGTGCGCGAGGGTACGTATTATGTTCGGGTGTGGGATCGGCTGGGCAACTTCGTCAATACGCCGTTTGAGGTAGTGACAGGCCAGACGACCGAGATCACGGTGCAGGAGCAGTAGCCTCCATGTGGTACGCAGCGGCCTGCTCCGGCTTGCCCCACACCTCGTATAATTCCGCCAGTTGGCGGCGGGCACGCTGTACTGTGGCACTATCGGCAGCGGCGTTGGTTTGAAACGCGGCGTAGGCTGCCAACAGCAGCGGTTCGGCGTCGGCAGGGCGCTGGAGATCGACCAAACACTGCGCCAGACGCTGCTGTGTCCGGGCTGTACGCAGGTGTCCATCTGGCAACGTCGCGTTAAAATGCACCAGCGCTTCCTCCAACAACGGCACGGCCGCATGCGGATGATCCATCCGATGGTAAACGGAAGCAAGGTTGTGGAGGCTCAAGGCGATATCCGGATGCGGATGCGGCAGGATCTCCCGCCGGATCGCTAACACTTCGGCAAAAACCTCAGCAGACGCTGGATAATCCTGCTTCACTGCTCCCAAGAACCAGCCATAGTTGTTTAATACGCGCAAGAGGTCAGGACTGGTCTCCGAGACGGTTGCCCGATAAATGGCGAGGGCTTCCTGATACGCGGCTTCGGTGCCCGCCTCATCACCCAGGTCATACAACACCGACGCTTGGCTGTTGAGCAAAAACGCCACATCGGGGTGCTGGCCGCCATACACCGCCCGGTAACGCGGCAGCACCGCGCGGTAGATCGAGTCAGCGGCATCAACATCACCAAGGGTATACAACAGATGGCCGATGTTGTAGGCCGTCTCCAGGTTTGAAGGATGATCTTCGCCCAGAATGCGCTGCCCTTCGGCCAGGGACAATTGATAATAACGTTCAGCCTCGGCGTAGTCGCCTTTTTGTTGCAAGAGCACGGCCAGGTTGTTCATGGTGACGGAGACTTCAGGGTCGTCCACTTCTAGGAGCCGCTCCTGCATGGCAAGGGCACGGCGAAAGGCTTGCTCGGCCTGGTCCATCCGTCCTTGTCCTTCATAAACCCCGGCCTGCGCCCGCAGCGTAAGCGCGATTTCGGCATGTTCATCGCCCAGAACCTGTTGCTGAAGGCGCAATACGTCGGCTAGTAATGAATCAGCGGCGGCGTAGGCACCTTGCGCCCGATACAATTCTGCCAGATAGCGCTTTGTCTCGGCTACGGTTGCATCCGGTGCCTGCTGGATGGCTTGTTGCACCGACAAAGCCTCTCGCAGCAGCGCCTCGGCTTGCCCATAGCGCCCCATGTTGTGGTACACCTGCCCCATCACCGACAGCAGCGCCGCCCGCACGGCCGGCTGATCGGCCAGTTCACGGGTAATCTTCGCCTCGCCTGCTTCCAGCAACTCTCGGGCTGTTTGTTCGTCTCCCTGCTGCTGTTGTGGGTCCGACGCCTCAAACAAATCCACCAAAAACGCCGCTGTTTGTTGTGCTTTTCGGGCTTCAAGCTGTGCCCGGTCACGCTCGGCAGCAGCCACCTGTGCCTGCCACATCGTTCCTGCCAACCCCCCAACCAGCGACACCAGCATCAGTGCTGCCGTACTGACCCCCACCCGATTACGTCGGATAAACTTGCTCAGCCGGTACGCTACCGAGTCACGGTGCGCCACCACCGGCAAGCCGCCCAGGTGACGGCGGATGTCTTCGGCCAACAGTTCCACCGTACTGTAGCGCTCGCCCGGATCTTTCTTTAGCGCCATCAGCACAATGTTGTCGAGGTCGCCGCTGAGTTCCCGCCGCAGTTGTTCGGTGCTGACACGCCGCGCCGCGCCCACCTCCTTGCCGGTATCGGCGACCAGCGTAGAGGGACGGGTGGGTTCTTCTTGCATGATCACGCGCCCTATTTCGTCTCGCATCCGGCTGGGCAACCGATACGGGCGCTGCCCGGTCAGCAACTCATACAGCAGCACCCCCAGTTGGTACACATCGGTGGCGGTGGTAATCCGCCCGCCTCTAACCTGCTCCGGCGAGGCATACTCTGGAGTCATAAGCTGCCATCCCGTTCGGGTAACGGGCACATCAGCTACGGTCTGGTCGTCGCCGACCTGTTCTTCCGTCAGCAACTTGGCGATCCCGAAATCGAGCAGCTTCACCGTGCCCTCGGCGGTAACCAAAATATTCGAAGGCTTGAGGTCGCGGTGAATGATCAGGTTTTGATGGGCATATTGCACGGCCCGGCAGACCGTGCGAAAGAGCGCCAGCCGCTGTGGCGTGGTCAGGCGGTTTGTATCGCAGTAGTCGGTAAGGGGCTGCCCACCTACGTATTCCATCACAAAATACGGGCGGCCATCCTCGGTCATGCCGCCGTCGATCAGGCTGGCGATGTTGGGATGATCCAGCGAAGCCAGGATCTGGCGCTCGTAGCGAAAACGGGAAAGGATGTCCTCGGTATCCAGCCCCCGCCGCACCACCTTGAGGGCCACTTCCTGCTGAAACTGACCGTCGGCGCGCTGAGCGCGATACACCGACCCCATGCCGCCCCGCCCGATGACTTCGTGGATGCGATAGGGACCAATTCGTGTTCCTTCCAGCGATGCTTCATGCGCCTGTGCTCCCCCATGTAGCAACAACATCGGATTCTGCTCCAGCAAAGGGGGCGCGTCGTCGTTCGCCTCCAGCAACTCCTCCAGTTCACGGCGGAGGTGGCTGTCATCGCCACATACACGTCGGATATAAGCCGCACGCGCGTCTCCACCCAGGGCTTCAGCCTCATGAAAATACTGTTTGAGCAGTTGCCAGTGTTCAGGATTCATGCGCGACGGTTGGTTTGAAGGGCAGCCATTAGAGCATTTCTTAACCTTATCGCGCAATCAATCAGCGGAGGAGGTCATCGTGTGATGGAGCCATGCTTTTGCCATTTTCCACTCGCGCTTGACGGTAGAAGGCGAAACACCGAGCAACGCCGCGGTCTCTTCAATGGTGAGCCCGCCAAAAAACCGATATTCGACGATCTGCGCCTGCCGCGCATCAAATGTTTCGAGGTGCTGCAACGCTTCATCGAGCGCCACGAGGTCGGCGGCATGGGTGGTTGCCATCGCCATGGCTTCATCGAGCGGCAGCTTGGCAACCCCACCACCGCGCTTCTGGGCATGGTGGCGCCGGGCATAATCCACCAGAATACGCCGCATGGCCTGCGCCGCGACGGCAAAAAAATGCGTCCGCCCTTTCCACGCGATGTCGGGCTGCCCGAGGAGCTTCAAGTAGGCTTCGTGCACCAGCGCTGTGGTCCCCAGCGTGTGTCCTTTGCGTTCCCGTCGTAACTGGTTGTGCGCAATCCCGCGCAGGGCGTCGTACACCAGCGGCATCAACTGCTCCACGGCAGCTTCATTCCCCTCCTGAAGCTCCTGCAGCAAATACGTGATATCGGCTTCAGCCATGGGTTGCACCCAACCGATAAACAAAACAGCGAAACCCATAGATACGGAGCAGCAAGGGGGGAGGCAAGCAGGAAACACACCGTGTACCCGCCCGGAAACGCCGCACGATTGTCCACGATAATAGACATAAAACCGCGTAAATTTCGCCAAATGACGTGTTTAGGCAGATTTAGTCGAAAAGGAACGCCGCTTGCCGTTCTGCTTCCCAGACGCGGGAATCCACCTGACCGGTCCGACGATTCCATCAACCAGCCTGGGTAGTACCATGAAAAACCTCACCATTTTTGCCGCTGCCGTCTTCGGCCTGTTTGTCTTTCTGCAACCCGCCACAGCGGCCACTCCCAATGCAGCCCTCAGCACCGAAACCGCGGCCTCCGAAGCCCATCCAGATCATCGACCCCGGGCCCGTTATTACCACCAGCGCGTGGACCGCGACATCAACCGCTTCGTGCGCCATCTTGATCATGAGTTGAGGCTCAACCGCCAGCAGGAGCGCCAGATCCGACGCATCCTGCACCGCCGAACGCAGGCATTGCTCAACCATACGCGTCCAGCGCAACTGAACCGGGTGTATCCGTTTCCACGGCAGAATAACCGTTGGGGAGCCTACCACCATTCCTCCCGACGCGCCTCGCAGTGGTGGTACACCACCGATAACCGGATCACCTCTGTGCTCAATCACCGGCAAGCCCGTCGCTACCAGCACCTGATGGGGTCCGGCGTCTACTCGCGCCGGGGTGCCTATTACAACCAGCAGCCTGTATTCGATCAGCAGCCTGCACCACGCCCGAATTCGCGTGGTCATCGCCGGGGACGCAACTAACCAAGGCAACTTCTAAGAAACGGAAACCGGATCACCGTACCAGACCGTTTCTCACCATACCATTGAATGCGGGTCCAATGTGGCGGGCTGGGTACGCGAGAGCAGAAGCTGTATCGACGTGTACACCAGCTCGCCCATTGTTTGTCCCTGTTGAAACGCCGGATACTTGTAATGCGTGGCCAATTGCTCGGCCAACCGCCGCACATGATCAGGGGGCGCAATCACATCCTCACACATCATCTCCATCAGCTTGGCAAAGCGCCCGTGTGACACTCGCACCCGGTTGGCAATCAGCGCCCGCTCTTCTTTCTGATATTGCAACACGTTTTCCGGGGCCAGGTGCTCCACTGCCAGTTGGATGAACGGGTTGTTCTGGTAATAGAACTGTGGCAGGTACACCTGTTTGCGCCAGTGATGGCTCTGCTGGTCGAAATCGATGGGGCGCATCCGAAAGTGGTGCTTCTCAAAATCACGGGTGATATCGACGACGTAGTTTCCCGAATGCATGTCGCCCAACAACCGCACAAAAACGCGCTCGTTGAACTTGACAAACTCCTTGGCGAGCCGAACCAGGTCGAAGGTATTGTCGGGCATGGATTCACGGATAAAGGCAGCGGCGGGAATCCCGATAATATGCTCTTCGATCAGCGTATCGCCCACAATGAAGTAGTTGATGCGACTGGGCGACAGGATATGCTCCAGTTCCAGCCCATAGATCCGGTTGGCATCGACGCGTTTCAGGTAGAAATAGTCGAAGTTCTCGTTGATATCATTGACGATCCGAACTCGGAAAGGCAGCGTGTTTCCATAGTTGCACACATCCACCCGGTCGATGTATAGATCCTGGGTGTTGGAGAAATCGCCATCAGCCTTAAGGATAGCATAGGCTAGCCGCAGTTGGTCATGGATCTCTTGCTGCTCGGAATTGGGATAGAATACGGTGGACCAAAGGGTGTCGTTGCCGTGCTCATCGTAGAGCGGAATCGCGTTGTTGTACCGCAGCAGATCGCTGTAGCGGACGCCTTCATTCACCAATCGTCCGTAGCGATCCAGGTATACCTGGAAGTAGTCACTGATTGGATAGGTCGCCTTTTTGCGGCTGATCAGGTTGTGGCGGCGGCCGCCTGTACGCCCGTTGCGGCTTGGCTCCATATTTCAGATAGAAAGGCTCCGTGGTTGAGGAATCCTTTCACCGAAACCAACCCGCAAAGGTTCATGCTTTCCTGAGAAACAGACACTCAAACGCCTGCCATCAGGCCATCGCGAACGCTTTCGTAGTAGGACTCGTAATGCGGGATGATACGCGCAAGGTCAAACGCCTCGACGGAGCGACGACGCGACGCCTCAGCCATCTTCGTATGCAACGCATCGTCGGTGAGAATGCGGCGGGTGCGGTCCGTGAGGGCATCAATATCACCCAGGGGACACAAAAAGCCTGTTTCGCCATCAATCACCAGTTCCGGCAAGCCGCCAATGTCGCTACATACCACCGGAACGTTACAGGCCATAGCTTCTAACCCCGCCAGCCCAAACGTCTCCGAGCCACTTGGCATCAGAAACACGTCGGCAATAGACAGAATTTCTTCTATCGGCTCTTGTTTGCCGAGGAAGCGCACGTCATCGTAGACGCCCAGTTGCCGCGCCAGATGCTCCGATGGCATCCGGTCGGGGCCATCGCCCACCAGCAACAGCTTGAGGGGCAGCCCTTCTTCCCGGAGCCGGTGAAAGACCCGTACCACATCCCGGGCATTTTTGACCGGGCGGAAGTTGGACACATGCGCCAACACTTTCTCCCCATTGGGACACAGCGCCCGTTTAAAATGCTCTTTCTTCTGGCGGTAAAAACGGTCCGTATCGATAAAGTTTGGGATCACCTCAATGTCACGCTCGATGTCGAACTTCAACAACGTCTCGCGCCGCAGATAATCCGAAACGGCGGTCACGCCATCAGACTGGTTGATAGAATACGTGACCACGGGCGCAAAAGACGGGTCTTGCCCCACAATGGTAATATCCGTGCCATGTAGTGTGGTAATGACTGGCACATGGATGCCCTGACCATGTAAGATCTGGCGGGCCAACACGGCACTGGTCGCATGCGGGATAGCATAATGCACATGCAACAGATCCAGTTTTTCGTAACGCACCACATCCACCATCTTGCTCGTCAGCGCCAGCGAGTACGGAGGGTATTCAAACAGCGGATAGGTGTTGACACTCACCTCATGAAAATAGATGTTTTCCGTGATATGGGAGAGGCGGAAGGGCAGTGAGTAGGCGATGAAGTGAATCTCATGGCCGCGGGCGGCCAGGGCCTTGCCCAGTTCCGTCGCAACGACGCCACTCCCACCATAAACCGGATAACACGTGATGCCGATTTTCATAGGGTCTCTGCTTCTTTGGTATGCGCGTGGGGACAACGTTCCATCCCCAGCCAGGTTGCACAAAAAGCGGTGAACAGGTATTAGGAAACGGTTAGCTGCACCGTGGGGGGGATAAAGCTGCCCTTCAACAGGCTGTCCTTCTGTTCTTCCAACCCCTACGTGTCTACCAGATCCTATATGTTTCAGTGTGACGTGCGATTCGTTGGGGGCGGCTATAGCTGGGCCGGGGATCTTTTGCTGTGGTGATGGAATACCCGTGCTCCCTTCTGTCCCTCCCGATTCAGATGCTCGCTCCCATGCCTGCTGTATTTCGCCTCCGGAGTATTGGGGCCTTGTTGCTTAGCTTGTGCCTGGCCCCCGCCGCACACGCCCAACTTGGTGCCTACGTGGGTGCCAATTTCAACCGCCTCAGCGATATCGAAATCAATGAAGGCGATGGCGTGTTTGACAACCGCACCGGATGGCATGCCGAGGTGTTCCTCGACTTCGACATTGGCCCCGTGGGGGTACGCCCGGGCCTGCGCTACATGGACGCGGGACAACTGTACGACGACCTGCGCCACGACGACGACTCGAACTTCCGCGCCAATGTCTCGGTCAACATGCTGGAAGTGCCCCTCAACCTGCGGCTAAACATCGGGCAGGCCCCGGCAGTAAATCCGTATATCATTGGCGGCCCCGTCTTGCGTTTTCCCCTCACCAACGACGACGAGTTAAACGACGACCTCGAAGCCGTAGGCATTGCTGCCGGGCTGGGCTTTGGCCTCGACATGAACCTCGGTGGCATCCGCCTTTATCCTGAAATCCTCTACACGTTTGGCATCTCGCGCTTTGTAGATGACGAGTTCACCATCCGGGGCCGTACCTTCAGCGCCGATGAGGCGCAGTATCTCAATGCAGCCATGGTCCGGATTGGGATTGGGTTGTAAGGCCGACTAACGCACATCTAGGCCAACCACAATGGGAAAGTGGTCGGTGTGCGTGGCCGGGTCGTGGGCTTGCACATAGGTGACTTCCCGCACGGCGCGGTACAGTTCGGGGGTGAGCAAGAGATGATCGATAGCGGAAAGTTCTCCTTCCTCGACCACGCCGTTGTCATTGCGGTCGTAATGCGACGTAAACCGCTCGACCTGCGGCACGTCGGCGAGGACATTGCGCAGGTCGTTGTCATCACCTGGACCGCCTTGTTTGATGAGCTTGAGCACGTCGGTGATGGGTTCGTTGCCGCCGATGTCGAGCGTCTCGTCGTCGAAGTCGTTAAAGTCGCCCAGCACCACCACGGCGCGCCCGGCGGCTTGCTCCTGCGCCACCAACCGCCGGATCACCTCGGCCTGCGCTTCGCGGCGAGGCTTGCGGCTGGCATCATCGGGGCGGGCCAAGAAATGGACGCCGATCATCGTCGTGGGCACATCGCCCAGGTTGAGACGCACATACATATTTTTGCTCACGCCGTAGGTATCGCCCGTCATCCCTACGGGTGCCCGCTCATCGGAGCGTCCGGCCTCGTCAATGGGCAACCGCGAAAGCACCCCCAGGTCTTGCCCCGTAAACCGATCTCCTCCCTGCACAAAATGCACGGCGTAGCCGTGATCGGCAAGTGACTCGGCCACTAACAGGTCCAGCACCTCCTCGTTTTCTACTTCCTCCAGCATAATCACGTCCGCGTCGAGCCACTGGATGATTTCACCGATACGATCGCGGTGGGCGCGGGCCAAGGCGGGGTCGCCTTTGTGGGGGAAGGTGGCCTGGCCCTCATCGCCTTCGCCATCAAACATAAACTCGGTGTTCAGCGTGGCAATACGGATGCCGTCGTTGAACGAAAACTGGGGGGGGGCTTCGGGCGTGAAGTACGGCGTTTCGCCTTCTTGAACCGGAACGCTATCCGGCGCGGGGGCGGGCTGGGAGCATCCCCACAGCCCAACCATCAGCATGATACCAACAACGGGGGGCAAACAGCGACCGAACCTCATAATAACAGATCATCAAGGTGAAGGGGAGCAGGCAACGTGACCCGGTACACGTATCGCCTTGTTGATTGTTCTGCCCAATCACCCCGAACAAAGAAAAAGGCATGGCTGCGAAAAAACAGCCATGCCTTGTGTAAAATCGTTGGTATCAGGATTAGCTGACGCCTTCAAAAAAGCGGAATCGTTTCGTTTCCAGTTCCACGGGGCGCAGCGGCGTCACCGGTTCGAGTCCGGCGGCCCATTGGGGATGTGTTTGACTTCCCCGCATCGAACGCTCGCTGTAGAAATGGCGCGTCTTGCGCGAGAATGGCCGCAGCGACGGTTCGGCATACCGAACATGGTACGCAATGTTGATGGCATGCTGCCAACGAGGATCCTGTGTATCGAGATTCAGGGCCGTGTAATGGGCGTATTTGCGACTGCTGGGATTAAAGGCGCTGAACTGGTAGGGATCCAGCACCACGTCCTGGTAGCTGCGCTTCCCTCGGTACTGCGACTCGACCCGGTTGCGTACCACCCAAGCCACCAATTCCTGCTCATCGGGACGCTTCGTCTCCGAATAGATGCAGCGTGCCAGCCACAACGTTTCTTCGTCAATTAGAGACGGCTCCAATGGCTCAAGGCGGCGGGGATTCTGTAAGGCCACGGCAACAGCGTGTTGCAACTCGGAGGCGCGAATAATGGGGGCTTCTTCGAGGATGGTGGCATCCGGTTCGGCTTCTTCTTCAAAAGCAACCGGCTCCACATGGGATTCACGCCCCAATACCTCGCCTCGAATGGCAAGTACTCCCACAATCAACAACAGGAAAAGCGGCCACGAGGACACGCTCAGCAGGTGTAAAGATTTATGTTTCGCTATGAGACTCATTCACCAAGAGGTTTAACTTCAAGGAATGCGTGCTAGCGATCAACTTTGGATCAACACGAGAGGCCCGTTTGAGCGGTGGGCCATTAAAAAACAGCGCCGTGCTACCTAGGCTAAACGATTATGTTTTTCAAAAACAAAAACTTAATCGGAACTGCCTACTTTCTTCACAGCGCCTCATCACAACCCTCACACGTGCTTCAACTACCCCTCAAAAGGGGTCATGACGTAAGGACTTCGTCAAATCTCTTGCCAAGAAGCAGCGGATGAAGGCCGTTTTCTTAGTACCTTCGCCAAAACACGTCGAAATGGATGATCTTCGCTCATGAATTCACAATTCTATGTTGTAGGCTATGCTCAAAATTGTTGCTGATGAGAATATTCCGCACGTAAATCGCGCTTTTGAGAACCTGGGCTCCGTCACCCTGCACCCTGGGCGATCCCTTTCGGCAGCCGACGTTTGGGACGCCGACGTGTTGTTGGTACGCAGCGTTACGCGCGTAAACAAAGCACTGCTTGCTGGAAGTAAGGTGCGGTTTGTCGGCTCGGCGACGATTGGCACCGACCATGTAGACCAAGCCTATCTGCAAGCACAATCGATATTCTTTGCCAATGCGCCCGGCTCCAATGCCGACTCGGTGGTGGAATATTTCATCGCCGCCCTGCTCCGCCACGCGGTCGCCACAGGGACGGAGCTTCGCGGCAAAACGCTGGGCATTGTAGGATGCGGCAACATTGGCAGCCGGCTGGTGCAGCGCATGCCCGCACTGGGGCTGCACGTCCTGCAAAACGACCCACCCCTTCAGGAACGGGCGGAAGCAGAAGGACGCGATCATCCGTTCATTCCGCTCGATAGACTCTTGGCAGAATCGGACCTCATCACCGTCCATACCCCACTGACCAATACCGGACGCCACGCCACCTTTCACCTGCTCGATGCTCCCCAGTTGGCCTTGATGAAGCCCGACGCCTGGCTGATCAACGCGGCCCGTGGCCCGGTGACAGCCAACGTTGCCCTGCGCAAGGCGCTGGAGACCCGGCAGTTGGGCGCGGTACTCCTGGACGTATGGGAAAACGAACCAACCCCGGACCTAGGGTTGCTGCAACACACTGCGCTTGCCACCCCCCACATCGCGGGGTATTCGTACGATGGCAAGGTGGCTGGCACCATTATGCTGTACGACGCGGTGGTGGCGCATCTAGATGTTGCGGATGCGTGGGATCCTGAGTCGGTCCTTGCCCCTACCAAAGAAGACCACCTAGCTCTGACACCCCCACCGGCGCATTTGCCCGAAACCGCATGGCTGCACCATCTCGTGCAGCAGATGTACAACCTCGACGCCGATGACGCCCGGATGCGCCAGCTTGCCACGCTGCCTGCAAACGAACAGGGCGCGTATTTCAGCGGCCTGCGCAAGCACTACCCCCGCCGCCGCACCTTCAACCGTCACACCTTGCCCGCCGACGCCGTTCCCACCGCCTTGCATACCGCTGTGATCCAAGGATTGCGGGTACAGCTTGGGTAAAAGCGGTTGGTTGCATCGTCGGTTAGCCAGCCCTGCGACGCGCCACCGCACGACGCTACGGCATCACCCACATACACGCCCCCTTCCCCACACTCTCACCCGCTCCCTTTCAAAAACGCCGCGGCATCTTGCAAGGCTTGCTGAAACGGCTCTGTGAACGCAACCTCTCCAAGTGGGACAGGTGATGAGGGATTCGCAGGAGCAGATTGCAGCGGCAAGTGCCACCACCCGACATCGCGCCAAGCACCTTGTTTGTAGCCCACCTGCCGGTAGACGCCGATGGGCGTAAAGCCAAAGCCTTCATGGATTGCCACGCTGGCAGCATTGGGCAAGGCAATGCCTGCGTACGCGTTGACGTAGCCCTGTATCTTCAACGTCGCAAACAGCGCCGTGTAAAGTGCCCGACCCACTCCACGCCGACGCGCCGCAGCCGCCACATACACCGACACTTCCGCCGACCACTGATACGCCGCCCGCGACCGATGCGGTGACGCATACGCATAGCCCAACACCTCGCCTTCGCCCTCACACACCAACCACGGATACTGCCTCAGCGTCTTCACCACCCGCGTCCCCACCTCCGCCTCCGACGGCGGTGCTAGCTCAAACGAAATGCAGGTGCCTTGCACAATCGGCGCATAAATGGCCGCGATGGCACCGGCATCAGCGGGGATAGCGAGGCGAAGGTGTGGCATTGCTACGCAAACAGCAGACGGCGACCTTTGGGCATGGGGATCGGGTCGCCACAGGCACGAGCGGTATCGAGCCACAGGCTGATGGCGGCCTGCGCATGCTCCAAGGCGTCGGCCTGCGTGGCCCCATGCGCAATGCACCCCGGCAGTTCGGGAATGTCGGCAATGAAGGCTTCGTCCGGTGCACTCCAGTAGATGATGACTTCGTATTTATGCATGCAACTCCCCGCCGAGCTTGTATTTCAGAATCACGTCGCGTACCTGGCACACCTGATACATCTGCGCCATGTCACCATCTTGCTGCACATTAATTTTTTCCTCAACACCCGCTTTGCGAAAAAGGTGGTGCTCCGCCTCGGTGTACTCCTCGAACCCCAGCCGACGCAACAGGTGGCACAGGTCTTC
The DNA here is from genome assembly GCA_030428385.1 of Rhodothermia bacterium. Classification (GTDB taxonomy): domain Bacteria; phylum Bacteroidota; class Rhodothermia; order Rhodothermales; family JAAAOL01; genus JAUIDY01. The sequence goes on along the minus strand of JAUIDY010000057.1, from coordinate 12,287 downwards.
AAAAGCAATGGCATCATCCGACGTGCCGAGCATCACCCGCTCCAACAATTTCTGATCGTCTAGCATCCGACTTATGGCTTGTATCCATAGGAACGTAGCAGCCCGTCGTGGTTGCGCCAGTCGTCGCGCACCTTGACGAAGAGTTGTAGAAACACGGACTTTTCGAGGAAAGCTTCAATGTCGCGCCGGGCTTCGGTGCCCACCTTTTTCAGCGCCTGTCCGCCTTTGCCAATCAGAATGCCCTTCTGCGTCTTGCGCTCCACCACAATTTCAGCGTCGATGAAGTCCTTTTCGCCTTCACGTTCTTCGTAGGTGACGATGTTGACCTGGGTGGAATACGGAATCTCTTGGCGGTAGTGCTCGAAGATTTTTTCGCGGATGATCTCGGAGACAAAGAACCGTTCGGGGTGCTCGCTGAGCATGTCACGCGGATAAAACGGCGGTCCCAGCGGCAGGCGCTTCACGATTTCGCGTTGCAGCACATCGAGGTTGTGGCCATTCAGGGCTGAGATGGGAATGATTTCCTCGAAGTCGTAGCGTTCGTCGTAGGCCGCCACTAGCGGGATGGCCTGCTCCTGCGCAATCAGGTCCATCTTGTTGATGACCAGAATCGCCGGACGCCCTTCGATGCGTTCGAGGCTCAGTTCGTCGGTCCCGGCCTTGGTCGCTTCGGCCATAAACACGATCAGGTCGGCCTCGGCCACGGCCTCGCGCACGTCATGCATCATCGCCTCTTGCAGCTTGTAGCGCGGCTGAATCACGCCCGGCGTATCGAGAAAAATGACCTGGTGTTTCTCGTCCGACAAAATCCCCAGAACGCGGTGCCGCGTCGTTTGTGGCTTGGCCGTTACGATGCTCAATTTTTTCCCGAGCAGCGCATTCAGCAATGTGCTCTTACCCACGTTGGGCTTTCCCACCAGCGCTACGTAGCCGCTGCGGTGGTCGCGTGGCACGTGATGCGGGTCAAACAAGGGTGTTTCCATGATTCTATTTGGTCTTTCAGTCTTTGGCAATGGTGGTGTTTGGGGGCGAGACGCGCCACGGCACGTCTCTTGGGTTTCGTGGTGTATGTTTACGTTTTCCCTTCCCCCTTTCCTTTTCCCTCAATACCCTTTTACGACGCGGCGCATCTCGCGGACGGCGTTCTCCATGCCTACCAGCACGGCGCGGGCGATGACGGCAAAGCCAATGGAGACTTCGGCGAGGTGCGGGACGGTGGCGGCGAAAAATCTGTAGTTGGTGTAATCGAGGCCGTGCCCGGCGTGAACGTGCAAACCGAGCGCGTGGGCTTTTTCGGCAGCCCGTGCAAGGCGGAGCGCCACTTCTTGTTTGGCGGCCTGTGTGGGCGCGTTGGCGTAGTCGCCCGTGTGCAGTTCGATGCAGTTGGCTCCCACCTCCTGCGCCGCCTCAATTTGGTCAAGGTCGGGATCAACGAACAGCGCCACTTCCTCAATCCCAGCGTCGTAGAGCCGTGGAATGACGATATCGAGGCGGGCGCGGCTGGCACGCACATCTAAGCCACCTTCGGTGGTTATCTCTTCGCGCCGCTCGGGCACCAGCGTGGCGAGGCTGGGCTGCACCTCGCAGCAGATCTGCACGATGTCTTCCGCCATTGAAAGCTCAAAGTCCAGCTTCCCGTTCACGGTCTCTTTCAGCACGCGTACATCGCGGTCGGTGATATGGCGACGGTCTTCGCGCAGATGAAATACAATGCCGTCGGCCCCGGCGATTTCGCATAACGCAGCGGCATGGACGGGGTCTGGGAATGTTTCGCGGCGGGCGTTGCGCAACGTTGCCACGTGGTCGATATTAATCAGCAGGTTGGTCATGGTACGCACTCCCGATGCTTCGCGGTTGGGATACCAAACGGCAACAGCCGCACAGGGTTTTCCAAAAGCGCCTCTAACCCATCAGTGCACAAACCACCCCCAACGATGCCCCAAACTGCAAAGAATTCACCGGGGCTTTGTATAAGCCAGCAACTTCACCCACCATGTAGGGTCCCGTTGTCAGGGAAAAAAGGTGCCCGAATGGGCGTTCCTGATCTATTCGTGGCCTGCACCCGAATCCACCACTATTCCGGGGCTTGTTCATCGTCACGGTTGCATTTCGACGAAGCTTACCTGTATTTTTCGCGGCAGCGTTCGCGGTACCGCGTTCCCCCACTACGAAAATTCCTCACCCACAGTTTGGAGCACGATTTATATGTCTTCGGGTCTTAGAACGGGTCTACAGGTCCTCCTTGGTATCATTATCGTGGTGCTTGGTTATTGGTTGTATCTATCTATCACGGAGCCGTGGGCCGTCGTCGAACAGGAACGCGTCTTGACCGAGCAAACGCGGGATCGAATGGATAACGTGCGGAACGTCCTGATCCGGCACCAGCGGGCCAACCAGCGGTTCCCCAGTTCCCTCGACTCGCTGATGATCTGGGTGCGGCAGGATTCGGTTATGCAGGCCAACAGCGACAGCCTGTTTGCAGGCGTTAACCTTGACTCCATCACCTACTCGCCGCGCTCGGGCACCCGCTTTCACTATGTCTTGAACGACACGGGGCGCGTGGCTGTCTATCTGCTCAAGGATCCAGATTCGGACGACCAGATTGGCACGGAGGCACCTGATGTCACCCTGCTCAACGCCGCCAGTTGGGAATAGACGCCAGTTGACAAGGCGTACGCCACGGGCAGGCTTTCTTTCGCAGTATTATGGAAGCAACCAGCATACGGGCCGGGATTGAATTGTATGGCAACGAGCTCCGCTATGCCAAGCTCGAACCCTATGAAAACCGGTACCGGTTGTTGCGCTTGGGGCGCTGTGCGTTTGAGTTCGACGTGGCCGAAGAAATCTTGCATGGCTCCAGCCGTCAGCACCTGACCACCGTGGCCGACGCCCTGCGTGATATTTTCAGTGACCGGCCCGTCCCCCACCTCCACATCACCCTTCACCCTCCGTCCTGCCCCACCTTTTTCACGCCACTGCCTACGGGTTTGGACGACTATGAACAAGAGCAACACCTTCAAGAAGAAGCCGCGCTCCTGCTTCACCCCGATCAGCCGCACCCGCTGCACCTGACCATCGATCCGGTGACCCTGGGGTCGATGCCCAATGGCGTTCGTGTCGAGTGGGTGCATGTCCTCGCCTTGGAAACCACGGCCAAGGCGCAGTTTGATCACCTGATGAAGGCGCTGCCCAATACCAGCTACCGGCTCACCTCCAGCATGCATGCGGTGTCTAAAGCCACCGAGCAACTCCTCGCTGAGCAAAAGTCGAATGTTGCCTCGTATGCCCTGATCGTGGGCTGGTACCCCACTCATACCGAGTTCACCATCTGCTACGAGGGCGAATGGCAGCAGAGCTATTTCGCCGAAACCAAAACCACCATCGACGCCGCTTTCTTTGGGCTCGACCTGTTGCGGCGGCTGATGATTGATTTCGCCAGCGTGGGCCACCTGTTTGTTTACGGCCACGAGGATAACCTCAAGGCGTTTGCCCCCCTCGAAGCCGCGCTGCCCTGCGCCGCCCAGTTCCTGAGCCTGCATCAGTTGGTGGCCCTGGATGCCGCCAACGCCCAGACGCTACGCGACGGCGGAAGCTTTATCCCGTGTGTGGCGGGTGCTTTATAACGTTTCCAGCCCCCTGAATCATGCGCATCATTGCTGGTCGTTTGCGCCGCCGGACGCTCCGTGCGCCCAGCGGCAACCTGACGCGCCCCACCACCGACCGCACCCGCGAAGCCCTCTTTAACCTGCTGGAAGCGCGGCTCTCATTCGAGGACGCTGATGTGTTGGACCTCTTCGCCGGGACCGGGGCCCTCGGCCTCGAAGCCATCAGCCGGGGTGCCCGCACCGCCACGTTTGTGGAGCAGTCGAGCAAGGTGATGAACTACGTGCGCCAGAACGCCAGCGACCTGGACGTGGCGGACCAGTGCTGGATACTCCGCACCGACGCTGTCGCGTACCTGGCGCGCTACAGCGGCCCGCCGTTCGATGTCATCTTTGCCGACCCGCCGTACGCCCTCAACGATCTGGAGCGTCTGCCTGACCTCGCCGTGCCCCATCTGAAACCAGACGGCCGCTTTGTCCTCGAACACGACAAGCGCCTTGCCTTCGACGACCACCCGCACCTCGACACCACCCGCCCGTACGGACGCACCACCGTCAGCGTGTTTTATGCCCCTGAGGCTACCGACACGCCGCAGTAGCACCTCAGCGGATTGCGCCGTACTATTAAAAGCGCCCCCGCTTTCCTCTTTCCCCATCCCACTTCCAATCGTCGCTATGGCGCTTGCGCTTTATCCCGGCACCTTCGATCCCTTCACCTACGGCCACCTCGACGTGCTGGAGCGGGCCTGTCCGCTGTTTGAGCAGGTGGAAGTCACCGTGGCGATTAATTCGAGCAAACACACGCTGTTCACCATCGACGAGCGCTGCACCCTGATTGAGCAGTGTGTCGCCCACCTGGACAACGTGACCGTGGCGGCGTTTGAGGGGTTGCTGGTAGACCGCGCCCGTGAGCGGCAAGCCACCGCGCTGGTGCGGGGACTGCGGCAGGTGAGCGACTTCGACTACGAGTTCCGCATGGCGTTTGCCAACCGCAAGATGTACCCGGAGGTGGAAACCGTCTTTTTTATGACCTCTGAGGCCCACGCCATGATCAGCGCGTCCATCGTGCGCGACGTCCACCGCTGGGGCGGCGACCTCACGCCGTTCGTCCCGCCGCTGGTGGTGGAAGCCCTGCGGGCGAAGGCGTCTTGAACTGGGCAAGCCTCTTCAGCAGAAAGCAAGGTGTTCAGCTTAACACCCGCTCCGTCCCAAAGTCGTAGCCATTAAGGAAGTCTGTCGCCGAGAGGGTGCGGCGGCCTTGCTGCTGGAGTTCGAGGACTTCGATGGCCCCGGTGCCACAGGCCACGACGAGGCGACCGTCCGTGTGGAGCACCGTCCCCGGCTCGCCGCTGCCTTCGGCCAGGCGGGTGCGGTAGATCTTGAGCATCGTCTCGCCGTGGTGGGTCCAGGCACCAGGATAGGGCGAGAGGCCCCGGATGTGGTTGTGGACCGCCTCAGCGTCGCGGCCCCACGGAATCGCGGCGTCTTCGCGGAAGATTTTGGGCGCGGGCGTTGCCAGCGTGTCGTCTTGCGACCGAAGCTCCACTGTGCCGGTGTCGATCTGCAGCACCGTTTCGAGCACGGCATCGGCGCCCAGTACCATCATGCGGTCGTGCACCTCGCCCGCCGTCTCATCCGGGCCGATGGGCATACGCTTCTGCAAAATCATGTCGCCCGTGTCCACCTTGCGCTTCAGAAAAAACGTCGTCACGCCCGTCTCAGTGTCGCCTGCCATGACGGCGCGGTTGATGGGGGCCGCTCCCCGGTAGCGCGGCAGGAGCGATCCGTGCAGGTTAAACGCGCCTTTTGTGGCCTGCTCGTAGACGTCAGGCGGCAGGATACGGAAGGCCACCACCACCTGCACGTCGTGCGGAATCTGGCGCAGGTCCTCTGCAAATGCGGGGTCTTTGACAGATGCAGGCTGCAAAATGGTTTCGATGCCGAGGCGCTGGGCAGCTTTTTTCACCGGGGTCGGCGAAAGCTGCTGCCCGCGTCCACGGGGTTTGTCGGGGCCGGTCACTATAGCGACGGGTGTGTAGCCATTTTCGGCGAGGCGTTCGAGCGAAGGCACGGCGAAGTCCGGCGTGCCCATAAAAACAATGCGCATGGTTTTAGAATGGTTTTTATTGTCCTTTTGACTTGATCCAAAAGGACCAAAAGATCAAGGCGGTACCAAAATCGGCTGACGCTATGCTGCGGGAGCGGCACAACTTCAAACTCGCTCCGCTCAAACAGGAAGTTGCGCTTGTCGCTCCCTTCGCTCCGCGTCCGAGACGCCGATTTTGCTAAGGCCGAAACTTCTTCTTTTATCTGATTGCTTGCCTTTGTGGACAAACAAAAGCAGTCGCTCAGAACTGAAAGCCAAACCGCACGGTGACGCCTTTGTTTTCGTCGGAGAGGCCGTAGGTGCCGGTGAGGACAAACTGGTTGAGCAGGGCGAGCCACACACCGCCGCCGTAGCCCTGGTGCCACACATCCGAATCTTCGCCGTCGGTCCAGACGCGCCCGTTGTCGAAGAAACCAAGCACGCCCACGGTGCCGTAACCGAAATAGTTGGCAAAACGAAACGCCTGGATGCGCAGGTCGGCGTTCTGGTAGAACGTAGAGCGCCCCGCGAAGCGGGTGTTGCGGTAGCCGCGCAGGTTGGCGCTGCCCCCGAGCGTGTTGGCGCTATAGAACGGGAAGTCGCCCTCCGTATGCGCTCCGCCTACCTGCACCGCCACCGTCACCTGCGGCGAGAGGCTCGGCGACACATACAGCGCCAGCGCCGACGCCAGCGTGGTGTACGTCTCCGAACTGTTGCGCAGGCCCACGTTCAGGTCCGCCGAGGTGGTCCACCGGAAGCCCTGCTGCGGGTTCGCGGCGTCGTCGGTCGTATGCAGCGTAACCCCGATTTCCGCACCGCCAAACCACTGATCCTCAAACGTCGTTGCGGAAATCCCGGCCTGCGGCTGCGCGACAAATCGATCTTCGTCCAACCGCACGTTGGTGTACTCAAACGACGGGCTGAGAAACACCTCGATGCCTTCGTCGAGCGACTGGATAAACGACGGCGCGATGACTACGCGGGAGAACCGCGCCTGATAAAACTGGGCGTCTTCGGCGGTGTTGGCCGTCTCGTTGCCAAGGCCGTAGAAGTTGCGGATGGAGTTGGGCGAAAACACGCTGGCATCCAGCCCCATGTCCCAGGTGCCCAGCACGTCGGTGTAATGGCCCACGTAGCGGGCGTTGAACGCGTCAGTGCTCAAGGACGCGTTGGCCATCACGCGGTGCTGGTACGCAAACGGATCTTTCCGAAAGCCATGCCGCGTCCACACCGCCCCGCCGCCCAGCAACACGCCGTCATCTTTGTTAAAACCGAAAAAAGCGACGGGGTTGGCTTCATGAAAGTGATGCGTCCCGAGGTTGTAGGCATTAATGGCAGGGTCGTCGGATTGGTGCACGCGGGTTTCGGAGCCGGTCACCCACGTGTTGTCGGCCGTGGTGTCATAAAAACGGGTGAGCTTGCGGCTGCCATGCACCGTCGACGTATCCTCGAAGCGGTCTTCGCCAGGGCCACCGATGGCGCGCACCAGCGTGCCCGCCTGCGCCTCGCCATGTATCACAAACTGATCGTTCCCATCCAATCCAAACAGGCGGATTTCTTTGGTTTCGTCAGGGTTAAAGATCCGGCGGAACAGTTCGCTCCGAACCTCGCCTTCTTTGTTCGTTTTCTGGACCACCACCTCGGTTTGCCCGTCGGCAAAGCGCGTGACTTCAAACCGCTCGTGTTTGTTGCTCCCCACGACCTCCACAATCCGCGCCAGCAGGTGGTAATACTGCGCGGCTATCTCGCCCAATGTGTCGCGGCGCGTCTTCAGCTTGTCGATGACTTCTTCGCCGTTGAGCGCAAAAATAGGATCGGGCCAGCCCCGCACGGCGTCTTCAATGACGGCATCGGTGAGGGCAGCCTGAATATGCTGCGCCTCGGCCAGCCAGTCTTCTTGGGTTAAGCCTGCCGCAAAGCGAAAGTCCTGATCCACGCCGTTGTTGATTAAGCCTTTCAGGTTGCCATAGTGGTGCTGAAAGTCCTGGTAGTTTTTGTAGATGGTGTATGTGGCAATGGTCGGCAGCAGCCCGTCGAAGCGCATAAATGCGACGTCGCGGTCGCGGGGGATGGGGCGGTAGATTTTGCCTGCGGTGCGGGCGTCGCCGGTCAGGGTGGAGTCGAGTTCATAGGGCTCGAAGCTGGCCCAGCGCCACTGATCGACGTGACGGTCCCAGTCGGCCAGCAGCAGGTCGAACAGCCGCGCCCGTGCCCAGGCGTGGGCATCGACGCGGTGGTCGTTGTCGTTGGTGATTTCGCGAAACAGGGCGGTGTAGCCGATCACGTCCTCGGATCCGCCCACGCTGGCGAGGTGCGACATGTCGTCGTCGGGGCGTTCTTCGAAAAGCACCACGCGCCCCGCCATCCGCTCGCGGTACGGCCCCAGGCGCGGGTCATCGGGCATGATGAAATAGCGCGGGTTGGCGTGATACACGCCCACGGCGTCGGCGAGTGGAGGCACAATAAACGCCGCAAACGGGTGCAGCATCGAGAACTGATCCTGCACCAGCCGCTGCGCAAACGTCGCCTGGAGTTCTTTCGGCCACACACGCCCCGCCACCTTGTCGATGGAGCGCGCCACATATTCATGCCCATCAGCGCCGCGCATCCGCAGACTCTCCGACTGCCCCCGTCCGCCCATCTTCACCGGTGTGAGCCCGCCTTTTTCGCGTGTCAGGTCCAGCACCGGAAACGTCACCGGCGTCCCCCAGGCTTTGCGGTGATGGGCACCCAGCAAGCCTTTTTTTAACGGCCCCGCCTTGGCATACGTCGGGTTGGCAGCGACCACAACCGTGCTGTCGCGGTAGTCGGGCAGTTCTTGTACCGTTAGCTCGGGAGGGGTGGTGGGCGCAGGCGTGGGCGCTTTGAGTTGGTGGCGAAAAAACAGCGTGCCTTCTCCGGCTTCATCGGCGGCCCAGGCTTCCATCCACACTGAATCGTCGGCGTAATACCGAAGCGTGAGGAAACCGGGGTGGTTGCCTGCGGTGAAAATCGCTCCATGGCGTGGGGCGACGGGCTCGGGACGCGACCCGGCTCCGCTAACGAGGTGATGCTGAAACGTGCGGGTTTCGCCCACATGGAAATACTGCAAGCTATGGGCATGGCCTGCGGCATAGATCAGATCATCGTGGACGCCAAACCGCTCCATCAGTTCGCGGCGCAGCGAGGCATAGCGCGCATGGGCCAGATCCTGCCGCCGCCCGATGAAACGCCGGTACAACGCATGCAGCGTTCCGACAATGGGAAAGGGCGTGAAGTGGTCACGGGCAGAAAAGCGACCGCCGTGTGGGTCATTGGAAACCAGCGGATGATGCCCCACTACCAGCAGGTTTTCGTTGCGATGCTTGAGGATCATATCTTCCAGTTCGAGCAGAAAATCTCCCGCTTCGTTCAGGTCATAATCGTCGGCATCGCCGAAGGCTTTGTCGAACCGATGCAGCCACCACTGCGTGTCCAGCACCACGAGCGTCAGGTCGTCGGCGAGGTTCACTTCCACAGGTCCAGGAAAGCCGTCGTCCGGCAAAAACGTATTGCCACGCCCTAGCACCGCCTCCACATAGGCTTCCTGCCGCCGCACTGCCGCCAGCCCGTCGCGGCCGCCATTGTCCCAATCGTGGTTGCCAGGGATAAACACTACGCGCCCGGCGAAGTCCTGCACCGCGTCCAGTTGGGCACGCAGGCGCGGCTCGGCCTCGGTCCAATCGGCGGCGGAGGAATCGGGCAGTCCGGCGGGGTACAGGTTGTCGCCCAGAAACACCACCGCACTTTGTGCATCGGCTTCCGCCAGCTTGGTGCGCAAAAGCGTCAGCGCTGGAGACGCGGCGTTATCACCCGCATCGCCAAGCAGAAAGACCTGGTAGATTTGCTCGGCCTCGGCGGGCGTTGTTTGTTGCGCCCACGCCTCATGCTCCGGAGCTACATATGGACGCGATGTGGCACAGCCTGCCAGCATGAGCACGACATACAGAAAAAGAAGAGAGAAACGGGGCACGGGAACGTCGAGGGCTAACGAGGGCGTCGCTTTAACATAGCAAAAACGGCGGTCTTCAAAAACCCGTAGCAGACGTGACCTAATCTTTCTTTTCTCACAAATCGCGCAGGTAGTAGATGTAGTCGAGCGGCGGCGGGGTGAGGCCGTGCTGACGCAGCAGCAGCATGATCTGCGCCCGGTGGTGGGTACTGTGGTTGATGACATGCGTCATCACCTGTCGCGGCGTAGATGAATAGGCGGTGCCCTTTGAGTTGTGGTAGGCTACGGGTTCGTCAAACAGATACGCGGCCGTCTCTTGCACGTACATGGCCCATCCTTGCTGCACATTGAGCAGCCGTTCGCGGGCTTCGGCCAGCGTGTCTTCGGGCCACACCGGGTCGGTGGACGAGTGGCGATGTTGAACGCGGTCAAGCCACATCTCTTGCGCCCGCGCCAGATGGGCCAGAAACCGCACCATCGGGCGTTGCACATCCGCATGACTCACGGCTTCTACAGCGGCAATCAGGCGGGCGTTGGCCCAGTGGTCGTAGGCAAACAGGGTGGTGAAGTCTTCATGTCCAGATGGCATGGCTTCCTCCATTGATGAGGGGAAATGTTTCACACGTTCTAACGCCGTGCGGGTTCACGGAGGTGGTTGCTGTAACAATCACCTCCGTCCATCCGTCTTGCCCCAACACCCGCTGCGTGTGTGCTCGCCCTTCTGCACTACGAACTCTGATCACCCATGTGGAAAAATTACCTGCGCACCGCGTTTCGTTCGTTTAATAAGCAACGCGGCTATGCAGCCATAAATGTACTCGGCCTCACCGTCGGGCTGACCGCGTGTATTTTGCTCTTCCTGTACGTCCGCGAGGAGTTGCGCGTGGACCAGCACCACGTGCACGCCGAACAACTCTACCGCGTTAACCTCGTCGCGGCGATGGGCGGCACCGACATCTACACCGCCAACACCTCCGTTCCGCTTGGCCCGACGTTTATCGAGGAGTTTCCTGAAGTCCTCAACGCCGTCCGCTTCCGCGAGGCCAACAGCCTGCTCGTTCAGCACGACGACCAGATGTTTTATGAGGACCGGTGGGTGTGGACCGACCCGTCGGTGTTTGAGGTCTTCACGTTTCCGCTTCTCCAGGGCGATGCCGCTACCGCCCTCGCCGAGCCCAACACTGTCGTCATTTCCGAATCCACCGCCCGCAAATACTTCGGCGACGCCGACCCGATGGGGAAGGTGCTGGTGTTTGACACCAACGCGGAGTACCGCGTGACGGGGGTGATGCAGGACGCACCTGCCACCGCGAGGCTGGGGTTTAACTTCCTCGCCTCGTTCGTCACGCTCGACCGCAGCCGCAGCACGCTGTGGATTCAAAACTCCATCCAGACCTATCTGCTGCTGGATGACGATGCCGACCCCGTGGCTCTCGAAGCCAAGCTACCTGCACTCGTCCGCAAGTACGTCGCTCCCCAAGTTGAGCAGGCGATGGGGCAATCGTTTGACGATGCGCTGGCGGCAGGCTTGCGCTTCGACTTCGCCCTGGAGGCCCTGCCCAACATCTACCTTCACTCAACCGCGTCGGACCAGATTGGCAACACCAGCGACATCGCCTACATCTACACCCTCACCGCTGTCGCGCTCTTTATCCTCCTGATCGCATGCATCAACTTTATGAACCTGGCCACCGCCCGGTCCGCGGGACGGGCACGCGAAGTGGGCGTACGCAAGGTGCTCGGCTCGCTGCGGCGGCAACTGATCACCCAGTTCCTCAGCGAGGCGGTGCTGATGGCGGGTGTCGCGTTTGTGCTGGCAATAGGGCTGGCGTGGGCGTTGACCGGACCGTTTAGCAGCATCGCGGGGCGCGACATCGTGTTGTTTAGTGCCGAAAACGCAGGCTTTTTGCTTAGTATGACCGGCGTGGCGTTAGCGGCAGGCTTGCTAGCCGGACTGTATCCCTCACTGGTGCTGTCGGCGTTTCAGCCGGTGGCCGTGCTCAAAGGCGCATTCAGCAACGGCGCGCGGCGTCCGTGGCTGCGCAACGCGCTCGTCGTCACCCAGTTTGCCATCTCCATCGCTCTGCTCGTGGGCACCGGTGTGGTGTATCAGCAGCTCGACTTCATGCAGCAGAAGCGCCTCGGCTTCTCCGGCGATCAGGTGCTGGTGCTGCCCATCGAGACGCGCGAGGCGCAGCAGCGGTTTGATGCCTTCCGGCAGGAGTTGCTGGCGCTGCCCGGCGTGGACCAAGTGGCCGGGACCAGCGCTACCCCCGGTCGCTTCAACAACACCTCGGCCTTCCGCCCCACCAACGCATCCAGCGATCAGGTGTACGCCCTCGAAGTCACCCGCGTGAGTTATGATTTTGTTTCGACGCTCGGCATCGAGATGGCATCGGGGCGCGACTTCTCCCGCGACTTTGGCACGGATGAGGAAGAGGCGTTCCTCCTCAACGAAGCCGCCGCCACCGCGATGGGCCTCGACGTGACGACCGCACCGGGCACGTCGTTTATGGAAGTTGGCAGTTCGGCAGACGACCATGACTATGGCACCATCGTCGGCATCGTGGAGGACTTCCATTTCGAGTCGCTGCACCATTCTATCCGCCCGATGGTCCTGCAACTGCGT
>JAUIDY010000205.1 GCA_030428385.1 Rhodothermia bacterium | reverse complement strand
ACCTTCGAGTTTGACCTGCGGCGTACGCGGGGCGTGGCGATGAATGCCAACTACACGCTCTCGTTTGCTGAAGGCACGGGCTCGGATGCGGCCACCGCCGCGACGATCGCATGGCGGGGGACGTACTTCCCCGACTTCATCTCACCGGCTGGCTTCGACCGTCGCCATGCGCTCAACGTGAGCATGGACTTCCGGTTGGGCGAAGGCGAAGGCCCGATGGTGGGTGGCACACACCTGCTGCAGAACTTTGGCGTGAACCTGTTGGCCGTGGTGCAGAGTGGCCAGCCGTACACCCAACTGCGGACGCCTGTGACGAGCCCCATCTTTAGCCAGACCAACAACTTCATCCAGGGTGGCGTCAACGAGGCGCGGTTCCCCTGGACGAACCGGATCGACCTTCGGGTGGACCGCCGGTTTGCGCTTAGTGGGCGGGCTAGCCTGACGGCGTTTGTGTGGGTGCAAAACCTGCTCGACACCGACAACGTGCTGGGTGTCTTCCGCGGCTCCGGCGTGTGGAACGATGACGGCTTCCTCGCCGGTGGCGAAGCGGATCGCGAGATCAACAACGCCGCCGATGCCGACAGCTACGTCTTCCACTACGACTACTTCACCGACAACCCGAACGGGCCGGTGCAAGCCAGCTTCTCCGGTACGCGGGCCCTCGGGTTCCCGCGCCGGACCCGTCTGGGCGTGCGGCTCAACTTCTAAGCGAGGTGCTTGGAGGCAGGCAAGGGCGGCTCCGGCGTGTGCCGGAGCCGCCCGGCCTGCACATCCTGGCGAGGGCTGTTTGTAGCAGCCTCATGGCGCTTGCACAGTCCCTTGCCCCTTCTCTTGATCCCAACAGATTTCGATACGAATGTTACGGACACGATATACCAACACGCTGAGCCGGTGGCTTTTGGTAGCCATCTTCGGGCTCACCGCCGGGGTGGCTTATGCCGGACCCGACAAAGACAAGGACGGCGACCGTCAGGCCCGCGACCCGGATGCGGTGGCGGCGGCGCAGGCGGCCGCGAAAGGTGCCTGTGGCGTGGGGGAAGCCTTCGCTGACCTCGACGTCAACAACACGCGTGGCCGCCTCTATAACACCGGCAACCTGTTTTATGGCTCGGCCGGTACGGGTGGCACCGACTACGAAATTCCGAAAGGCTCGGGTCTTTCGCCCATCTTTGCCCACGGCATTTGGGTAGGCGGTCAGGCCAACGGCGAACTCCGCATGGCGGGTGCTACCTACGCCCAGGGCGGGGCCGACTATGAGTTCTTCCCCGGTCCTATCAACGAAGATGGGACGCTGCCGAGCCCGAACGACTGCTCGCAGTTCGACCGGATCTGGAAGGTCTCGCGGGCGGACGTGGAAGCCTTTGAACGCGGTGAAGACCCGACGACGGACCTGCTGGAATGGCCGTTTGAACTGGGTGCGGGTGTCATCGATGGCGACGGCAACCCGGACAACTACAACCTGCAGGGCGGCGACCGCCCCGAGGTGCTGGGCGACCAGACCCTCTTCTGGGTGATGAACGATGCCGCCGGGGCCCACCTGACGACGCTCACCCCGGCCATTGGCCTGGAGGTGCGGGCCACCGCCTTTGCGTTTAACACCGCCGATGCGCTCAACAACACCACGTTCTACAAATATGAAATGGTGTACAAGCCCGCCGACGGCCTCACGCTCGAAGATGTGTACTTCGGTCTGTGGAGCGACCCCGATTTGGGGCAGTCGTCGGATGACTTCGTTGGATCTGATACAACGCTGGGCCTCGGGTTTGTGTACAACGGCGACAACCTCGACGAAGGGGCTGCCGGATACCAGACCCGCCCGCCTGCATTGGGCTACGACTTCTTCCAGGGGCCGCTCGTCGACTCCGATGGCGATGGCCTGCTCAACGCCGAGCTGGACAACCGGCTCAAGATGACGCGGTTTGTCTATTACAACAACGTCAACGGGGCCGTGACCGGCAACCCGGCCGATGCTGATGATATGTACGGCTACCTGCGGGGGCTGTGGACCGATGGCTCGCGCATGACCTTTGGCGGCGACGGCGAAGGCGATGACCTGGGCCTGGGAACCACCAACTTCATGTTTACCGGTGACCCGCCCGGTTTCTGGAGCGAAGACAATACCGACGGTTCGGGCAGCCGTAACGTGCCTGCTGACCGCCGCTTCCTGATGTCCACTGGGCCCTTTACGATGAACCCGGGCGACCGCCAGGAAATCGTCTTCGGGATTGTGTTTTCGCAGACCGCCAACCGGATCGGTTCGGTGCGCAAGCTGAAGTCGGATGACATCCTCGCACAGGGGGCCTTCGACTTCGATTTCGACCTGCCGCGTCCGCCTGCCTCGCCTATTGTGGAGGCGTCGGAACTGGATGGCTCGGTTGTGCTGACGTGGAACAACCTGCCGACGGACAACAACTACCTCAACCAGTACGATGAAGAGAGCGCGTTCCTGGTTAACCCGAACGTGGAAGACAATACCTTCACCTTCGAAGGGTACAAGATCTACCAGTATGCCTCGCCCAACGACTTCCCAGACAACGGGACGGTGATTGCAACGCTCGATGTGGCCAACAACGTGACGTCGATTGTGCAGAACGAGATTGACCCGCAGACCGGATCTCCGATTCAGGTAGTGGCGGCGGCTGGTACCGACTCGGGCGTGCAGAACTACCTCGTCATCGATCAGGACTTCCTGACGGACCAGCCCCTGCGCAACTACTCGCAGTACTACTACGGCGTGCAGGCGTATGCCTACAACGCTTTCTCCGATCCGCCCATCTACGCCAGTCCCATCGCAGGGGCTTCCTCCGGGCGTGGGCCCGTGGTGGCCACGCCTACGCGTGTAGATGTACGCGACGGAGGCACGGTGCTCAATGCCTCTCCTGAAGATCTTATCGTCGGCGAGATTGGCAAACTCAGCGATGCCATCATTCAGGCCCGCGTTGTAGACCCAACGGCGGTGACCGGGGATACCTATGAGGTGCGCATCTACAACGATGAAGCCGCTGGGTTGACCTACGATCTCATCAACACCAACACGGGCGAAGCGATGCTGAAAGGCGATGCCTACTATGCCACGCATGGGGAGCAGCTTCCGATGGGCACCGACATCGCCCTGATTGATGGGCTCTCGTTTACGGTTATTGATGCCCCGGCGGGTATTGCGGCAGGCGGTTCTGGCATTGTGGAAGTGGCCAACGAAGCAGGGCCGTTGCCCCCGGCATCTTACGATGCTGCAGGCACGCCTTATATGGGCAACACCACGTGGCACAGCCTCAACGCGGCAGGCTTCACCAAGCGCTATTATACCTCTTCCGGTAACGGTAACCTGTCACACCTGGAGCGGTATGTGGCGCAAGCTGCACCGCGCGACTTCGAGATGCGCTTCACCGACGAAGGTGGCTACTGTGTGTGGGCCTTCGAAGATGACATGGTGGGCAGCGTGCCGTTCGAGATCTGGGACATCGGCATCGGGACGCCGGATGATCCGAGTGATGACAAACGGATGATTCCGTTCTGTCTTTCGAATGTGGCGACAGCACCTGAATGGGGCTTTGCGACGGGGACGGAAGCGTTCTTTGGTTATCCTGGCTCCGACTGGGTTTACTGGATGGATGCGCACCCGGATGATGGCGGCTACGACGCTTTCCATGCGGCTGCCGAAGCCGCCGGGGGTGCAGGCGCGACGTACCCGTCTGCCAGCGATGGCTCCACCGAAGGCTATTTTGCTTGGTTCACGCGTCCAGGTACCGCGTTTGGCTTCGTCTATCCGATTGGCCGCTTCGTCTTCGGCGACTTCGATGGCACGGGCGTGCCGCCACCATCGGGCACAGTGGTGCGGGTCAACATGACCAAGCCGCTGCTGGCCGGAGATACGTTCTCGTTTAACACGGGCTCATTGGCTGCCACACGCGACGATGCAGAAACCCTCGATGCAGGGCTGGATGCTATATCCATCGTGCCGAACCCATACCGGGGCGCGTCGAACTACGATGTGTCTACTTTCCAAAATCAGGTGCGCTTTACCAACCTGCCCGAGCGGGCAAGCGTCCGCGTCTACACGCTTTCCGGGACGCTCGTACGCACCCTGGAAAAAGTGCCCGGTACCGACTATCTCCCGTGGGATCTCCGCACGGAAGATGGCTTGTCCATCGCCTCTGGTATCTACCTCGTACACGTCGAGGTGCCCGGTGTTGGAGAGCGGGTGCTCAAGTTTGGGGCCGTCACCCGGCCGGTTCAGCTCGATGTCTTTTAAAGGAGCCGCGTGCGCCCCAGGCTCCACGCCAGGGGCGCACCGCTTTCCTGAAAGACGCAACCATGCAGCTTACAAATGGAAATAGACATGAAACGTACCCTTTATTTTGGCGTCTTGCTGGCCCTGCTTTGCTCTGTTGTGGGGACGGTCCAGGCCCAATCCAATGAGACGGTGGCACCGGATCGTGGCCGTGACGGCACGACCAGTTCCACCTACCTGCTCCTGCCTCTCACCGCGCGCTCTGCCTCGCTTGCCTCCGCCTTCACCAGCGGACTCGCCGGCATGAACGCCCTCGAAGCAGGATACCACAACCCCGCTGGCCTCGTCATCGGCGATGGCACCAGCGCCTTGTTCTCGCACATGAACTACGTCGCTGACATCGACGTCAACTTCTTCGGTGTCGCCCAGCGCTTCGGCTCCAACTCGGTCTCGTTGGCCGTCTCGGCGTGGGACTTTGGCGACATCCCCGAGACGACGGAAATCAACCCGGAAGTCGCCGACGAGCGCACCTGGAGTGCGACGTATGTGACGGCGGGCCTGACCTACGCCCGTCTGTTCACCGACCGCATCGCGGCGGGTGTGACGACGAAGGTGATCTCGGAGACGATGGCCGATGACCTGACGGGCACGACGGTGGCCTTCGACGCCGGTATGACGTACACGGTGGGCGAGAGCGGCCTGCGCTTTGGGGTCTCGCTGAAGAACTTCGGTCCGGCGATGACCTACGGCGGTGACGGCCTCAACCGCCAAGGCACCGGTCGTGGCGAGTCGCTGGAACGCACCTTCTCCTTTACGGCGGAGTCGTTCGAACTGCCGAGCCTGCTGAACTTCGGCGTGAGCTACAGCCGCGAAGTGGCGGCGGGCAGCGTGGTGACGGTGCTGGGCAACTTCCGCTCGAACTCGAACGAAGCGGACCAGTTCAGCGGCGGTCTGGAGCTGAGCCTTCGCAACATGGTGTATGTGCGGGGCGGCTACCAGGTGCAGGAAGACATGGACTCGAACTTTTTCGAGGGCTGGAACGTGGGCGCGGGATTGAACCTGGAGTTGGACGGCAACGTGTTGTCGATCGACTACGCGTATCGTCCGACGGATCCGTTCGACAACGTGCAGCTTCTTACGGCGAGCATTTCGCTGTAGATCACGTCATCATCAAGCATACCAGAGGGCAGCATCCATGCGGGTGCTGCCCTTTTTTACGTCGTGCCCAAAATATCATCCACCAAAACCTCGCCCAGCGCGGCAACCGAAATCTGCACAATCGCTTCGCCGCGTTGGTAGCGGCGCATCTCGCCGTAGCCATCGGCGGCGGGGCGACGGTACACTTCCACGTAACCCTCGGTGAGCGCCACGATCCACACTTCGGGAATGCCTGCTTTGGAATATTGGGGAAGCTTCACCGAGCGGTCGCGGGCCAGCGTGGTGTCGGCGACTTCCACCAGCAGCAGTACCTGATCAGCGGTGGGCACCTGATCTAAAATACCGGCTCGGAGAAGGGCCAGGTCCGGT
>JAUIDY010000056.1 GCA_030428385.1 Rhodothermia bacterium | reverse complement strand
AAGTCTTCCTTCGGCATGATTGGCCTTATTCCATACAACCCCTAGGTCATCCGCCAGCTTCGTATGCTCACGCTGCAATCCTTCAAGCTTTGCATTCAGTTCCTTCAATGTTTCCACCAGAGGCTGAAGGATAAGGTCGTCCGGCGTCTTAGCCAACTCACGCTTGACCCGGCGCAAGTCTTTTTCCAGCTGGAGGAAGTGCTGCGTGTTCTCGGCAAAAGAGGCTGGTATCTCATGAAGCGCCTGCTCAATCCAGCCTGTTAGCTTCATACGATCCGGCTCAGACAACCGCAGCACAACCTCACCCTTTGCTACCTTCGCGGCGGGGGTGGCTGCGATAAGAGTCTCCCGCAGCTTGCGTGCAACTTTCACTCGCGTCTCTCCATCAAGCGAAAGCCGGAGGTCCTCCCAAAACGAAGCGTTGCCCAGGGCGGCCTCGACTTCTTTGACCTGGTGGTCAATGAGATCCTGCGATGTTTTCCAGCGCTTGAACTCGACTTCCAATACCAACCGCTCCGCAACGAGCCTACACAGCTTGGGAGCAACAGCGAAGGGCATCAAGCCGCTACACATCTCCTGAACCCTGCGCCTTTGTACCTCCAGTTCGTGTTCTAGCTTGCTCCGCTCATGCTTAAGTTTATCCACACGTATGGCATAGCTGCCGCCTTCTTTTGCGATCAGCTCTTCCTGATGGGCAATGGCCTCCTTCGTATTCTCAATCTCTGCAATGTTGTCGAGCTGACGCTCGGGAAGAGTGACATCACGTTGCTGGACTAGCTCTTCGTATTCCCTCTCCCAGTGCTCAATCTCAGCCTTTACATCCTCAGGCGCTTCCTCCTTCAGCTTACGCCCGATGTAAACATCAAGGTCAATCTGGAGCTTTTCAACGAGATGAAGGCCGAGTAACGAACGCATGGTGCTGGCGAGCAAGGTGTTGCTCAATTCATCCTTGGCCAGTGCCTTTAGTCGCTCACCGTCGAAGAAAAAAAGTTCAAGGGCACTCGGGCTAATCAGCTCACGGAGGAAATGCTCTTTTTGGTCATCCAATAGATCTGAGGGTGGCGCTCCATTTTCTAGAATGGATAAACTTTCGGCAACATCTCCGCTGGGCGTGCGATGCCAGCGGCGCTCCACACGGTAAGCAAGCACCTGGCCTGCTTCTACAAAGTCGAACTTCACAATCAGCGCAGCCTCATCGGGATCCATGATTAACGAGGCTGCGCCGTCACCTCCAGGCTCATCACTAGCGCGCCCGGCTTGGTAAGAGCGGTGAATACGCTTGAGCAGGTGCCCTTTGTATTTCGAGCGGCTCACCCGTGTGCCCAGCGCAAGGGAGCCATGCAAACAGAGCCGAATTGCCTCTAAAAAAGTCGTCTTCCCGACCCCGTTCTTGCCACTGAAAAGCACAATCGGCTTATCGAAGTGCTGATCAGAATGGGGAACCAGGTCTAGGGTGTGCTGCCCCCCATAGACACCGTAGTTTTCCAGTGTTACCTGCTTAAATATCATGCACTATGCCTCTTCTGCGGTCGCTTTCTGACGCTGTTCGGACTCTGCTTTCACCTCGTCGAGCGTACGCCACTCCTCGCCCATAATCTTGGCTATTTGGTTATGGATAGATGCCCGTCTCCTGAGGCCATGATTTTGCCACTCCGCGTCAATCAGTTTCTGCAAGAGACCTGCTGGAACGTTGTGCCTGTCTGCAACCCGCGTGAGCACCTCATGCTCCAGACGTCCCGGTAGTGAAATATCATACTGCTTCCATGACAAATCTCGCCCCGTGACCTCTTTATAGATTCTTGGAACCGAGTCTTCCCAGTCCTGCCGTTCGGATAGCCAGATGTGCCGAATCTCGTGCAACTCGCCTTCACTAATAAGACTGAAGTCGGGATCGTACTCGAGAATCTCTTTCTGCGTCTCGAGGAGTCGCTGCAACATGGCCTTGGAAAACGCCAGCTTGTACGTCCGGTAGAGCAAGCGCCCGTTTTTAGAAAAGCGGACCCGTCCATCCCGCCCTTTGTATTCGCGCTGCTCATGCTTGACTTCCGGGTCCTGCGTCTCAGCGAGCCAATCGCGGAATTCCAGGAGCGGAATCATCCAGTCCTGCCCCGAATCGATCATGGCTTCCATCGAGCGGTCGCGGGCCACGACGGTGCAGGTCCAGCATCCAAAGCGGCTATTGCCACAACTCGGTGTGCTTGTATCAACAACAATCGGGCACTCGCCGTCCTGCGCAGACTGGTACAGGTTCGCCAACTGCCGATTGTCGTTGCCCCAGGGCGAGTGATGCTGAATCAGATACGTCCAGATGTCATCCGTTGAGAAGTGCTCAATCGGTAAGTATACCCAGGCATTGTTGAGCTGCCCATGCATCGCCAGCTTCATCCCGGGCATATAGTTTTTGTTGAGCACCTGGTCGCGCGTCATGCTTTCTCCACGTCGGCTGCCGAGCACCAGGATCACATCGCCATACTTCGCCACCTGCTCCTTAATGAAGGTGTTGGAGGGCTTAATCTTTAACCTGTCAGTACACCACCTGAAAATACTGTTGGGGGCGGGATACCCTTTCCCGATGAGCTGAACCCAAAACGTGTCCTCAACCTTTGGACGAAGAATCCGGGCCGTGAAGGGCATCTTTTCCTTCGCTGCGTGCTCGTTGATCCGCTCAATGGTGTTTCGAACATGATCAACAATGACAGGTGTCTCCACCAGCGTATCGGTCGAGATGACAAAAACCGGTTTCGTGCGCTCCTCTTGTGGGAGACCAGCAATCGCTACCCACACAAGCTGCAACGCGGTGGTGGAGTCTTTACCCCCACTATATCCAATAACCCACGGGTAGTCGTGCTCGCGGTATACACCACGGATCTCTTCAAAAACATCGTCTATAGGCCGGTCACCCGAAACTGTGAACATGGGCAATCAAATGCGTTTAGGCTACTGGAGTAAGAGAGAGTAGTGAATAAACATGTTAACAATGGAAAGTTCTGCGGCAAACCATCCGCTGGCTAAAGATACCGCGAATGAGAAACACTTCCCATCTTCTTGCGGCATGCAGTCTGCTGAAATCGAGACCCGACAAATATAGCCTTATTGGCAATATTTGTCAAGTAGACAAATTAGTATCTTTATGTTGAAAAATGACTCGGTCCATGCATTTATGAGCGCAT
Source organism: Rhodothermia bacterium (assembly GCA_030428385.1). Taxonomy (GTDB): domain Bacteria; phylum Bacteroidota; class Rhodothermia; order Rhodothermales; family JAAAOL01; genus JAUIDY01. Next base: position 35,649 of record JAUIDY010000056.1, on the reverse strand, counting down.
GAAACAAGGCAACATCCTCGCCCTTATCGACGGACAAATTATTAGTGCGGAAGAGCTTGCACGTCTTGCGAAGGAGGCACGCATTAGTGCCAACGAGACTCAAAGCCAAGCCGCAGAGCGTCTGAGCAAAACGCAGCCACAGATTAGCCAAGCAGAGAACGGCGCGTCGCGCTACCTCTCGACTTGTATGGAAATGATAGCAGCCTACACAGATTTTGAGGTGGTGGGCAAAACCTTCGAGTTACGCCGCAAAACGGATTGACGGGCAACCGGTTAGCTGATCGTGCTATCTGTAAGCATGGCTCTACGGCTTATCCGAAACCCTTTGCCCACACGTGTGGTGTGAATCCCTGCACCGCTGCGCCTACTTGTTTCGCGCCCCTCCTCTTCACCGACCTTCCTTTACTGCCATGATACACGACCTCTCCGAAATCGCCTGCATCATTGACTGTTCTGGCTCCATGCAATCCATCAGGTCCGACGCCATCGGTGGCTTCAACGCTTTTCTCGAAGAGCAAAAGAAGCATCCCGGGAGCGCCCGCCTGACCTTAATCCTCTTCGACCACGAATACGAACGGGTACACGACGCCGTGGACATCAAGCACGTAGCTCCGCTGAGCGAGGCCACCTACACACCCCGCGGCACGACGGCGCTCCTTGATGCCATCGGTCGAACCATCGACGATGTGGGCAAGCGCCTCGCCGAGACGACAGAGGAAGAGCGTCCAGGGACCGTGATCGTGGCCATTCTCACCGACGGCATGGAGAACGCCAGCAGCGACTACACCCGCGCCCGTGTGGCCGAGATGATCAAGCACCAGCAGGAAAAATATGGCTGGGAGTTTGTCTTCCTCGCCGCCAACCAGGATGCGATTCAGGAAGCGCAGAAGCTCTCTATAAGCGCCAAGGATGCCATGAACTTCGCACCTACGGGAGGAGGCGTAAAAGTCGCCTATGCGAAGATGAGCCGCGAGGTCTCTGACCGGCGCAGCCGCCCCCGCAAAGATGCCAAAGGCGACTCCTAGCCCTTGCCTCGCAAGTATGCTGGGCGGCTTGGGTTATTCACATCCATTCGGCACTCATGCAGACGGCACGCAAGTGCTCCTGGGTGCTTCTTCGAACCAGGTAACCGCCAAGCCCCCATATCTATCGCGAATACCAACGATGGTAAGGCGTACAAGTGGCGGTGCTACTACTTATCGCTGGCACGAAAAACCGCCACCAACGCAGGCATAAACCGTCCCCTTTTTTGACTCCAAACGCTTAAAACGCCGTTTATTGGCGTTTTAGCGGTTGTCTTTTTTTGATTATTTTTGATTTTATTTCCGTGTTTTTGATGTTTTTCGATTACTTCTGATTTTTTTTGATTATTCCCGATTTTATTTCCGTGTTTTTGAGCAAACTTAATTTTATTTGATTCATTTTGATTGGGGGTTTTCATTGGCTTTGGCCGTCCCTAAGATGGTCGCGTTCCGTATTTCAACGGCGGGCATCGAACTACGGCTAAACCCATGTGCTTGTCTTAGAAGTTGCTTTCAGGGGGAGGAGCCGCATCACCGTTAGCCAAGCCGGATGTCTGCTCGTTGGGCGCAATGTGGAACACTTTTACCTCTGTTCCTGGAGACGCCGAACACATGAGACGCTATTCCCTCACTACCAGCCACTGCCCCCTGGCCCGCACGATGGCAAAAATGCCAGAACCGGAGCCATGCCCGCGAACGTCGCCCGACGAACGCCTTGCTTGGGACGCTGAGGAGTCGATGCTAAGCCTTCGCTTTTGGGGCACTGTGGTAAACACGGTTGGCGGCGTACCTAGCGCCGTGGCCGACAGCAAAGTCAAAGGGCGCATGGGAAGCAGTTACCTGTCTCTCTTCGCGTTCGACCGTTCAGAGCTGCAACCTGTTGCTCCCTTTTGATGGATGGGCTTGGCCGACATAACGCCCTGTCCGACGAGGTAATTGACCGGATCGTATGCCGCCTCGAAGAGCGCTTGCTCGCTAGGCTGCGCGTGGAACTCATGGCACTGCACCTAGGCGACGATGCGACCGTGACAGAAGAGGAAGCCGCCAGGCTGCTTGAAACAAGCACCCGCACCATGCGCCGCCTGCGGGATGAGGATGAACTCCCTTATGGCAAGCTGGGCAAATCTCCTCGGTACAGCCTGGGCGTGTTGCGACGCTTTATGCGCCGTCTTGCCAGAGAAACCATCAATCCGTAATGTGCTATGAGAGACACCCTGATTCGAAAACGTATACGACGGATGCACCACCTACGCGGCGAGCCTAGACTGTTCAAGGACAAGCGCGGCAACTACCACGCGATCTTCTATGACCCCGACACGCGCCGTCGCCGGTGGGTATCGATGGAAACTAACAAAAAGCGTAAGGCCGACACCCGTTTTCGGCGTCTTGTAACGGCATACGAACGAGGGGAGTATGACCCCTGGAAGGATCGGGTTGCCCTGGCACCCATTTCTTTGGAAGAGGCAAGTGAGAAGTTCGTTGCGGCCAAGAAGGGCCAGGGACGAAGCGCAAGCACCATCAAGGGCTACCGCGAGTTCTTGTCGATGGTCTCAGGCATGGTGCCTGCTGGGCTTCTCCTGCGCGATATGACGGTGGCGGACTGCCAGCGCATAATCAACCGACCTACTTCGGATGCTTCCCGCAAAACGTATTACCGCAACCTGCGGGCGTTCCTCAATTGGAGTGTCGCCCAGGGATGCCTTCTTGAATCTCCACTTGGTGACATTGAAGCGCCGCACCAGACACGCCGGACGCCGCAGTTCCTCACGGAGGGCGACCTTGAACACCTCTTGCAGGTAATCAAGGCGTATGCTGATGGGCATGCGGGCATCGACGCCGAAGGAGCGCTGGTTGTACACCGGGCGGTGCGGCTAGCTGTAAGCACGGGACTCCGACGAGGCGAACTCCTTGCGCTGCGGTGTGGAGATGTTGAGGTAGGAAAGGGGTTGCTCTTTGTTCGCAACCGAGAAGGTTTTCGAACAAAGTCTGGGCATGACCGGGCCGTTCCGCTCTCACCAATGGCCCGGAGTGTCTACGAAGACGTAAGTGGCCATGATCGCCGTCAAGATGAACTTCTGCTCAAAGCAGCTTTCGGTAGCGAAATATACCCGGCATGGCTAAGCCGACGCTTTAAGCGATTTATCCGGCTTGCGGGGTTGGACGAGACGATTCACTGGCATACGCTACGTCACACATTTTGCTCGTGGCTGGCACAGCGCGGTGTAGATCCACACCGTATCAAGGAGTGGGCAGGGCATTCAAGCCTGACTGTCACCGAGAAATACATGCACCTTGCTCCCGAGCGCCATGCTATTGTCGAGGAAGTATTTGCGCTCAGTTAACAAGAACTATCTCTACCAATGCAAGAGCTTCTTAAACACAAGAGCTATCTAAGTTATATTACGGTCTTCCGTGTTTGCAGCCCCGTTTCCTCGGGTTACCTTCAATAGAAGGGGGGGGTTGAAGCTCTCAAAGGTCTGATTATTATCAGATTTACATAAAACCATTTGATGGGAGTTGCACCATGCAAGGAACGTTATTCAGCGACCCTCCGCTGGGCGAAAATCGCCCCGCCCGCCTAGGAAAAAGCGAAGTCACATATAACCAGGCCCGCTCTATCCTCACGCCGGGAAACGGGTTTATGGCCTCCTACGACTTTACTCTCAATCCGTACTCGGGGTGTACGTTCGGTTGCACCTACTGCTACGCGGCGTTTTTCTCACGTAGCAAAGAAGCGCGTGACGGTTGGGGGCAGTGGGTAACCGTTAAAGAAAACGCACGGGCGTTGCTGCACAAGAAGCGTCCGAATTCGCTTACGGGCAAGACGATATATATGAGTAGCGTCACTGACCCCTATCAGCCGATCGAGAAAAAAATTGAGTTAACACGGAGTCTACTCAAAGAGCTTGTGCGGCGACATCAGCCGCGCCTGGTAATCCAGACCCGAAGCCCCCTTGTCACCCGCGATGTAGATGTGCTCCAACAGTTTGATCATGTTCAAGTAAATATGACGGTTACTACGGACTCAGATGAGGTCCGCCGTGCCTTTGAGCCATCGTGCCCCAATAACACCGTTCGGCTTCGGGCCATCAAGGAGATTGCAGCAGCAGGCCTCAATGCTTGCATTACGCTTACCCCACTTCTTCCTGTTGCGGATCCTGAGGCGCTCGCTGAGCAACTGTTGGAGACAGGCATTCAGAAGTTTATTGTGCAGCCTTTCCATCCTACGCGGGGTAAGTTTGTCGCTGGAACCCGCGAGGCAGCCCAGCAAGCCATCGACCAATTTGAATGGACGGAAAAACGATACGCTGAGGTGCTGAGCGTCCTTCAGCATCGGCTCCCGATGGTTGGGATTGGCAAAGACGGGTTCGCCCCTCCCATCTGACATGAATCCAACACCTAGCCATCAGCCTGATTTTTCAGAAGAGCTCCGCTGGTTACAGTCTCAGCAAGATCTACTTGATGAGGTTCTCGCGGAGGCTGGAAGGAGCTACGTCCACCAATTAATGAGGCGTCCCAACGCCCGGTATGACCTGAAAGCGTCGAATCTTGAGTCCTACCGCCTCTCAAAAGGACAGGACCTATGCTACGACCGCCCCAGCATCGGTGTTGTCTATGGGTTATGGTATCATGCTCGGCGGGTGAACACTTCGCTCGCTCTTTCGCTTAGTCTTCTGGGTACAGCCGAAGGCAAGTCCGTGCAGGTGTATGATTTGGGAGCTGGTACGGGGGCTGTGCAGTGGGCGTTGGCATTGGCATGTGCGGCATTCGAAGCCGTAGGCAAGACGCCCCCTCGTTTGCACATGGTCAACGTTGACTCAAGTCCCTTCATGTTGCACTACCTGGATCATCTTTGGGGACAGCTGTCGAGCCGGTTCTCAGCATGCCATTATGTGGAGTACACCTCCCAACTCAACACGTGGCACCATGCCCCTGTTGGGACCTCTGACACCTGGCTATTTACGTCCTACCTATTCGATCATGAAGACAAGAAAGAAGCCCTCTCTATCGATTTCGATCGGTTAGTGGCCCGCATAAAGCCTCAGCAAGTTGTGGTTTCTACCTCCGCGCAGAGCAAAAAAATTGCTTTTCTGGATGCAATTGGAAAACGTCTTGAAGCGGCTGACTTTGTTGCTCGCCACATGGCGGTGAGCGCGCCTTTCAAAGGAAGCTTACCGTCTCTTAACAAAGTAAGGGCTACGTTGCAGCAGCAGGTGCGCTCCATGCGTCCAGCAGCTTCTTGGGATGATTATAGCTTTACGGGTCGCATTTATGCGCGGCGTCAATTGGGGCTAGCCTTCGAGCTAGACGCACCACGAAATGAAAAGGGAGACCTTTCGCTTTTCATGCCACACATCACAGAGCGTTTGGAGATTCACCTTTCGCCTGAGCAGCAGAATGCGGCCAATCACGATAACCGGCCTACACTGATACACGGCCCCGCAGGATGCGGGAAAAGCATTGTCATCACGGAACGGATCCGCAATCTAGTAGAGGAGCGCCAGTACGATCCTGAGTTGCGGATTCTTGTCACCACGTTTAACCGCTCCCTTATCAAAAAGGTACTTTACAAGTGGCTTCGTGCGCTGCTAGATACGGAGCGCGTTCGTTGGCGACTGGCCAACAATGAAGCGGGCGAGACGTGTTACCTCGGTCAGTTCGAAGGGTCTAGCAAGCCAAACATTTTTCTGCTTCACTTTGACGTTCTTCCCACCCGTTTGGGAATGGTGCATCACTTAGAAACGGCATCGCACGTTGCGCATGGGGCATCGCTTCTTGCCTTAGCCGAACGTTCTGTAATTAAGGCGGAAGAGCTATTAAAGGCACAAGGCTTTGCCGCTTCTGATATTAAACGCGTTCTTGATCCTGTTTTTATCCTCGATGAATACCACCGCGTCTACTATGGCCTCTATCGAACCTCAGAAGAAAAATTCTTGACGCGACCTCGACCAGGACGTCCCCGCTTTGTTGTCAATAGTAAACCACGTCAAGCGTTATGGGAGTGTCTGAAGACCTTTCTTGAAGAGCTAACTGGCATGAATGGTACCACCTTTACGGCCAGGAGGAAGCGATTCTTTGAACTCCTGAAACCGAATACAAATCTATTCCCAGAACTGCTTCGGGGCGTGACTCCTGCCGAATGGAATCCCGACGAGTGGGTAAAGAAGGAGCTAAATAAGATTAAAAAATATAAAGCGATTTCGGGTCTCCTACCCAGTGATTATATCGAGTTCTTTTCGCACGTTTTTGTTGATGAGATGCAGGATTGCACTCAAACGGATTATGCCATCTTTTACCGCCTTCTTGCTGATCCCAACGAACTCATTGTGGCGGGCGATTTAGCCCAGGCTGTTCACATGGGGCGCTCGGCCAGTAGCATTTTGCCTCGTCTAAATGGTGGCCAAAAGAATCGGCGCACCCATGAACTACAAGGGTCCTACCGGCTTCCTTTTCGCATAAGTGAGGCGGTTGTGCCGCTCTCTCAGCGCATCTTTAAAAAGCGCGAGTCGTGCAAGGACAAAGTCCGGGTAAGCTTGCAAAACCCCTATCGAGGTTCACCTCCCGGGGCTCGCCCGATTGTTGTGTGGGCACGGGATGAGCACCGTATGGCTACAAAGATTCATGCCATTTACACGGCCTACAGTGAGTCGCTCGGCACGGTGGGGTTTGAACTGGGAAGGTGCAGTATTCTAGAAAGCGATAGCTCGCTACGTAGTGAGCTTTCTGAGATTGGAATGGATGCTGAGACCAATACCATTCTTCGTCTTAAAGGGCTTGAAAAGACATGTGTAGTGTGGTCGACCCGTGTCTTTGAGGACACGGAGGATGACGTGGAGGAGTATGTGTATACCATCCTTACCCGGAGTGCTGCTCTGCTCATTATCGCACTTTTTCCGAATACCCACACGTCCTTTTATCCTATTCTGAATACGTTTGAGAAAGATCGGATTATTATCTGGGATCAAGACACGGAGGTGCATTTTGATGCGTTTTGTGTTGACCGGCCCCTTTCAGAGGGTATCGAGGAACATGATGATGTTTCGTTGTGAACTCATTGACAGGCTGGGGGAACGCTTTAGGACAGAAGCCTCACTTAATCCTGTGAATTATATGCCCATTGAGCTTGAACATGTCGAATGGAAGCACATTGAACGTTTGCACATTCAATTAGAACCGCTAATGAGTTCGGATTTGCACTTAATATCCAGCATGGGGAATTCCATCTATGAGCAGAGCAACATGTGCGTTTTAGTGCTAAACCAATACACGTTTTGTTGACATGTTGTTGACCGGCTGTCAGAGCAGGCCAGATGCCGACGAAAAATCTTTGGCGTAAATATCTGAAAATAAGCGATTTAGAAGTGGTTGCCCTACCAGGATTCGAACCTGGAACCTCCTGATCCAGAGTCAGGCGCTCTGCCAATTGAGCTATAGGGCAGCATCCGTCCGCTTCCACAACGGAGCACAAACGTAAGGCGCATCAATGCCTTATGCAAACGGGCTGTTCCGCCTGTTTTGAGGGATTCCGAAAATCGGACGCTAAGATCGCTTTAATTTCATAGTCGGGAGCCATGCGCGTCGGTAGCGCATGTGACAGAAAGACTCTGTACAAAATAATAAGGCATGGCGATGCCACAACGCGACGCCAAACCCTCCTTCGAAAAGGGGTTCTTTCGGCAACTCCAAGCGGCATTCCTCCTCAATTTGTCAACGTCGTTGCTTCCCCGACTCGTGGCTATGCTGTATGTTCTGTACATTCTGTCCCTATGCCAACCCTTCCCCTGCTCGACGCGCATAGTGCCCCACAAATCTTATAACAAAGAAAAAGGACCCTCGGCCTTTTCCCGTCGACCTCTCCTGACCCTATGAAATTCGTTTACCTCGCTGGTGTCTTCCTTTTTAGCCTGTTCCTGGGCGGTTGTATGGCCAGCCAATCGGCCACCGAATCAACCTCCGCAACACCAACTGTCAAAGCGTCCTCGACCCAAGACGTGGAGTCGCCCTACAAACCGTACGATGAGGTCATCACCGCTGCGGCGGTAAGCGACAGCGGGTTGTTTAACCTCCACCGGGTGAAGAATGACCTTTTCTTCGAAGTCCCCGACGCGTTGCTCGGACGGGAGATGCTGCTCATCAGCCGCATCGCGCAGACACCAGCCAACCTCAGCCCGTTCCTCAACGGCGGGAGTAAAGTAGGCGAACAGGTGGTGCGCTGGGAACGCCACGGCGACAAGATGCTGCTGCGGCGCATGTCGTACCAGAGCGTCGCCAACGACTCGTTGCCCGTGGCGCTCTCCGTCCAGGTCAACAACTTCGAGCCAATTGTGGCGGCTTTTGCCATCGAAGCCCGGAGCCCAGACTCCGCAGGGGTCGTCATCAAGGTCAACGACCTGTTTGAAACCGACGTGCCTGCCCTCAGCGGCCTCTCCGCCAACCAACGCACCCAGTTTAAGGTGCGCCGCCTCGATACCGACCGCTCCTTTATCGACGAAGCCAAAAGCTTCCCGCGCAACATCAATGTGCGCCATACGATGACGTACGAAGCCACAGAGCCGCCTTCGAACACCGACACGGGTACGATCTCAATGCAGATGTACCAGTCGATGATATTACTGCCCGACGTGCCCATGACGCCGCGCCAGGCGGATCCGCGCGTGGGCTTTTTTACGGTCCAGCAGATCGACTTCGGGTCGGAGGAACAGAAAGCCGACCAGGTTTCCTATATCCGCCGCTGGCGGCTGGTGCCCAGCGACACCGACGCCTATCTGCGTGGCGAATTGGTCGAACCCGTGAACCCCATCGTCTATTACCTCGATCCGGCAACGCCCGAAAAGTGGCGCTCGTTCTTCTGCCAGGGCGTCGAGGACTGGAACGCAGCGTTTGAGGCAGCGGGCTTTCGTAACGCCATCGCCTGCCGAATGCCGCCATCGAGGGAAGAAGATCCGGACTTCGACCCGGAAGACGTGCGCTACTCCACCGTCCGCTACGTGGCCAACACCACCCGCAATGCGGTAGGCCCCAGCGTCTCAGACCCTCGTACTGGTGAGATCATCGAAAGCGACATCATCTGGTACCACAACCACATCCGCTCGTACCGCAACCGCCTGATGATCGAGACGGGGGCGGCCAACCCGGCAGCGCGCTCATTGATGCTGCCGGACTCGCTGATCGGGGAGACGATGCGGCAGGTGATCGCGCACGAAATCGGGCACGCCCTCGGGCTTCCGCACAACATGATCGCCAGTTCAGCTTTTCCCGTCGACTCGCTGCGGTCGCCCACGTTTACGTCGCAATACGGCGTCGCGCCCACCATCATGGACTACACCCGGCAGAACTACATCGCCCAGCCGGGGGATGGCGTCACGCGCTTTGTCCGCATGATTGGCCCCTACGACCACTACGTGATTGAGTGGGGCTACCGCTGGTTTCCCGAGGTGGAAACGCCCGCCGACGAGCGGGACGCCCTGCATGCGCTCGTGATGGAGCATGCCGGGGATCCCATGTACCGCTTCAGCAGCGGCTTTGGTGGCTACAACCCGGATGCCCAGACCGAAGACATGGGCGACGATCCCGTGCAGGCGAGCACCTATGCCGTGGCCAACCTCCAGCGGGTGGTGCCCAACCTCGTAAGCTGGACGGCGACGGACGGCAAGGACTACGGCGACCTCAACGAGATCTACGGCGAACTGCTGGGCATGTGGAATCGCTATATGAACCACGTGGTGACGGTGGTGGGCGGGGTGTATCAAACCCCCAAAACGACGGACCAGGAGGGGGTGGTCTACGACGTGGTGCCCCGCGAAAAGCAGGAGGCCGCCATGCAATTCCTCACCGACCACGTGTTCACGACGCCTGCATGGCTGCTGGACGCCGACCTCTTGCGCCGCATCGAGCACGCCGGAGCCGTGGACCGCATCCGGAGCCGTCAGGTGGCCATCCTCAACAACCTGCTCACCCCGGCTCGTTTGCAGCGGCTGATTGAAGCCGACGTGGTGGATGAAACAGGGACGTATTCGCTGATCGCGTTTATGAACGACCTGAAAACAGGCGTGTGGCACGAGTTAGACGACGCCCGCCCCGCCATCGATACGTACCGCCGCAACCTTCAGCGCGGCTACCTGGAACGCATGGAATACCTGATGACCGAGGAGCCCAACCCCGCCCTCGCGTTTTTCTTCGGCGCGGTCGATGTTAGCCAATCAGACATCCGCCCCTTCGTACGCGGTCAACTCAAAGACGTGCGTGACGACGCCCGCCGTGCGGCCCGTCGCACATCAGACGCAGCCACCCGGTACCACCTCGACGACGTGGCCGACCGCGTTGACACACTCCTCGACACCAACCCCTGAGGCCAGAGTCAACGGTGTAGGTTGTGGTCCTGAACGGTGTTGTTACGCTGTATAGGCGTGTTAGGCCCGGGCATCAACGAGGGCGGCCAAGGCACCGCACGTGAGCGACGTGCCGCCAGTGTCGATGATTTTGTGCGCCCGTGCGAGGCTGGCGTTTACCCGTCCGCGCAGGGCTACGGAGATTCGCTTGTGGAATTTGTGGTGGACCTGGCGCGTGAACTTGTTTTTGTACATCTGCTTGCTCGCAAGCGCCGTCGCCTTGGCCTTCACATCAAAATGGGTACTAACGACCTTGTCCACGCCGGACGCGATCTCATAAATCGTTATGATGGTGCGGCCCGCCGCTCCCAGAGCCGCGATGGAACTGGTGATCGCGCCCACCGCGAGGCCGCCTGCTGCCTGCCGAATACCTTCTACAATGGCACCACCGGGCGTCGTTGGCCCTGAGATCAGCTCGGAGACAAGAATAAACAGGTTTGAATCGCTAAACTCGGTGCCATACTCGTCCTTCTTCGTGTTCTTCTCGAACCGCAAGACGCGGTCAATATTTTCCGGCTTGACGAGAAACTCAATGATCGAATCCTTATACCCGTCGAAGCGGTACGTGGCCGCCTCGCCGATGTGCACGATGCCGCCGCTGTGGAGAAAGGTGGGAGAGGGGCGCAAAACGGTCTGGCGGTAATCGCCATGCGCAAAACCATGTTTCATAGAGGGGCCTCAGCAGGTAGAAATACTAAAAAGCACAAGGAAAGAGAATAGTGAATTATCACATCAGGTGCATTTCCTTTTTGTCACGATAAGCCTAAAGCGGAGCCTCATTCACCCACCACTTCCAGCGCCTCATCGAAGCGCACGCCCACGAGGCGCGAGACGCCTTGCTCCTGCATCGTGATGCCGTAGAGCCGGTCGGCGAGTTCCATCGTGCGCTTGTTGTGGGTCACGAGGATAAATTGCGTCTCGTCGGCAAAACGGCGGATAAGGTGCATAAAACGGTCGATGTTCGCCTCGTCGAGCGGGGCGTCTACTTCGTCGAGGATACAGAACGGGCTGGGCTTCACGAGGTAGATGGCAAACAGCAACGCGATGGCGGTCAGCGTCTTCTCCCCGCTCGAAAGCTGGCTGATGACCACCGGACGCTTGCCGCGCGGCTTGGCCATAATCTCGATGGGCGATTCGAGGGGATCGGTCGGGTCGGTGAGTTGGAGGTGCCCGGTGGCATCGCCGCCGAATAACTCGGTGAACAGTTCGTGGAAATTGCGTTCGATGGCCTGATACGTAGCGCCAAACCGAGCCGCCGCCGTGGTGTTGATCTCGTCGATGGTTTCGAGCAGCGTCGACTCGGCCTGTTCGAGGTCGGCCTGCTGCTCAAGCAAGAAGTCGAGGCGTTCCTTTTCCTCGGCGTACTCCTCCAGCGCCAGTGCGTTGATACTGCCCATGTTGCGGATCTTGGCACGCAGGTCCTTCACCTCGTCGCGGGCCACCGCTTCCTCGAATTCCTCGGGCATCACCACCCGCTGGTCCGTGAGCACGTGGTTAAAATCCTCGGCGATGCTGGCGATGAGGTCTTCGAGGCGGGTTTGGACCTCGGCCTGCTTGACGGCCCGCAGGTTTTCATCGCGCATCCGCTGCTCGCGCTCCTGCCGCAATGTGCGCAGTCCGTGTTCCACCTGATCGATGGCGACCTTCACTTCCAGCAGGGCTTTCTGTGCCTCGGTCACGGCGTCATCCAGTGCAGCCCGTCCGCTACGCACGTCCTCCAATTGGGTGTTAATCGCATCGCGCTGCTGCTGGGCCGCATCGATCGTAACATTCAGCCCTTCGAGGTGCTGCTGCTGGTCTTCAGCCCGCTGCACCAGCGCCCCAATCTCCCGCTGGGTACGGTCGCGGTCGCGCTGGAGGTTGTCGGCGTGGTTGCGGGCCTGCACCGCCGCCACGTTGGCCTCGGCGAGGCGCTCCTGGGCCGCCTGGGCGCTGGCCTCGGCCACCCGGTAGGTTTCCTCAGCCTGCTCGCGCTCGTCGAGCAAAGACGCCCGCTCTTCCTCGGCTTGGGTAACCACTTCCTGGAGCGTTTCGATTTCATGCCGACTTTCGGCAAGCTCCTCGTGGATGGTGTCCTGCCGTGCGGCCAGGTCCTGCTCCCGGTTCCGCTGCGCATCTACGGCAAAAACAGCCTGGTCGTAGGCGCTGCGGGCATTGGCAAAGGCCTGCTGGGCGGTCTGCACCGCCGCCCGGTGTGCTTCCACAGGCACGTTGGCAAGCGCCACACGTGCAGCCTGAACCGCTGCCTCAGCCTCCATCACCTGCGTATCAAGCGCGGCGTGTTGCTGCTGGGCGGCCTCGTATTGGGCCCGGCGGCCCAGCCGATCAGACAGGGCGGAGCCATCGGTGTGTACGCTCCCGCCATGTGCCAGGCCTCCGGCTGCTGCCCACTCGCCATCCCGCGTGACGAACCGCGCCCGCGACCCGGCGGCGGCGACCTGTGCCTCTTCCAGCGTGTCGACAAGGTAGGTGTCGAACAACAACACCGGCACCAGCGGGGCATAACGCGGCTCGGTTACTCCCACCACCGACAGCAAAGGCACCCCATTTGAAAACATGGACGTTGGAGGCGTCACAGATTGTCCTTGAAGCCGCTCCAGCACCAAAAACGTCGCCTGTCCCTGTTCTTCCTCGCGCAAGCGGGCCAGTGCCTGCTGCACCTCAGCGTCGGTCTCCACCACGATACACGAGGCCAACTCGCCGAGGGCCGCATCCAGGGCACGTCGGTCGGTGTCGGCACAGGTCAGCACATCGGCGATGGTGCGCAGCGGAGCGTCGGTCCAGGAGGCATCATCGGCGAGAAACTGCACGGCATTGGAGAAGGCCTCATAGGACAACACGAGGCTTTCCAGCACCTGCGCCTCGGCAGCGATGGCGGCGCGGTTGCGTTCGGCCTGCTGCCAGGTTTGGGTGGCCGCTTCGAGTGTTTGCTGGCGCGTTGCATGGAGGGTCTCGGCCTCGGCCAGATCCGATTGGGCGTTCTCCAGGTTGGCCTTTGCATCCGTGAAATGAGCTTCGGCGGCCTGCTGGGCGGTTTCCTGCGTGTCCAGCTTTTCCTGCAACGCGTTGGCTTCCGCTTGCAGCCGTTCCCGTTCCTGCTTCAGCAGTTCGATGCGGGCCGCCAGCCGGTCGAGCCGACGACGGGCGGTGGCCTCGGCCTCGGCGGCGGCGGCTTCGCGGTTGCGTACGTGTTGTACCTCGGTGCGCAGCTTTTCGGCGGCGGCCCGGGTGCGGTCGCGGTCGGCTTGGGCCACCCGCTGGGCCTCTTCCGTGTGGATGCGCGCGGGCTCGGCCTCCACCAGCGCGTGCGCCAGCCCTTCGGCGTGGGCTTCCAGTTCCTCCCGACGCGCCTCGGCCTCCTCCTGCGCCTTCGTCGTCCGCTCGTAGTCGCGCCGCGCCGTTTCCAGCCGCTCCTGCTCCAACCGAAGGTCGGCCTCCAACTGCCGAGTGGTTTCCAGGTGGGCATTGAGCCGCTGCTGGCATCCCGACAGTGTCTGCTCCCGCCCCACCCGCGTCGTGCGCAGGGCTTCGAGATGGGCTTCTTCTTTGGCCAGCCCGGCCTGATACGCCTCCAGTTCCTCTTCCAGCCCCTGGATCTCGCCCTGAATCTGGACCTGCTGGGCCGTCAGCCGGTCGTATTCCGTCTGGGCCAGCGCCAGTTCCAACGTATGCAGCTGCGCCTCGTAGGTCTTGAACCGCTCGGCCTTGGCCGCCTGCCGTTTCAGGCTGGCAACACGTTTGTCGATCTCTTCCGTGAGGTCACGCAGCCGGTCGAGGTCGGCCTGCGTGGTGCCCAACTTACTGAGCGCCTGACGCCGCCGCTGCTTGTACTTGGTGATGCCCGCTGCTTCCTCGAACAACCGCCGGCGGTCGTGGGCATTGTCAGACAGGATTTCCTCGATCATCTTTAATTCAATGACCGAGTACGCCCCCGCGCCCATGCCGGTATCCATAAACAGATCGACGATGTCCTTCAGGCGGCACGGCACGCCGTTGAGCAGGTATTCAGAGTCGCCGGAGCGATAGAGGCGCCGCCCCACGGTCACTTCGCTGTATTCGGTAGGCAGCACCCCCCGCGTGTTTTCAATGGTGAGCAGCACTTCTGAAAGCCCCAGGGGCCGTCGTTTGGAGGTGCCATTAAAAATGACATTCTCCATTTTCTCCGACCGCAGGATCCGCGCCCGCTGCTCGCCGATGACCCACCGGACGGCATCCACAATGTTTGACTTGCCGCAGCCGTTCGGGCCAACAATTGCCGTCACGCCCGGGTCGAAGTGCAGGGAGGTGGGGTCGGCGAAGCTTTTGAAGCCGTGCAGCTCCAGCTTACTGAGATACATACGGGCGGGGTGTGGGGTAAAAAACCTTATTGTTATCAATTACGGCAGATAAACGCCGTTTTGCAAGGCTGAGTTTTCCACATTAAAAACAAATCACTATTACCAATCCAAGTCCTTATAAACAAACATCTTAACCCTCTTCCTTTCGTAAATATCGCAACTCGATGGCTGTTATTGTTCCAGCAAATCAAGCCTGCAACACCCAGCCAACGTGTTACGGGATTTGGACGATCTGTGCAGAACTGTTTGGGCTTCCCGGCGCTTAACGATCTTCTCGCGCCACTGACACCTTCCGCCACCGCCCCTCATGCCTGTTTCTGATCCGGTACTTTTAGTCAATGATCAAGACGAACCCGTGGGGGTAGGCGACAAGGTGCAGGTCCACCGGGACGGTACGCTGCACCGGGCCTTTTCTGTGTTTGTCTTCGATAGCGAAGGGCGGCTCCTGCTCCAACAGCGCCACCCCGACAAGTACCATTCGGGCGGGCTGTGGTCCAACACCTGCTGCAGCCATCCCCGTCCCGGCGAGCCCGTGGAAGCCGCCGCCCATCGCCGCCTGCAAGAAGAAATGGGGTTCGACTGCCCGGTGCGTCCCCTCTTTGGCTTCGTCTACAAAATTCAACTCGGCGACGCCCTGTACGAACATGAATACGACCACGTACTCATCGGCCACTACGACGGCGAGCCGGTGCCGCATCCTACCGAAGTGGCGGCCTGGAAATGGGTAAGTCCGGCAGCGCTCCAAGCCGATATCGCCGCCCACCCGGAAGCCTACACGTACTGGTTTCGACTGGTGATAGACCGGGTGTTGGCCCACGTCGCCGCACACCCGCTCCTTAACAGCAATTAGGAGTAAAGTTCTTTGTAGAGCCGGTGCAAGCCGCCGTTGTTGCGTAGGTGCCGCATGGCTTTGTTGGTGTACGAGCGCAGGATCGGTAGTTCTTTTCCCGTGGCCTCCTGCATCTCGTCGTAGGACAGGTTATCCACCAGACGCATGGTTGCGATGTCGCGCAAGAAAAGGGGCAGCGAGGCAATGGCTTCGTGCAACGAGTGCCGGATCATGGATACGTCATATGGGCCCGCAGGCGGGGCAGGCAGCGCCTGAAAATCCTCCCCCATCGCCTCATAATACCGGTCGATGCGGAGGTAATTGATAAAGGCATGTTTGCAGAGCTTGCTCACCCAACTGGCATACCGGTCGGGTTGCTGCACCGCCTCCTGTCCCCGGTGGATGGCCCCAAACGTCCGGGTAATCAAGGGATCCATCGCCACACCCTTGTCCCCTTCTACGAACTTCATCAAGAAGTAGCGATAGATGAAGCAATAGGTCCAGATATCAACCAGCTTCTTGTCTTCGGGCTTCCGCTCAGCATGCCAACGTACAAAAAGGGCATTGGCAGCGTCGACATCTTCTAGATGAAAGGGGAGTTGCTTCGCAATACGTTGTAAGTAGAATAACATAAGACAAGCCGAGGCGGTGGTTCGGGGGTGAGGCAGAGGCTTGCGAGGGGCCTCCTTTTCTTTCTTCGCCCTTTTCTTTTCTAACGGCTCACCAACATGTATTTTTTTTGTTGAGTCGGCTTTTGGATACGCACGCCCTACCTTTACAGGCAATCGTGTATATTCAGGTGCAGGAACGAACCCACCTTTTTTGCCGCAAATGGCAATACCTATGGCTGCCCCTCCTCATGAAATAACCCGCCTGCTCGGTGAGCTTGGCGACGGGAACCAGAGCGCCCTCGACCGCCTCCTCTCGCTCGTCTACAGCGAACTGCGCGACCTGGCGCACAAACAGCGGGTACGCTGGCAAGGCGACCACACCCTGAACACGACTGCCCTCGTCCATGAGGCCTACCTCCGCCTCTCCGATGGGGTGCAACTCGACCTCGAAAGTCGTAAGCATTTTATGCGGGTGGCGGCCAAAGCCATGCGGTATGTCTTGCTCGACCATGCCCGCTCCAAAGGCCGTCAAAAGCGCGGCGGCGACCAGCAGCGGGTGCCGTTTAATGATGAGTTACAAGTATCGGATCAGGAAGCCGAAGAACTCATTGCGCTGGACGAAGCCCTGAAGCGGCTCGAAGCCCGCGACGAGCGCAAAAGCCAGATCGTCGAATGCCGTTTTTTTGCCGGGATGACCATCGAGGAGACCGCCGCCGTGCTCGACCTTTCGCCCGCAACCGTCAAGCGCGGATGGAAGATGGCGCGGGCGTGGCTCTACCGGGAAATCGCGGAAAGTGACGACGCGTAGCCGCCCCGTTTCGACTTTGCTTATTTACAGTTTTTTTGTTTACCATATCGTCGGTTACCCGCCCTGGCTGCCGTTGAATGACCGGGCTTATGGCAAACGATCAGTGGGACGAAATAGAAGCGCGTTTCGAGGACGTTCTAAACCTCCCCGAAGCCGAGCGACCGGCTTTTTTGGCCGAGCTACACGCTAAAAACCCGCTTATTCACCGCGAAGTGCTTTCGCTGCTGGCCGCCGACGGCGACGCCACCGGATTCTTCGAAGGCCTCTCGGACAAGTTCGTCTCGCCCCTGGTGGCCCGGATGGACCGCGAAGTGGTGCCTCCCGAACGCATCGGGCCGTACCGCATTCTGCGCGAGGTAGGGCGCGGCGGCATGAGCACTGTCTATCTGGCCGAACGCGCCGACGGGCAGTTTGCCCAGCAGGTAGCCCTCAAGATTATCCGGGGCGGCACCGCCGATGAAGCCGACGAACGCGTGCAGCGCTTCCTGGCCGAGCGGCAAATCCTGGCCTCGTTGAATCACCCGCATATTGCCCGCCTGTATGGGGGCGGCGTCACAGAAACGAACCGGCCGTATTTTGTGATGGAGTATGTGGAAGGCCAACCCATCGATACCTATGGTAACGAGCAGGCTCTTTCTGTTCGACAGCGGCTGCGGCTGTTTATGGACGTGGGGGCGGCGGTGCAATATGCCCATCAAAACCTCGTCATCCACCGCGACCTCAAGCCTTCCAACATTCTCGTGACCGCCGAGGGCACGGTAAAGCTGCTCGATTTTGGTATTGCCAAGGTGTTCTCGGGCGACCCGCTGCTCGACGCACCTTCAACCTCTACCACCCAAACCGGACAGCGCTGGCTAACACCCGACTATGCCGCACCCGAGCAAATCCGGGGGCAGCGCATCACCACCGCCACGGATGTCTACCAACTGGGCGTCGTGCTCTACCGCCTCCTGACGGGGCACAAGCCGTATCAGGTAGACACCACCTCGACGTACGAGGTGGAGCGGGCCGTGTGCGAGCAAGAGCCTGCCCGCCCCAGCACCATTGTCCTGCGCACCGAAGAACACACGCGGGGTACGCAGAAAACCACCATCACCCCAGCCCAGGTGTCGCGGGATCGGTCGGTGGATGTGCAGGGGTTGCGACGCCTGCTGGCAGGCGACCTTGATGCGGTGCTGCTCAAAGCGCTGCGCAAAGAACCGGAGGAGCGGTATGCCTCGGTCGGTGCCTTCGTGGACGATGTGGCGCGGTACCTGGAGGCCCTGCCCGTAGAAGCGCGGCGCGGCTCGGCGATGTACCGGGTGCGCAAGTTCATGCGGCGGCACTGGGCCGGCGTGGGAGCGGGGATGGCGTTTGTGGTCCTGCTGCTATTGTTCGCAGTGGTGTATACCACCCGTGTGACCCACGAACGCAACCGGGCCCAGCAGGAAGCCAACAAGGCGCACGAGGTCTCCGAGTTTCTGATCCATCTCTTTGAGGTTTCGGACCCGGACGAGGCGCGGGGCGAAGCCGTCACCGCCCGCGAGTTGCTGGACCGGGGTGCCCGGCAGGCCGAGGTAGCCTTATCCACCCAGCCCGAGGTGCAGGCCCAGATGTTGCAAACCATCGGGCGCGTCTATGAGCGATTGGGGTTGTATGAGCAGGGGCTTCCGCTTCTACAGGCCGCCGTCGCCCTCAGCCAGACGACGGCCCAAAGCACGCCGGTGGAGCAGGCCGAGACGTGGCGCTACCTCGGCGATGTCCACACCAGCATGGGCACCTACGACGAGGCACGGTCTGCTTACGACACCGCCCTGACGCTGCTGGACCCCCTCCCCGATGCCCTGCCCGAAAAAGCGCGCATCCTTGCCCAAATGGGGCTTTTGTATCAGCGGAACGAACAGTTTGCCACCGCCGACTCGCTTTACCAGACCGCCCTTACCTTGCAGCAGTCAGCCTTCGGCACGATGCACGAGGATATCGTGGAAACCATGACGAGTTTGGCGCTGCTCCGCCGCCATGAGCGCAACTACCCCGCCGCCGAATCGCTGTACCTCGAAACCCTGAGCCTGGCCCGCCGGGTGATGGGTGAACGCCATACCGGAGTGGCCACCATCCTGAACAACTTCGCCGCATTGAAAGATGATCAGGGTGCCTATGAAGCCGCCGACTCGCTCTATCAACAAGCGCTCGATATCCAGCGGGTGATCCTCGGCGACCGGCACCCAGATGTGGGCAAGACGCTGAACAACCTCGCGCTGGTGCGGGAGCAACGGGGCGACCTTGGTGCAGCGGAGGAGTTGCAGCGTCAGGCGCTCCAGATCAAGGAAGAGGCGCTGGGCACCACCCACCCAAGCCTCGCCGTGTCGTACCTGAACCTCGCCGCCCTGCTGCACACGCAGGGCAAACTCGACGACGCCGACTCGCTCTACCGCAAGGCCCTCGCCATCGACGAAGCCGTGTATGGCCCCGACCACTCCGAAGTAGCCGCCGACCTCACCCGGCTGGCGATGCTGCAGCACGACAAAGGCAACCTCGCCGAGTCCCAGCGGCTGTTTGAAGACGCCCTCGCTATCCTCGACGCCTTCCCGGACGATCAGGTGCGCCGCTCCACCGCCGTGCTCCATTTTGGGCGCTTGCTGCGCGACCGAGGACGGTTTCAGCAGGCGGAATCCTTCGCCCGCGAAGCGCTGGCCCTGCGCCAGGATGTGATGGACGCCGACCACTGGGCCATTGCGGAAGCCAAAGGGGAACTCGGAGCCACGCGGGCGGCACAAGGGCATCTGGAAGAAGCAACCGCCTTGCTTGCCGAAGCGGTGCAGGTCCTCCGCAACGCCCTCGGCGCAACGAACTGGCGCACCCAGCGCATGGTGGAATACCAGGAGCAATTGCCTGTGGCCGCTTCCACAACGCCCTAGCCTATTTCGCCTCTCTCGCCCCTAAATACGGGCCCCGAAATTAATTCACCGTCCGCACGATGTCGCCGCGCTGGAAGTCGGAGCCGGAGACGACGCGGCATTGCGAGGCCGCCCCATCGCCGATAAGGTTGTTGGTCACCTCGATGCGGCCCACTTCCTGCTCCACCGAGCCGAGGTTGAGGCCGGTGTCCGGGTCGATGAGGGCTTCGCCGCCGCGCATCACCACAAACGTATCGCCCACCTCCACGCCGCCGTTGGCTCCGGCGTTAATGAACACCGAGCCGTTGTTAAATGTGATGACGGTGGCCGACCACTGAATGCCGCCCCGGTTGTCATCCATTAGATCCACGATGGCTTCTACCGCCTCGCGCGTCACCTCGCCCACGAGCGACTCATCGAAGTCGCTCTGGGTGTCGAAGCGCAGTTCGGTGGTGCGCAGGCGCAGGCCGCGCTTGCTTTCTTCCTTGCGCACATTGTCGGCAGCAAGCAGTTGGGCCGTAGACGAGTTAACGATGCGCACATCCACAGCGATGACAGCGGTGGTGGACGAAATGCCTACGCCCAGTCGGTCTGTCACGCCGCCGGTGTCGCGTTCTTTGTAGCCAAACTCGGTCACCACGCCAAACACCAGCGCATCCACGCCCAGCACCTTGCCCACCTCGGCGGCGCTCTCGGGCGTGACGATGCCCGCCTGCCCCAGGTCCTGCTCGGCCAAAAGGTCAGCGAGGCGGTCACGCTCAATCACGTCATAGTTGCCTGCCTGAAAAAGCGCGGTCGCCAGCATGTCGGCCACGCCTTCGCCGGGGTGTTTGCTGCGCCCGCCAAACCCAAAGGTCTGGTTGGTGCGGTCTTCAAAATCGACAACCGCCACGCGCAGCTTTTTGGTTTGCGCCACGGTGTCCTGTCCGGGAACGGCAAACATCAGCGCCATCAGCACCAGCCAGAGGGACGAGAAACGGATATTCAACACAAAAGCGCAAGGAGACTTCATAACAGCGTTGCCAGATTGGGTTGAGGAACGAAAAGGAAGGAGCAGAGGATCACATCTAGGACTTCGAGGGCTGCGATGTACTGATATAAGCGTAAAAAGGCCCCACGATCTGTCAACCGAAGCCGCTGTAAAACAACGAAGAGGGACCCGTGCTGGTACGCATGATTCTCCCAAAGTTGTTTCCCCTACCCTTTAGTAGTATTTTCTGTTGTGCCCCTTTTGAACGGGCTTCGTCGCCTCCTCTTTCAATGTCAGCGATTTCCTCAAAGCACAGGATGAAGTACACGCTGTTAACCGGGTTCGTGCTTTTGGCCCTTCTGCCAGGGTGTGCCATGCACGTTCCGATGAGTGACACGTTGGTGTTTCACGAAGCCTCGTATCCTACCAAATACAAATTCCCAACAAACCGGAGAAATGGCTGGGGTGTGGCGGCTGCGGAATCGTTCCGGCCCCAAGGCGTGCTTCTTGAATCAGCAAAAGAACGATGGATTGGCGAAGGCGCGCTGGTGGCAGACATAGAACCCGCAAACTCCTATGCACGGGGCGGCGGCTTTTATCTGAGCCACTACTCGAAGCGCGGGTTTGCCTTGTCGGCCACCCTCGGCATTGCCATGGCAGGCGTAGATGCCACCGTGAACATGAGCCGGGGCTATTTTCTGACGGCTTCGTTTTCCCTTGCTGGCGGGCAGGCGATTTTGCTGCAACGCCGCATTGTAAAAAGTCGATGGGGGGACATGGCGATAGGGGTAATGTACCAGCGTCATTATGCCATCTATGATGTGGATGTTCGCTACCGGGAAGAACCCCCAGCTGAATACCGCTATAACGGTTTCCTCGTCTCGTCCATAGGCATCCAACACACCCTGGTCGGGCGGTCTCCTGATGGAAGCCTGGGCCCCATTCGCTTGACCGGTTATGCAGGATACGCCCCGGAATTCAAACAACCTGTCGCCTCGATTAGCATGGTGTTTGGCGCCTTTTAGTTTCCCCGTTAGTTGCGTGCCCAACGCTTGCACCTCCCAAAGTTGTTTCCCCTGCCCATCCATAGTATTTTTACGCCCGCCCTCTCGCGAATGGCTTCGGATGCTCCCACCTTTTCGTATGTCAGGTTCTTCGGACGTAACTGCCTTGCTGGCGCACCTGCGCGCGGGCCACACCGCGTCCTTCGACGAACTTTTTGCGCTGGTGTACGACGAACTGCACCGCATCGCGCATGGCTACCTGCTGCGCGAACGCCGCGACCACACGCTGAGCACAACGGCGCTGGTGCACGAGTGCTACCTGAACCTGGCCGATCAGTCGGACGAAGCGTGGAACAACCGCGCCCACTTCTACGCCACGGCGGCCCGTGCCATGCGGCATATTCTGGTGGACTACGCCCGCCGCCGTAACGCCCAGAAACGCGGCGGCAAACAGCACCGCGTCACGCTGGATGACCGCCTCGCCGTCGCCGACTTAAAAGCCGCCGAGTTGCTGCATCTCGACGAAGCGTTGGAAGGACTGACGCAGCAAAGCCCCCGGCTGGGACAAATTGTGGAATACCGCTTTTTCGGCGGGATGAAGGTGGACGAAATCGCGGAAGTTATGGATATCTCCGTGCGCACCGTGCACCGCGACTGGACCCGCGCCAAAGCCTACCTTTTCCGCGCCCTGAATCCGGACGCTGGAGCCGCCGCATGAGCTTTTCTCCTGACCGCTGGCAACAGATCGACGCGCTCTTCGAGGCAGCGCTGGACCAAGCCCCCGACGCCCGCTCGGCCTTTCTCGATGAAGCCTGTGCCGACGATGAGACGCTGCGGCGGGAAGTGGAAGCCCTCCTCGACGCCAGCGCGCAGGCCGACGCCTTCCTCGAACCTGACCAGCCGGGCCTCACCGAGCCGCTGTGGGCCGCGCTCGCGGCAGAGATGGTAGCAGCAGAGGAAACGGGCATCGTGAAAGAACTCGGCAGCTACCGCCTGCGCGAACCGCTGGGACAAGGCGGCATGAGCACCGTCTACCTCGCCGACCGGGCCGATGGCGCGTTCGAGCAACAGGTGGCGGTTAAGCTGATGCGGGCCGGGCGAAGTGGGCCACAACTCGCCGCCCGGTTTCGCACGGAGCGGCAGATCCTCGCCTCGTTGAACCACCCGCACATCGCCCGCGTCTTTGATGGCGGCATGGCGGAGGACGGGCGTCCGTATCTGGTGATGGAATACATCGACGGCGTGCCCATCGATGCCTACTGCGACCAGCAGCGGCTGTCGGTGGACGAACGGCTGCGGCTGTTTCAAGACGTATGCGGCGCCGTTCATTTTGCCCACCGCAACCTCGTGGTGCACCGCGACCTCAAGCCCTCGAACATCCTTGTCACCGCCGACGGCACCGTCAAGCTGCTCGACTTCGGCATCGCCAAGCTGCTGGACGCCAGCGGCGACGGCGAGGCGCTGACGCAGACGGGAGCCCGTTGGATGACGCCCGAATACGCGGCCCCCGAGCAGATCCGGGGCGAAGCCATCACCACCGCCACCGATGTCTATCAACTGAGCGTGGTGTTGTATGAGCTGCTCACCGGGCGGCGTCCGTTTCAGGTGACGGGGCACTCGACCTTCGAGATCGAAAAAGCCGTCTGCGAGGAAGCCCCCGCCCGCCCCAGCACAGCGGTGACCAAAACGCAAAAGATTACAACCGGCACCACAACCGAGACCCTCACCCCTGAGGCCATCAGTCGCGCCCGCAAGACCGAGATCCTGGCGCTGCGCAAGACCCTCAGCGGCGACCTCGATGCCATTGTGCTGAAGGCGCTGCGCAAAGAACCCGAGGCCCGCTACGCCAGCGCCGAGGCGTTTGTCGAAGACATCAAACGCTACCTGAGCGGCCTGCCCGTGGAGGCCCAGCACGGATCGACGAGTTACCGGGTGCGCAAGTTCGTGCAGCGCAACCGGGGCGCGGTGCTGGCGGCGGCCGCGTTTGCAGTGCTGCTGCTGGGCTATGCCATCACCGCCACCGTGCAAGCCAACCGCATCGCCGAGGAGCGCGACCGCGCACAGGCTGAATCGGAAAAAGCGGCCTACGTGAAGGATTTCTTGATCGACCTGTTTGAAGCCGCCGACCCCAACCAGGCACAGGGCCGCTCCTTATCGGTCCGCGAAATGCTGGACGTGGCCGCCGCCGATGCGGTGACGGGCCTCGACGAACAACCTGAACTCCAAGCCGAGGTCTTCGAGGCGATGGGGCAGGTGTACCGTCGGCTGGCCGTACTGGACTCGGCGCAGGTGTTTCTGGAACGCGCGCTGCGCCTGCGGCAAACGTACCAACCGACCGAGGACCTGCTGCTCGCCAGCAGCCACCATAGCCTGGGATTATTAACACGCGATCGGGGTAACCTCGCCGCCGCCGACTCACTGCTTGCGCACGCACTCGACATTCGCCAACGGCTGGTATCCGGCCCTGACAGCATCACGGCGGGGATGCTCAAAGACCGGGCGTATATCCAGCGGCGGCTTGGGAAAACCAGCGAAGCCCGCGCCTCCATCGAACAAGGGCTTGCGATGCAGTACGCCCTGCTCGGCGACCCGCACATCGCCATTGCGGAGGCGCTGTATAACCTGGCCGCTATCCTGCGCGAAGAAGGCGACTACGACGAAGCTGAACGCGTGCAGCGCCAGTCGCTGGCGATGGTGCGGGAACTGGTGGACGGTCCCCATCCGGGCATCTCCGGCAACCTGAACAACCTCGCCATCATCCTCAGCCGAAAAGGCGAACACGGCGAAGCCGCCGCTTTGTATGGCGAGGCCGCCGCCATCAACCAACAGCTCTACGGCGAGGCCCACCCCGAAGTCGCCACCACCCTGTCGAACCAAGCCTCGGCGCTGGTCGAGATCGGGCGGTATGCAGAGGCCGACACCCTGTACCAACAGGCCCTTGCCATGCTCCAACAACAGCTTGGTCCCGCGCATCACCGGTTAGGCACCGTCCGCGAGCATATGGGCGCGCTGGAGCGCAGACGCCAGCACCTCGATGCAGCCGCAGCCCACTATCGGGCCGCGCTAGACATGCACCGGGAGGGGCTGGGCGAACAGAACGGCACCGTCGCGAACACACTGAGCGCCTACGGGCTAGTGGTGTATGAGCAGGGCCGCCTGGACGAAGCCGAGGCGCTGCTGCACGAATCGCTCGCGATCCGGGAAGCGGTATCTGGACGTGATCATCCCCGCGCCGGGACCGCCCTGCACAACCTGGGGCTGGTCTATGCCGCCCGCTCTGAATTTGCTATCGCCGATTCGTTATTCCACGAGGCGCTGGACGTATACACCACCGCCTATGGTACCGACCACGAACGCCTCGCCGAGCCGCTTCTCCAAATCGGAGCGCTGCGGATGCAGCAGGATCGCCCGGACGCCGCCGAGCCGTTCCTCCGCGACGCCCTCCAGCGGTTAGAGCATGCGCCGTACGAACGCCCGTGGCGCATCGGCGCAGCGCAAAGTGCCCTCGGAGCTTGCCTGCAGGCGATGGGGCAGTATGACGAGGCCGAAACTTTGCTCCTCACCAGCTACGCGACGTTCCAAGAAGAACCCGATACGCCATCACAGATGCTGGTTACGACCCAAGCGCGGCTGGCCGCGCTTTACGAAGCCTGGGGCAAACCTGACGAAGCCGCCCGGTACCAAGCCCTGCTCAGAGACGCCGCGTAACAGCTACCGAAACGTGTTCGTCGACATGCCCTTTTTCTGAAGCTGCGCCCCCACCTTGTTCAGCTTCTTCACCGCCTTGTCGAAGTTGGTAGCGCCAAACTTGATGTCGAACGCCTTTTTGTAGCGATGGGGTTTGTGCTGCATGGCCCGCCAGATGTCTTGCGTGCCCACTGTACGGGCCGTCATCGTGGTAATCGGCGCACCTACGATTTCATGCGCCACGGCCACGGCGGCCGAACAGGTTAGCGAGCGGTCATACTCCGTGGTTCCGTTAATCCATCGGTTGAGATACTTCAGCACGGTGCTATCCACCGCCTGCCGTTCGCCGTACAGCTTCTTGATAATGGCCGTCTTGAGTTCTTTGGCTGTCATTGCCTTTCCCGTAAGGAGGCGGTCATCAACGGATCGCAAGATGGCCCGCAACCCTTGGAGCATGAGCATTCCGCCATTGTAGCCCACCTGTCCCGTTAGGCTTCGGGCAAAGTCCATCATCACCTTGCGTTGGGCGTCCGACAGCTTTTTGCAGTGAATACCAATCACGCGGATGACTTTGCTGTCCTCGAAATGAGCAAGCGCGCTGCGTTCTTTCAGCGGAGGGTGATCGATGACGTAATGCTTCTTGCCTGCATACCGGCGGTACGTATGACCGGTGTATAACATCGCATGGCCGGCGGGAATGTCGGTCAGCACCTGCACGAGGGTGTTGAGGCCGCTGCCCGCGTCGGTGAGCAGAATATCGCCCGGTTTGAGCTTGGAAAAGGCGGCTTTGAGCACCGCCGCGTGGTGCTTTTCTTGAAAATGAGACATGGTCGTAGGAGAAAGAGTTATTGACAGGCAGGCTGGGCGGCGATCGCTTCTTTTTGTGCATCGCGGAAGCGGGCCCACGAGGTGCCCGCGTTGTAGAAACCGGGGTGTCGTAGCAAAAAGCCCAGGAAGGTATCCTGGTAGTTGTTCGTCGGAACGGGGCGATATGCGGCCGTGGTGAAGGGCTCGTTGTCGTTCAGCAACGCCATCTCGCCGTAGCGGGCACGGGCGGCGGCGATTTCGGCCTCACCTGCAGGCGCATTGTAGTCTACCCCGTCGAGGGTCCAATACAGGTCTGTCACCACGAAGGTGTTCGAGCCGTCGTCATTGATGCGAGGCAGCAATTCGATGGTGACTTCGTTGCCGTCGGCATCGGTCGTCCAGCCCCGCAGCCGGATAAAACGGCACACCTGGTCGATGCTGGCCAGATGGCGCTGCGTGCGGCTGTTTATGTCCCACGTGCCGCCTCCGCCGAGTATGTCCGACGGCGCAGCCTCGGCAAGGGCTTCGAGGGTAGCAGCCGGGGCCCCGGCAAAAACCGCGGCCACTTTTTCCTGCGTTTCGGCGGCAAAGGATGCCTCGCGCGCCACCTTGCGTTGGTACACGCGAGCGCTGCGTTCCGCCCGCTCGGTATCCCAGCGTACCTCAAGGTCAGCCGCGGTTTGGTCGAGGCAGACGCCTGCGTGACAAAATGGCTCCATGCCCGCCTTCGGGGAAGAAGCGGCCGCAGGCGAAGCCGTGGATTGGGCGTGGGCGGTATCACTTTCGGTGCCGCACCCCAGCACCAAAAACGGGATTAGGAAAAGGAAAACCAGACGAGGCATTACAACAAAGGAGCATGGTGAAGAAGCAGGTTCAGATGACAAGCGCAAAACATTCTTCAACTCTGCCAACCCGGGTTCAGCAACCCATGCCGCGTGCCTCCGTAGCCTCTTCAACAGATCCGCAACCACACACCCTTTCCCTGCCGATGCCGCTCGAACCTGCCCTCGACCACCTGCATGCCCGGATCACCACCAACCGCTGGCTCCAACGCCTCACCGCCTTCACCCGCGTGATGCTCGCCATCGGGTTTATTCCGCCGGGCATGACCAAGGTGCTGGGCCACCGTTTCACCATCATCTCGCCCGAAACTCCGATCGGCAGCTTCTTCGAGGCGTTTTTTCAGGCGAGCGAATACTATGTGTTTGTGGGCGCGGCGCAGGTGCTGGCCGGGTTGCTGCTGCTCATCCCGCGTACGGCGGCCCTCGGTGCAGTGCTGTATTTCCCCGTCATCCTCAACATCTTCGTTATCACCATGGCGATGCACTTTCGCGGCACCTGGGTGATTACAGGCATGATGCTCCTCGCCACCACCTATTTGCTGGTGTGGGACTTCGACAAGTGGAAGCGGCTGCTTTTCCCCGGCACAACTTCGGTTCACCAATCCGCCGCCACGCTCTCATGGACGCAGATGCTCAACGCGTGCGCTTATGTCGCTTTTCTGATGAGCGGGCTGGGCTTTTTCTTCATCGCCCGGGGCCTGCTGCCGCAACGGCTGATGCCGCTGACGCTGCTGGGGGGCGGCGTGGCGGTGGGGCTGGGCCTCGCCGCATGGTGGCTCGAACGCCGGTCTATTGCTACGCCGGTTTCCGCACCACAGCGATGATGTCGTTGCCACATCCTAAAGCGACCGAATCGAGCACCGGGGCCGCCTCTGTGGCAAGGGCGCGGCGGGAGCAACCCCGGCGCGTTTAACCAATGGGGGTTTAGCGTGGCATTGAGGAGGTGCGTGCTCGTTAAGAAGGGTGTTCGCAACCTTTGAGGGTGTTGGTTTTGTGTCCTTTCACAGCGGAAAGGACCAAACGCCGATGACGATGAGCAATGCGTGATGAACAATGAATAATTCCTCATTGCCCATTCCTAATCGCTCATTGCCCCAAGCCCGTTGGGTATGGGTTTAGGTGGGGCTGGATCGGGGTTCGCGGGTTTCGGAGGCGGCAGGACTTTGGTTCTTTGGTCCCTGAAAGAACAAACCACTCCTTTGGCTCAAGCCGTCGCCTCAGCGGAGCATCAAGGAAGTGCAACCTGTGTGCTCATTAAGAAGCCCTTTGTTAACCTGAAGGGCTGATGGATTATCGTGCGTGAAAGAACAGGCCGAATGGAGCGCTGGCGATTTTATCCTGAAACGATCAACGGCGGCAATGAACGACTCAAATCAGCAGGTCGTAAAAATCATTCACGACGGCCTGGAGGTCGTTGCGGTACTTGGTCCACACGCGCAATTCCACGGCCGAGGCATGGTTGCCCGGAATAAGCTCCAGCAACTCCATACCTTTCGGCTTCACCACCAGCCGATCCCGGAAGATGCCGCGTTTGATCTCCAGCGTTTCCAACGCACTCGGTTCAATCTTAACGAGGTCTTTCTCGGTATCTATCAGCCCGGCGATGGCACTCTCTACCTTGATTACCAGATAGCCATCGTCCACGTAGACCATGCCTTTGACTTCGCGGACGCCCACGTCGGGGAGGGTGAAAGCAACGCGGTTCATGTATGTCGAGGGGCGTATTGTTCAGGAATAGGAGGCTTCCCTACGATGTTTTCAGGGAATCAACTAAAAGATACGCACCTGATAGCAGAAGGTTATCTGCCTGAACCTCTTTCACTTTCGGTATAAAGCACTGCCGCTCCCGTATCTACAACGTGTAGGTCAACCGCGCAAGAAACAGACGGCCCAGTTTGGGCGCGTTGGCCCATTCGCGGTGTTCGTTGTTGAGGATGTTCTGCCCCGTGACATCCAGTCGCAACCCGGTCACGGAGTTATTCAGGTCGTATCCCAGATGGGCATCCAGCACAAAGAACGCATCGATATCGGCGGCGATGGTGCCTTCTACCACCCGGTACGCATCTAGGTACCGCCCGCGGGCACCCACGCTGAAGCCGCCGGGTGTGCGGTAGTCAAACCCGGCCTTGAACTTGTTTTGCGGCGTGTTCATCGAGAGCGACAAGGCCGTATTGGGCTCGCCCAGCGCGGCGGCGTCAAAGATCGACTCGCTCAACCATGAGTAATTTGCAAACACCTTCAGGTTGTCGCTAACGGTCACCTCGGCGCTCAAATCAAGACCAAAAAAGTCGATTTCGCCATAGTTAATGACGGTTTGCAGCAAGCCCGGTGGGGTGGCGGGATCATACAGTTCGTTCGCCTCAATCAGTCCGGTGATGTAGGTGCCGTCCGGCGCAGCCAGGTTCTGGGCGCCTGCGGTGAAGAACTGGGCCAAGAACTCGGGCGTCAAGCCAAAGGGCGCGAGTTCTTCGGGCGTAAACGAAGCCGCCACGGCTTCGGCCAAATCCTCGGGCAACGTCGGAGTCATCACAAGGGGCGCGACGGTTTCGAGGGTACTGACGAAGTTGGCCTTGCGGACGTAAAACACGTCTGCCCCCAGCACTACCCGGTCATTGAAGGTCCCTTTGTAGCCCACCTCAAACGCATTGGTCTCTTCCTGCCGCAGCGGGTCTATATCGTCGAGTTCGGTGAGAATCTGCCCGCCTGAAAACAACGCCCCTTCTGAGAAACCAGTGCCCACAAAGCGGTTCAGCAGCCCGCTGTTGAGCAAGGCTTCGAGGGCTTGGCGCTGTGGCAGGGGCAAGCCCTCCAGGGCACCCGGCGCAGCCAACCCGGCCAGCACCACCTGATACACTTCACCCACCGGAATCCCCACGCCCTCGTAGCGCTGCCCCGAGAACAGGCTCGTCGTCTGCAACGGACCAAACGTAAAGCCATGCTGGTTGCCTTGCACGCTGGCGTTAAAAAGTGGGCTGACGCCCAGCTGCAGGTCCAGGAAATACGAGGCGGCGTCGGGTGCCGAGAAGGCGCGGTTGTAAGAAAAACGGACGCTGTGGTCGTCATCGGGCCTAAAGACCAGCGAGGCACGGGGAGAGAGGTGGGTTTCTTCGGTGGCCCCATGGTAATCCACCCGGCTTGCGAGGATGAGGTCAAGCTGGGGCGAGAGCGCCGTCTCAGACTGAACATACACGCCCGCCTGCGCAAAGCTGTCATCGGTTTCATTACGCCCATGCAGGCGACCGTTGGTATCCGACCGGTGCATCCGCGCATCGATTCCCACAATTAACCGTTCGCGCCCTTCGGCCAGTTGCAGGTTATACTGGCTTTGCAGCCCGAACTCGCTGGACTTGTTGTAGCCGAGTTGCCCATCTACATACGAAAAAGCCTTGTCCTCATTAAACGTGCCGTTCCAGTAGGTCTGGGCAAAAAAGTCATGGGTACGCAGCCGCAGTTGGCCAAACGCCGTCGGAAACCCGTTCGACTGGATCTCGCCGCTTACGCTAAAGAGGGTTTGCTGGGCCTGGCTGTAGCCACCATTGGCGGTGAGCGTCACGCCCGGACGCACGCGGTAGCTGAGTTCGGCGTTGAGGTGGGCATCATAGAAATCGGTAACACGCTCGCCCAGCGGCTCCACAATCTCGCCTTCATGCGTGATGATGTTATCGGCGATGGAGGCAATGATTTCGGCATCTTCCGGATCGTCGGGATCCAGCTCAAAGTCGTCGCCCTGGGAATAGTAGCCGACCACTTTGTACCCTAGCCGGTCGTTGAGCGTGCCCGCATGACGCATCGATGCCTGCATATACCCACGCTGCCCACCACTAATCATGACTGAGGTACCGGGGAAGGTAAAGGGGTCTTTGGAGATAAAATGCACCACGCCCTGATCTACGCCGGGGCCATACAGGGCTGAACCCGGACCGCGCACCACCTCTACCCGGGCCACATCGAGCGGCGAAGTGGGGAGGCTGCTAAACGACACCAACCCCAGGCCGGGCACACTGGCCTGGCGGTAGTCGGCAATGACGTGGGTGGCTGTTCGGAACGAGCGGTTGAACCCGCGCAATGAAATGTGGGTGCGCCGGAGGCCCACCTGCGAGTATTCGACGCCCGGAGCCGAGCGCAATGCCATCTCGGCCCCTTGGGTTACGTCGGCCACCAGTTCGGCGCTCGCAAGAATGGTCACGGAGGCCGGTGCATCCAGCAACGTTTCGCCCTGTCGCGAGGCCGACACCACGATGGTGTTGAGGTTTAATTCGACCTGTTCAAGGGGCAGCGTGATGCCTTGTGTCGTATCGGGGGACAAGCTGATGGGAATCTGGTACTCATCGTACCCAATAAACCGTGCCACGACGGTGTACGAACCGCTCGAAACACCTGTAATAGAAAACAGCCCATCCAGGTTGGCCGTGGTGCCATGCATCATTTGCTGGCTTTCACCCTGCACCAGCAACACCGCCGCACCCGGAAGTGGTTCGCTGGTGGCTGCATCCAGCACAATGCCTTCAAGGGTGGCGGTTTGAGCATACGCAAAGGACAAGCCTACGAGCAGCAGGCCAAAACAAAGGGCGCAGGTACGAAGAAACATCAAGATGGGACGTTGACTGACAAAATTGAGACAAAAGAAGGCCGAATGTCTGAAAATTGCACAACGGCTTCTTTCAATTATTGCTAGCCACCCACCACAGTCCGCGCTCCGTAAACCTATAGAATACAGATCTCTACAACATGAAGCTATGACTTAACAACATCCGGACGGCAACGAAATAACCATGCCAAAGGCCTTGGTTGCCCCTAGCTTCACAAGAAATGGATGTTACGTACGCGGGTCGTATGGCCCCAATCGAACGCGGAGGTTCTTGGCCGCCCATGGCCTTCCCGTTCCCTTTATGCTGTCTGTCCCCTGTTTCCTTGATCGGTATCAGCTACGCATCGCCGTCGGAATGGCGGAGTCGTAGGGTTTGCGCAGTTCATCGGCGGTTTGTTCAATCACCTCGTCCTTATTAACCGTGACGTGCAACACCGGCTCGGTGGTGACACGCCCGATGGGCACCGCCTGCACACCGCGCCCCACGAGGGTGTCCATGATCATCTCGCCGTCATCGGCCTTGGCGGTGAACACAATGCGCGACTGGGCCTCGTTAAACAGCAGCGCATCCAGCCGAAGCTCTTCTTCGGTGTACAGCTTCACCTCCGCGCCGAGGTTGGAAAACACCACGCTTTCGGCAAGGTTGACCGCGAGGCCACCATCAGAGACATCGTGGGCGCTCTGCACGAGCCCTGCGCGGATGAGGGCCAGCATCGCGTCTTGCACGGCTGCTTCTTCGTCCAGGTCGAGATGCGGCGCGTCGCCTGCCGTGATTTCGCGGATGGTGGCGAGGTATTCCGTGCCGCCCAGTTCATTGCGGTGCTGCCAATCCTCTGGCGAGAGCAGGAAGATGACATCGCCTGCTGCCCGAAACGCCGCCGTGGTGCCGTGGGTGTCGAGGTCGTCTACCAGCCCCAGCATGCCAATGGTCGGCGTCGGGAAGACGGCGCTTTCGGGGTTTTCGTTGTAGAAGCTCACGTTGCCGCCCGTCACCGGGGTGTTGAACACGCGGCAGGCATCGCCCATGCCACCCACGGCCTCTTTAAACACCCAGTATACTTCAGGCTTGTATGGATTGCCGAAGTTCAAACAATTGGTGATGGCCACGGGCTTGCCGCCTGCACACACGACGTTGCGCGCCGCCTCGGCCACCGCGATCTGCCCGCCTTTGCGCGGGTTCAGGTACACGTACCGCCCGTTGCAGTCGGTCTTGACCGCGAGCCCCCGGTTGGTGCCTTTGATGCGGACGAGCGCAGCGTCTGTCGCGCCCGGCCCGGCGACGGTGTTGGTCCGCACCATCGTGTCGTACTGCTCAAACACCCACTGCTTCGACGCGATATTGGGCGAACCCATGAGCTTGAGTAGCATCGGCCCAGCCGTTTCAGGCGTGACGTCGGGCACCGACTCGGGGTCGAAGGCGAGCGTGGTGTCGAGGTACGTGGGGCGGCACGTCTCGCGCTGGTAGACCGGCGCGCCGCCGCCCAGCACCAGATGCTCGGCGGGTACGTCGGCGATGAGGTCGCCGTGCCAGAAGATGCGCACGCGCTCTGTGTCGGTGACGGTGCCGATGTTTTCGGCGTGTAAGTCCCACTTCTCGAAGATGGCCTGCAAGGCCGCGGCGTTTTTCGGTTCGGTGACGATCAGCATGCGCTCCTGGCTTTCGGAGAGCATAATTTCGTACGGCGTCATGCGCTCGCGGATGGGCACGCGCTCGATGTGCAGTTCCATGCCATGTTCGCCCTTGGCGCTCATCTCGCACGACGAGCAGGTGATGCCTGCCGCGCCCATGTCCTGAATCCCGACGATGAGTCCGGCCCGGATCGCTTCGAGCGTGGCTTCGAGCAGCAGCTTCTCGGTGAACGGGTCGCCGACCTGCACACTCGGGCGCTTGGCTTCGCTCTCTTCGCTGATTTCTTCAGAGGCGAACGTCGCGCCGTGGATGCCGTCGCGCCCAGTGGCGCTGCCCACGATAAACACGAGGTTGCCCACGCCCTCCGCGATGGCGCTCGCCGTCTCGCCGACCTTCACGACGCCGACGCTCATGGCATTTACGAGCGGGTTGCCTTCGTAGCTCGGATCGAAGTACACCTCGCCGCCCACGGTGGGCACACCAAACGAGTTGCCATAGTCGCCGATGCCGCGCACCACGCCGTCCACGAGGTAGCGCACGCGGGGGTTGTCGAGGCTGCCAAACCGCAGCGAGTTGAGCGCGCAGATGGGGCGCGCGCCCATCGTGAAGATGTCGCGGTGGATACCGCCGACGCCCGTCGCTGCGCCCTGATACGGCTCCACGGCCGATGGGTGGTTGTGGCTTTCGATCTTAAATGCACACGCCAGCCCCTCGCCGATGTCGACGAGGCCCGCGTTTTCTTCGCCTGCGCCCACCAGCAGCGCCTCGCCGTCGCGCGGGAGCGTCTTGAGGATGGCGATGGAATTTTTGTACGAGCAGTGTTCGCTCCACATCACCGAGTAGATGCCGAGTTCGGTAAACGTGGGCGTGCGGCCCAGCTTTTCCACAATCCAGCCGTACTCGTCGTCGGTCAGGCCGTGGTCGCGGGCAAGGTCGCGGGTGATGTCGGGCTCGTTGGGCAGGCGGATGGGTGGCATGGGCAGCAGCGTCGGAGGCGAAAAACAAAGCGAGCGTGCAAGATAAACAACACCCCCCGACAAACCGCGTCTGCCGGGGGGCGCTGGTGCAAAGCCTTCGTCAATTTATGGGGCTGGGCAGGGCGGCGGTATTACCCAGCACGCGGCGCACCATAGCACGTCGCTATGGGTGCCCTTGACACAACGCCCTCTCTCGCTTTCCTCAAATCCTCCTCACCGTCCCTCTTTCACCTCAAAGGGGATAACGGCGGGGTGGACGTTCACGGGGCCATGGGCATCACGGCGCGGAGCCACCAGCATGACCAGCGCCCAAGCGGGCACCTCGCCTTCGCCCAACCAGCCTTCCAATGATGTGCCCGCTTCGAGCGGGAAGGTATGGCGGGATGTCTTGATCGCAACCACGCCGTAGTCTATCGCCGCGACCTCTACGGGGTCGAGTTCAAGGGCTTGACGAAAGGAGATGATCGGATTATCAAACCCGAGTATTGGCTCCTCGAACCCCTGAAAGTCGGTAGGATGATCAATCGCTTCCCACGGCGACCGGAGGGGACGGGTCTCGTTGCCGTCCACAAGCTGGATGTCGGAGCCGGGTGCGATCCGCACGTCGCGTTTGCCTTGCGTAACATGGGTAATCATGCCTTCGTGCAGGAACACCGTGAGGATGTCCAAATCCATCTGCACGACGGGCTCAATGTGCATCCCGATGCGCGAGTTGCTGTGCAAGGCGTTTTTTAAGGCCTCGCCGGGCGCTACGTCCAACCCCTGGCGGTCTACCTGAAAGGCAAACTCAACGGCAGGCGTCTGCTGCGCCTGCACCGGAGCGGTAGCGAGGAGTAAGAGAACACAAAACAGGCATAAACGGACAAGCATGGTTTTTCTCGGCTGGTGATACAAGGGCCTTCACCCTGATCACGCGACGTTTCCGAGAAAAGTCCATCATTTGAGCAGCACGGCGCGGCGCGTAGCCACAAAATGCTCGCCCTCAACCCGCACCAGATACAGCCCGCTCGGCCACGCGCTTGCTGCCAGCGTGTACCGGTGCGACCCTGTCCCTAACGCCCCCTCGTGCAGCACCGCCACCTGACGACCCAGCACGTCGTGCACCGTCACCGTCACCGCCTGCGGCTGCGTCATCTCCAAGGTGAAGGTCGCCTCCGGGTTAAACGGGTTGGGGTAGACCGCCGAGAGCGCATGGCCCACGGGGATGTCGGCGGCCTCGCGGTTGGTGCCGATGCCTGCATCGCCCGTCTCCACCGCTCCGATGTCGCAGCC
>JAUIDY010000055.1 GCA_030428385.1 Rhodothermia bacterium | reverse complement strand
TGGTACGGGGGTTGGCAGGCGAGCCGAGGCGATTTTCGAGACCAGCGTCGTCCGATTTCGAGGCTCGTAGCAACGCTACGGGCCGAGAAACCGAAGGCGGAGCCGCAGGGCATCGGGCGGCGATGGGCGGAAAAGCGACCGGCGCAGCCCCAAATCGACGTACCAGACCGTTTCTCAGACCGCAGTCGAAGGATCTCCCACGTCTGCGTTTTGCTGTGCCTATAGGTGGGAGATCCTTCGACACGCTGTGCTCGCTCAGGATGACGCGGCAAGAACGGCAATGGTGTACTTACGCGTCGTGGCCTGGAATCCACAGGTGCAGGCTCAGGTCCACGCAATCGTCGTCGGTAAACTCGATGCCTTCGTTTTCCAGCCGTTCGCGCATCACAAAAGGGCCCTCAAAATGGCGGCTGCCGCTGAGCGCGCCAAACCGATTCACGACGCGGTGACACGGCAAGTCGGTGCCCGCGGCGGCGTTCATCGCCCAGCCCACCGTGCGGGCTGCGCTTTTGGTGCCCAGGAATTCCGCGATGTGGCCGTACGTGGTGACCTTACCATGCGGAATCTGCGCGACCACGTCCCACACCCGCTCGAAAAAGTCCTGTCTCTGCTGGGGCATTTCCGGCTTTCAGCTTTTGACGTTACGCTCTCAGACGAGAGAAGGGGTGGGGAAAGTAGTTCTCCCTCTCTCCCACACCCCCAGTCTCACTGTCCAAGATTTATTGTCCGCCGAGGATCACCGGAAGACCATTTTCGCCCCCGACGATGACGGTTTTGGCGTTCTGCGACGTAGCGAGTTGCTGCGTGGCTTCGATGCCTTTAAATTGCAAGAACTGCTGCGAAAGGCTCGCCGTGATGATGCGCTGGTACTCGGCCTGCCCGGTCGCTTCGATCTCTTTGCGCTCGGCTTCTAGCTTTTCCTTTTCCAGCGTAAACTGGTAGCGTTCGGCTTCCTGTTCCTCTTCCAGCTTGTTCGCAATGGCCCGCTGGATTTGGTCGGGCAGGCGCACATCGCGGATCAACACGGCGTCTACATCAATGTGATTAACTTCAACGCTCGTTTTCACCTTCTGCATGATTTGCTCTTGCAACTCGGTGCGCTTGCTGGAATAGAGTTCTTCTGGCGTGTATTGCCCCACAATCTCACGCACGGCACTGCGCAGTTCCGGCTGCACGAGCTTGCGGTAATAATCTGGGCCGTAGGTCACATGGAGAACCGGTAGGCGCGACGAAATGGGTCGCCAGCGAATCGACACATCGGAACCGATGGACAGACCGTTGGACGAAAGCACCGTGATGTCTTCCAGCCGTTCCTGCACGCGGATATCGTATTCAATAACATTCACCCACGGCGCGTGGATTTTTAAGCCTTCGCCGTAGGTAATGGTTGTATCCGTCCCACCAAAAATGCTATAGCGAACGCCTGCCTCACCCGACTCGATGGTGGTAGACATGTTGCACGAGGCAATGCCCGCGATGATAAAGAAAATGAAGACGAAGACGATGCCACGAACCAGCGCCTTGGTTAGATTGGGGAAGTTGTTAGCCATGAGGGCCTCATAGATTGGTGATCAAGGGAGATGTTGTTGTAGGTGGAGCGCATTCGGGAAGTTGCATACGGACACTTCTGCCAAACATTCACCGTCGGCTAGAACCTACTATCTGCCGCCCAAAGTATCACGTTTTTTGCCAAAATCTTTGCCTTCCTCATCTTTGATGCCTCCTGCTATTTCTGAAACTACCCGAAAGGCGCTTCTTCGAACCCTTGGCGCAGATCGTCTCCGGCGCGATGTGGTGCTGGCACCCATGACGACGTTCCAAATTGGGGGCCCGGCGGACTTGTTCTTTGAAGCCACATCGGCAGTGGAACTGCGTCGTGCCATCGAAGCCGCCCGTAAACTGGACATACCGTATTTCCTCTTGGGACTCGGTGCCAACATCTTGGTGGGCGACCGGGGTTTTCGCGGGCTGGTGATTCGAAACCGGGCGCAACAGGTGTCGGTGAACCAGAATACGAACCACCTGCATGCCGAAAGCGGCGCGATCATCTGGCGCGACGTGATCGAAACGGCCGTGGCGGCAGGGCTGTCGGGACTGGAGCATTACGCAGGTATCCCCTCGACGGTGGGCGGGGCGCTGTGGCAAAACCTGCACTTCCTCTCCCCACCGCCAGCGCGGGAACGCACGATGTATATCGAAGAAGTGTTGCTGGAAGCCGAGTTGCTAACCGAAGAGAATGAGCATAAAACGGTCGGTGTCGAATACTTCAACTTCGGCTACGACCAGTCTATCTTGCACGAGCGAGACGACGTGGTGCTCTCGGCGACGTTCCAACTTGAACCCGCCGACATCGACTGGATGCGCAATACCATTTCTGCCAACCTCGCGTGGCGCTCGGAGCGGCATCCGCCTCTGGACACCGAGCCGAGTGCGGGTTCTATTTTTCAGAAGATCGACGGGATCGGGGCGGGGCGGCTCATTGACGAGTGTGGGCTGCTGGGTACACGCATTGGCAGGGCCGAGGTCACCCACCGTCACGCCAACATCATCGTCAACCGAGGCGGGGCCACCGCCGCCGACGTGCGGGCACTGATCCAGCATGTGCAAGACACCGTCGCCCGTGAGACCGGCTACCACCTCGAAACCGAAATCGCCATGATCGGCGACTTTGCGCCGCCCACGTCCTCACCGCCGTATCAGGTCCCGAAACCAGAAGGCATCATCACCGCCAAAGAACGCGCCCAGCGCGGCAAGGAGCAGCGCGATGTGACGGTGGACAAGAAATAATTTTGAGCCATGTCCAAGCCACAAGACAAAGAAACCCGCTATTACATTGACCTGGACCTACGGTCGGGGCGAATCCTGCTTTGGGATTATGACCAGCGGGAAGTCTTGGTGCAGGAAAAACCCACCGAACCCTTTCGCCACCGGATTTACATCTCCAAAGGGCAATACAACAAGCTGGTGAAGAAGCACTTTGAGGTAAACTACGGCGGGGCAAATTAATCGTTCGCCTTTGGCTTTTTTCATAGTCACTGGTCAAGCATTGCCGCCGCAAACTGGCTGGCACGGGCTTCGAGGTCGTTGGTTGCCTCCAAGCCTTCTTTCCACTCGGCCGGAAATGCAGCCCAGCCATGCCACGCGCCGAGCAGGGCACCCACCATCGCGCCCACCGTATTCGCATCACCGCCCACATTAATTGACGACAGCAGCGTCGCTTCGAGCAGGCCGGGATTGCGGACGAACATCGCTACCGCAAAGGGCCACGATTCATCGGCGTAGGTGCCCGTGCCGTCGCACAGGTCTTGCAAATCGAGGGGAAAGTCACGCAGGTGGTTGGTGAGGCGTTGCAAACGCTTTGAAACGCGGTGGTCATCGCCGAGCCGATCTTCGGCCCATATGACGGTATCCACCAGTTGCTTCCAGCATACATCCCGGTCGAGAATTGCTTCGGGCGTGGTTAACACGACTTTAATAGCAAACGCCTGCCCAAACCCTGCTGCTAGCGCTGCCGGGTGGCGGTGGGTCACGGAAAACAACGGCATCATCAGATTGAACGCAGCATCCCGTGTCGCCCCGGTTGCAGCCCACCATGCCCCGAGCGGTGCCGCAATCATCGCCGCGCCGTTTGTAGGTTCGTGTGGCAGATCAAGTGTATTGTCTTTCACACGCTGAATGGTGACCGGGTCCCAGCGTCGCGCTTCAGGCAACAGGTGGGTATAGACTTCGGCAAGACGGGTTGCGTACTCGGCATCTCCCAAAGCGAGCACCTCTGCCATCGCAAATGTACACTGTGTGTCACCCGTCCACTGCCCGGTCTGCAAGTCGCCGCGTTTTTCATCGGCGCGGTATTCTTTGATGCCTTTGTAATACATCCGCACGTTCTGGTGGCTCAGCCCTTCGACGGGCATACCCAGCGCATCACCCACGGCGGTACCTAGCAACGCGCCCACAATGTGATCAATGGAGATCATGAATCGTCAACACCTCGTGTTTGCAAAAGTGGGGAGAAGATAGCCGCTGGCGCGTGGCGAATCTAGGCAGGAACTGTTATCCTTGAGTGACCCGATTCACCTGACCTCGGCCTGTATGCGTTGGCTCCACGGAGCATGGGCGGTTTTTATGAAAGATGTGCGGCTGGAACTGCGCAACCGCTACGCCATCAACATGCTGCTGATGTTTGTTTTTTCGGCATTGCTGCTGGTGCTGTTTGCTGTGGGTCAAGAACCCGTGAGCGAGCGGGTGCAGGCGGCGGTGCTCTGGATCGTGATCCTGTTTTCGGCGGCGATTGGTCTGGGCCGGGCGTTTATCAGCGAGGAGGAACGCGGGACGGTGCTGCTGCTCCAGCTCAACACGCGGGGCAGCATGGTGTATGCGGGTAAACTATTTTACAACTTCTTGCTGATCTTCTGCTTGAATCTTGTGGCGGTAGGTGCGTTTGTTGTGTTCCTGAACGTCAACATACGGCTACCGGGATTGCTGCTGCTGACGCTGTTCCTCGGCGCGCTGGGCTTGGCGGGGGCAACGACGTTGCTTTCCGCCATCATTGCCCGCACGGCAAGCCGGGGACCGCTGCTGCCGGTGTTGCTCTTCCCGCTGCTGTTTCCGCTGCTGCTGTCCGTCATTGGCAGCACGCGAAGCGCCTTCCCGAACGGCCTCGGCTGGTCAGCGGCAGTGGATGAGTTGCTGGCGCTGACGGGCTTCGCCGGGGTCGTCATCAGCGCGTCGGTGTTGCTGTTTGACTACGTCTGGCAGGACTGAGTGAAACGTGAACTTTCATCCATCGACGCTGCACAATCCATGATCGTTACCGCCTTCCCAACAGCACGACCTTGACCAAGCTTCCAACGACGAAGCTATCACCCTCACGTTTTACGTTTCATCCCATGAGCACACCGCCGACCATCAACCTCACCCGCTACCGGCTTATCCGCAACGGCGTCTTTGTGTGGCTGACGCTGGTGGTGCTGGGGGCATTTTCGTTTGGCGGGTATCTGCTGAACATCCCCAAAATCAACATCCTGGAACACACGGCCCGCAACCTGTATTTCCACGTCCCGATGTGGTTTACGATGATGGCCGCGACCGGCGTTTCGGCGTATCATTCCTTCCGGGTGCTGCAAACGGGTGACTATGTGCGCGACATACGGGCACGGGCGGCGGCGATGATGGCGGTGGTGTTTGGCCTGTTGGGCCTGCTGACAGGCATCGTGTGGGCGCGGTTTACGTGGTATGTCAGCGCCGACATCTGGTGGAACTTCGACCCCAAACAGTCGATGGCCGCGGTGCAGGTGCTGATCTACGGCGCGTACTTTGTCCTGCGCTCCGGCATAGAAGACACGCGCAAGCAGGCACGTATCGCGGCGGTGTACAACCTGTTTGCCTTCGTCACGGTGCCTTTTTTGCTGTACGTCCTGCCCCGCCAGCTCGAAAGCCTGCACCCCGGTGCGGACGGCAACCCCGCATTCAGCGACATTACCCACCCGGTGATGCGACTCGTGTTTTACCCCGCGATCATCGGTTTTATCGGGCTGTTCTGGGTGCTCTACACCCAGCGCGTCCGCCTCGCCCTGCTCCAGCGGCGCGTTGATCACGACGATGACCTCCTGTGACCCATGATCCTTGAACCAACCATCCTTCAAGATTCCACTGCCGTTTCGACTGCTTATGACAGCGTGTGGGCCGGGCAAAGCGTGCCCACGCAGGCGCCCACAGGCATCGAAAGCGTGATGTTGGCCCATGACAAACTGTTTGTCGTGCTCTCCGTGGCGCTGATCATCTGGTTTGGGCTCATGTTCGTGACACTCCGCACGGACCGCCACCTCGAAAAGGTGGAACGAAGCCTTGAATCGAACATTTCAGACACCGACTGATTCACCTCAATACGCGCATCCCATGAAAGTCAAAAATATCGTTGCCCTGGTCCTTATTGCAGGCTTTGCCTCTTTGCTGTTCCTGAACTTTGGCGAACAGGTAGGCGGCTACATGGACTTCACCCAAGCCACCGAAACAGGTTCTTCGGCGCATGTGGTGGGCTACTGGGAAGAAGACCAGCAGTATGCCTACGACCCGGCCCGCAACATCTTCACCTTCCACATGCGCGACGAAGCGGGTACGGTCCGGCAGGTGCAGTATTCCAACCCCAAGCCCGCCAACTTCGAGGACGCCGAAAAGCTGGTCATCGAGGGCAAGATGCGCGGTGATGTGTTTGTCGCCGAGCATATCCTGGTGAAGTGCCCGTCGAAATACAACGACGCGCGTGGTCTGGAGGAAGTGCAGAACGTGGCGCTGTGATCCGGCGCCTTCTCTGGTTGGGCGGTGGGCTCCTCCTTGGACTGGTGGGACTCCGGTTCTACTTGCTAGCAACGATCCCTGACCTCAGGCCGCCTGCGTCGATGAAGGCAGCGGCAGCAACCAACCCGCTCCCTCCCTGCCCAGACACACCCAACTGCGCCCGCACCACCCGAACCTCTCCGCTTTCGCCGGAGGAGTTGTTTCTCCAAGCTCAGGCCGCCCTCCAACACACCGGGGCCGACTCCGTACGTGTCAACCCCAACACCCATCGCATCGATGCGGTCTACCGGGTGTTTGTGTTCAAGGACGACGTGGCGGTGGCGATCACCCCGCAGGATCAGGGTTCGGCGGTACACATTCGCAGTGCTAGCCGCGTGGGACACAGCGACTGGGGCGTCAATGCACGTCGCGTGGCAACGATTTTGGGCCAACTTGAAGGCCACCTGCACCTTCGATAAATCACACGCGCACGCTACCGATTGGTTATGGGGGGCCGTATTTTCGCAACCCTTCCCCCCGTCCCCCACAGCCATGCCCCTCCGACTTGCTCTTTTTCTTGCCGTCCTGTGGATACCCGCGTCGGCGTTTGCCCAACAAAACGACGTGATTCCACTCTGGGAAAACGGCGCTCCCGGTTTTGAAGACCGTAAAGACGAACCCGAAGAGGCCCGCGACTGGTGGGTGCGCAACATCCACCATCCCTCCCTCACCGTATTCTTGCCCCCCGATTCCCTCGCCACCGGCGCAGCCGTGGTGATTGCCCCTGGCGGCGGGCACCGCGAGTTGGTGTTTGATGCTGAAGGCCGTAAAGCCGCAGAATTCTTCAACAGCATCGGGGTGGCAGCGTTTGCGCTTAAATACCGTCTCGCCAACGAAGAAGGCTCGCCGTATTCCGTGGATGAACACGTACGGCAAGACGCCTACCGCGCCCTGCGCCTCGTGCGAAGCCGTGCTGACGAATGGGGCATCGATCCCGACCGCATCGGCATGATGGGCTTCTCCGCAGGCGGCGAAGTGGTGTCGATGATTGCCTATGCCTCGGGCGACGGCGATCCCGAAGCCCCTGATCCCATCGACCGTGCCAACGGCAAGCCTGATTTTCAGATCTTGATTTACCCAGGGCCGCGCTTTGTGCCTGAATCCATCCCCGCCGACGCCCCGCCTGCGTTTCTGCTCAGCGCCATCGACGATCCGTGTTGCGCCGCCCCCACGCTTCGCCTGCTCCATGGCTACCACGCCGCCGGTATTCCCGCCGAGGCTCATATTTACGCACGCGGTGCCCATGCCTTTAACATGGGCAATCGCTCCGAATTGAAAACCTTAAGCACCTGGCCCCAGCGCCTCGCCGACTGGATGCACGACAACAACATCCTCGACCCGGATTGGCCTGAAATGGGCGCTGACTAACTCATGACGGTTGGATGCCGCCACACCGAACTGTCATACATCACGACCCGTTGTCGCAAACTTCTTTCATTTTCTAACGCTTACCCACCATGGACGTCCTCTTTATCGGCGGCACCGGCATCATCAGTTCGGCGTGTGCTCCCCTCGCGATTGAACGCGGCATGAACCTTTTTCTTTTGAACCGAGGCGAATCGCACCGCCCCACACCGAAAGGAGCAACCGTGCTCCGTGGCGACATTCGCGACAAAGCCTCGGTGGAGGCCGCCCTCGGCGACCGTACGTTCGACGCTGTGGTGGATTGGATCGCGTTTACGCCCGAACACATCGAAACGGACCTGCAACTGTTTGCGGGACGGACCAAACAATACGTGTTTATCAGTTCGGCCTCGGCCTACCAGACACCACCCGTCAGCCTGCCTGTGACCGAATCGACGCCGCTCAACAACCCGTTCTGGGAATACTCACGCAACAAGATCGCCTGTGAGGAGCGGCTGACGCGGGCCTACCGCGAATCCAAATTTCCCATCACCATTGTCCGCCCCTCGCATACATACGACCAGACGCTGCTGCCGATGTCAGGAGGCTATACGGTGGTTGATCGGATGCGCAAAGGCAAAAAAGTCATCGTCCACGGCGACGGCTCCTCGCTGTGGGTCCTCACCCACCACCGCGACTTCGCCAAAGGGCTCGTGGGGTTGCTGGGCAACAGCCACGCCATCGGCGAGACGTTTCAGATCACCTCCGACGAACTGCTAACGTGGAATCAAATTTTTGAACTTGTCGCGGACGCTGCTGGCACCACCGCCGACATCGTACATGTGCCATCCGAGGTCATTGCCCAGTATGACCCCGAATGGGGCGCGGGCCTGCTGGGTGACAAGATGCACAGCATGGTGTTCGACAACAGCAAAATCAAACGCACC
Organism: Rhodothermia bacterium; assembly: GCA_030428385.1. GTDB lineage: Bacteria > Bacteroidota > Rhodothermia > Rhodothermales > JAAAOL01 > JAUIDY01. The sequence continues at coordinate 30,250 of JAUIDY010000055.1, read as the reverse complement.
GTACCCGATTTTAACGCAGCCACCCCCTTCTCGCGGGGGGTGCGCGAAATCCTCGCGTGGTACGACGCCGATCCGGCACGGCAGGTGGTCAACGAAACGCTAAATGCTACGATGGACGCCATCATAGCCGCCCATGAAGCCGCTTGGGAGTAGGTTTTTGAGAAGAAGGCTTTGAAAAACGCAAGCGCTTTTCTACGTTGCATGACATTCTGGTTAAAGCCTTCATGCAGGCTGGACAGAAGCGCCTTGCGGTGATATATTCCCGCCCGCCTTATTCATCTTATCACTTCCCGTTGTAACCGCTTTTAACATGGCTACCGACTCCTACGCCCCGCTTCCCGAGCATAAGTTCACGTTTGGCCTTTGGACCGTGGGCAACCCCGGTGCCGACCCGTTTGGCCTGCCCACCCGCCAGCGCCTCAGCCCGGTCGAAATCGTCCATCTCCTAGGCGAAGTCGGAGCGTATGGCGTCAACTTCCACGACAACGATCTCGTCCCGATTGACGCGACGCCTGCCGAGCGCGACCAAATTGTGGCAGATTTTAAGCAGGCCCTCGCCGACACGGGACTCGTGGTTCCGATGGCGACGACCAACTTGTTCACCGACCCGGCTTTTAAAGACGGCGCGTTTACCTCGAACGACCCCGCCGTGCGTGCCTATGCGCTGCAAAAAACGATGCAGTCGATGGACCTGGGTGCTGAGTTAGGAGCCAAAGTCTACGTCTTCTGGGGCGGTCGCGAAGGAACCGAATCCGACGCCACCAAAAACCCGCTGGATGGGCTGAAGTGGTTCCGCGAGGCGCTCAACTTCCTCTGCGAATACTCCATCGACCAGGGCTATGGGTACCAATTCGCCCTCGAAGCCAAGCCCAACGAACCACGCGGCGACATCTTCCTCCCCACCACCGGCGCGATGCTCGGTTTTATTGAGACGCTGGACCATGCCGACATGGTGGGCGTCAACCCCGAGGTGGCGCACGAGCAGATGGCGGGGCTCAACTTCACGCATGCCGTGGCGCAAGCGTGGGACGCAGGCAAGCTGTTCCACATTGACCTGAACGACCAGAACCCGGGGCGCTACGACCAGGACTTCCGGTTTGCGTCGTACCTGATCAAGTCCAACTTCTTCCTCGTCAAGTTCCTCGAAGACGTGGGCTACGACGGCTCGCGCCACTTCGATGCCCACGCATTCCGCACCGAAGACCTCGAAGGTGTAAAAGACTTCGCCCGGGGCTGCATGCGCAGCTACCTCATCCTGAAAGAGAAGGCGCAGCAGTTCAACGAAGACGCCGAGATTCAGGCCCTGCTTGCCGAGCTAACCGAAGCCTCCCAGCCGACACCCGCCCTAGGCAGCTACGCCGCCGATACGGCCGCCACGCTCAAAGCCCACAGCTTCGACCGCGCTGCCCTCGGTGCCCGCGGCCTCGGCTACGAAAAGCTCGACCAACTGTTGTTCGAGTTGCTGATGGGTGTGCGTTAAGACCACGCACTGGACTTTTTTCTTACCGCAGCCAGATCCGCCACAGTCCCGGCAACCGCTCGCCGACGCAGGGAACCGGCGGATCCATGCAGGAAGGAATGGGAACAGGAGAAATGCCCTGGCACTGTGCCTCAAAGTTAAAGCCCGCATCCAGGCTCACGTTTACTGTAGGTGTCCATCCCTGGGAAATGGCTTGCCCAGCTCCGAAGAAGCCGTAGCCGTTAGTCACGTTTGAAAAAGTGCCTGGGACCGAAAGGAGGTTGGGGTCGAACTCGCCGCCGGGTGGGTCCCAGGACGAATCGGCAGCGAGGGCCGCAAACTCAATCCCCCGCAGCCACAGGTCGGGCGCACTGCCCAGTTCATCCGTCACCAGACAATTTAGGCGAAAGACCTCACGCACGGCGGTGTAGTCGCGGCGCATATCGATCAGCATTTCCCAGCCGTCGTCCGTTTGCTCAACGACATTCCGGTAATCGATGGAAACGGGCAGCGCCACCGCATCCGCGATGGGCGTGCCTACCGGCCATGCTAGTTGGGGCGGCACATTCACGGCGTTGTACGTAACCCGCAACCCGACAAGGTTGGGAATATCACCAATGATGCGAACCGGAAACTTGGTGCTGTTCTCCCGAATGTCGACATGAAACTCAATTTCCGAGGGCACGGTGATTTCGGAACTCGTCACCTCGCCTTCGGGGCTCATTACTTCCAGTCGATAGCGGTGGCTATGTTCGGCGCGGAAGGCGGACCAATACAGATGTCCTTCAATCAAGGTATCAAAGTCCACCCTCTCGTATATCCATTCGCGGCGTTCTCCGGTAGTCAGGTCCGTGGAGTAGACACGGGCATCGAGGTCGACATTTACATCCGGAATTAATTCATCGCGAATGGGAAAGACGCGCACAAACTGGGTGTCGGTCCCTGCATTCAGGAAGCCCCAGATGGTATACGGGAGTTCGGTCCCTTTAAACGGATCGACGCTGTCTTCGCATCCGGCGAGGAGCACGAAAACGCTGAAAAGGCCAAAGAGAAGCCACCATCGGTTATGTGTGTGCGAGGTGGAGATGGCGCTTTTTTCCGTACAGGCTGGGCGTTGCAACAGGGAGTCCATCGTAGACGACGATTATGAAACAGAGTCGTTGATGGGAAGCACAGCATCAACGCCTTTAGCGAACGTCAGATCCGCACAACGTCACATCATCGGCCTTCTTAATTCAACCACTCCGCCCAGATGCCGGGCGGACGCTCATCGACACAGGGAATGGGCGGGTTATAACATTCGGGCACATCGCGGGCAAAGCCGGTACACCGAGGCTCGGCGCGAAAACCTGCGTTACGTACGACCTCATAGGTGGGGCTCCACCCCTCCACAATGCCGAGCCCTGCGCCAAAGAAGCCGTAGCCATTTTCTACGTTGGACAGCGCCCCCGGTACCGCCAATACGTTGGGGTTAAATTCACCATCTGGGGCGTCCCATGTAGAATCGCCGAGCAGAGCTGAAAACGACATTTGATCCAGCCATACATCAGGCGCACTGCCTTCATAGTCCGTAATAAGGCAATTCACGTCATAGGCAATCCGAATCGCGGCAAAGTCGCGAGCCAGGTTAATTTCCATTGCCCAGCCGCCATCGATCTGGCGCACCAGCTTGTCGTAGGAGATAGTGACGGGAAAATGGACGGCCGGCGCTACGGGCGTGCCTGGCGGCCACGCGGAGGAGGGCGGAATGTTGACCGCATCGTAGGTCACGCGCAACCCGATCAGGTTGGGCACATCGCCGAGGATGCGAACTGGAATGATGGTACTGGACGTGTTGATGTCGAACTCGAAGTCAATTTTTGAAGGCACCACCACCTCGGCGCTGCTTGTCTCCCCATCGGAACGGACCACGTCCAGTCGGTAGCGATGGTTGTGCTGGGCACGAAACGGTGACCAGAACACATGTCCTTCGATCAGGTTGTCAAATTCAACCCGCCGATAGGTCCATTCGCGTTGCTCGCCCGTGGTGAGGTTGGTGGAAAAAACACGGGCGTCGATGCTTCCTGTATTGCCAAAACTTATTTCGTCGCGGATGGGAAAGACGCGCACCAGTTGGGTATCGGCTCCTGCATTCATGAAGCCCCAGATGGTATACGGGAGATCAGTCCCTTTAAAATAATCGACGCCTTCCTCACACCCCCCAAACAGGAGAAGTGCCACAAGCAAAGACGCTATCACCCCGATCGGGGCCCGTCCCAACGTTTGATTTGCCTCAGCGTATTCACAACCATCCATCACTCAAGCCATTCTTCCCAGATATCATCGATGTTGTCTTGCAAGCACGGCATGGGGGGGTCATAGCATTCGGGGATATCCTGCGCAAAGCCAAGGCACCGTTGCTCGGCCCGGTAGCCTGCCAATTCGGCTACCTGAAGGTTCGGACTCCAGTCGTGCAAGATACCCTGCCCGGCCCCGAAGAAACCATAGCCATTCTCGACGTTGGAAAACGTACCCGGTACCGACAGCACGTTGGGGTCGAAGATACCACCGGGGGGATCCCAGGAGCCATCGGCCAGCAACGCTGAGAAATCCATGCGTCGTAAGACAATAAAGGGCGCACTGCCGTCAATGTCTGTAACCAGGCAGTTATTTTGATACGCAGAACGGACCGCCTCAAAATCGCGGGTCATATTAATTTCCAGCCGCCAGCCACCATCAATCTGCCGCACCAGATGATCATACGAAATAATCACCGGCAATTGCACGGCACCGGGCACGGGCGTTCCGGGAGGCCAGGCCGAAGCTGGCGGGATGTTGACGGCGTGGTAGGTTACACGCAAGCCAATCAGGTTGGGAATATCGCCTCGGATCTCGACTGGAATGACCACACTTTGTTCATCGATGTCGATGTTAAATTCCACTTCGGAAGGCACTTCCACCTCGCTGCTCGACATTTCGCCGTCTGAGCGCACCACCTCCAGCCGGTAACGATGCAGGTGTTCTGCCCGGAATGGGGCTTTGAACAGATGACCCTCGATCAGACTGTCGAACTGAACACGCTCGTATACCCATTCCCGACGTTCTCCCGTGTTGAGATCGGTCGAAAACACCCGCGCGTCAATCTCACTTCCGCGTTCCGGGATTAGTTCATCGCGAATCGGGAAGACGCGGACGACCTGCGTGTCGGCCCCGGCGTTCATAAAACCCCAGATGGTGTAGGGGAAGTCGGAGCCCGCGATGGGATCAACGTTTTGCTCACACCCTAGCGTGAGCGTAACCAGCAGCAGCAACGCGATGCTTCCGCGCATCAGCCACCGTTGCCTGGTGTGGACTGCTCTTATTTGAATCATACGCAATCTTTAGCCACCCTGGGTCTATCGGATGACCTCGGGGCTTGAATAACGTTCAAGCGATCACAACGTGGCGGATGATTCAGTGTCGCACAAACTGAGTCGGGAATATGGATAGGGCCCCACTGGGGGCGCTGAAACTATCCGGGACGACGTTTCATACGTGGTTTAAGGTGTAGAAATGTAGAGAATCGGCGCACGGTCATGTGCCGAGAAGCATTAAAAGCCTATTTTGACCCCCGCAACAGGAATGACGGGAAGTTGATCGGAACGCTGGGCTGTAAGCAAATCCAGAGAAAAGAGGTTGGTTCGGTCATACACATTGAGCAGCCCCACCTGCGTGGTGACTTCCAACCCACCGGGGGACGAGAAGGACCGCTCGACGGAGATATCAAGCCGGTGGTATGCAGGCAACACCGCCTGATACGGGATGCTTTCATAAATCACACGGGGGAATCCCCGAACTTCATCCACATTCACCACGCCATCCATCAGAATAAACCCGTCGAATCCTTCCACGCGCGTATAGGGCAACCCGGAGCCAAACTGCCAGCGCACACTCACATCAAACCCGTAAAGGTTGGTTGCCAACAGCGCATTTAATTGATGGTGGCGGTCATGGGGCGGGCGAAACTTGCCGGGATCTATCGACGCCTCGCTGATTGGAATCACTTCGTACAGCGTGTTGGAATAACCATAGTTGATGAAGCCATAGAAGGCCGGGCGGCGAAGCTCTAAGCGCAAATCGAAGCCGGCTGACTGCCCAAAGGCTTGCTGCAAACGGGTGGTAAAACTCGGGAACGCGGTCCACTCGCCGATGAACAGGTTGTCCATGTCTTTAAAGAAACCCTCTAGCGACACCTCCATCCATGGTGCGGGCTCCACCCGATAGCCCAATAGCACATGCACCGCCCGCATGCCTTCGTGAACGGGCGTTTCGAGCCACGCGGTGAAGATGTTTGTCGCATCCCGGCGGTCGCTCACGCCCAAGATGTGCTGCCGGTAGATGCCCGCAGCCCCACTCAGGTGATGAATCCCGCCCTCCCAACGCACACGCAGGCGCGGCTCGAACGAGATATCGGCGGTGCCAAACGCCTGCACGCTGAATCCAGGACGGATATACAAGCCATTGCGCAGGTAAATCTCAGGTTCCAGATACGCTCCGGTGTGGCTTGTCAGGAAGCGTTTGGTCTGGACGTTTTGAAACAAGCCATCAAGCTCTGCTTCCGTGGTAGGGGCTTTCAAGAAAAAGCCCCAGTTTACTTCCGAGTTGCCGACATAGTTAGTCATGTTGACCGCCGTATTAACGGTCTCTAGCACCGCCGTGCGGGTAGGATCTCCGGGCGGCCCGAATTCGCTGTCAAGGCGCGAGTAGGAAACCAACACTTCGCCCAACACCGAAAGGGCAGCGGGGGCTACCAGATACCGGCCCCCAATGGCTGTATTCCGCCAGGCGATGGCATCCGAACGCTGGAAAAAGTCATCTTCCGAAATGAGCGTGCCCCGGTCGTAGGTGCTCAGCGCCGATACCGAGACCTGGGTGCTGCGCCCCACGCGGGCGTGGATCTTGCCAAAGAAGTCGTTGAATTTAAACGGCAGCGGGGCATCGATGTATTGCGAGGCAAACTGATCAAGCGTAGACACCCGCGCAGAACCCAGAATGGAGATGCGGTCGCGCAGCAACGGCCCCTCCAGGTGGGCCGCGCTGGTAAAGGGCGACATCGAGGCCGAGGCACTGAGGGCGCGTTTGTTGCCGTTGCGGGTGTACACATCAATCACGGACGAAATGCGCCCGATGTATTTATTGCCAAACCCGCCCGCGTAAATATCCGCACGGCTCACAATCTCGGAGGGGAACGCCGAATAGAAGCCCAGCACATGAAACGGCTGGAACACGTCCATCCCGTCGATCATGGTCATGTTTTGCGTGGGCTCTCCGCCCCGGATAAAGACCTGCCCGCCTCGGTCGCCCATAAGCACCACGCTGGGCATGGTAGACAGGTACGAGACGAGGTCGCCCGACACATCAGGGGCAGGCACCAACTCAATGTCTTGCGCCTGCACGGACTGCAACCCCGCTGTCACCCGTGCGGCTCCGCTCTCGCGCTCCGCTTCCACCGCGATCTCATCCATCTCCACTGACCCGCTCGACATCTCGATGTTGCGCAAGAGCCGTGCTCCTGGTTCCAGCGTCAGCGTGTCCACATAGGTGGCAAACCCGATGAACGTGGCCCGCAGCACATACTGGCCGGGCGTAATGCCGGGGATGAGGTAAAACCCATCGCCATCGGTCGCTCCCCCTTCCAGGTTGCCTCTAAGGTCATCGAGCACCACATTGACGCCCTGGAGCGACTCGCCATCTTCTTCGGCGATGACAAATCCACGAATGGTGGCATTTTGCGCCCACGACACGCTTACACCCATCACGGCCCACAGGCAAAAGGCGATGCTCCAACCGAGAAGTGTTTTTCCCTTCCCTACCGTACTACATACCAACGGCATCACTTATGTATCATGTTTAGGTGGAGTGGAAACTGTTTTTATATAGATCACACCTGAACAAATGGGGGAAGCAACCACCTAATTCAACATGTGGAAATCAAGAATACAAAAATCAATAAGCAAAAAGGAACCGCGATACGTGACAAGCACGTGACTTTCCTACAAAGGGCACAGAAAAACGCCCCGTACAGAATCCCTTGCCTTGATAGCCAAACGGAATCAAGGGACAGGAGTCAACGACGCCAGATAGCGGGAGGCGACTTCATTTCCCGGGTCGTACTCTAGCACTTTTTCCCACGCATATTTGGCACCATCAAGTTGATCGGAGAGCGCATACAGGCTTCCGAGGTTCAACCAAGCATGCGGATTGGTAGCATCAACCTGAACGATCTGCTCAAACGCCCGGATGGCAGCCGTGGTATCCTGACGCAGCAGGTGCAAGACAGCCACGTTGTTGTACACCTCCAGGTTGCTGGGATCCAGATACAAGGATACCATATAGGCATGCATGGCGTCGTTGTACCGCCCCACCCGCCGGAGCATCGAGCCGAGTGCTGCGTGGGCAAACGGATCACGGTGCTGTACGCGGGCGGTGTTCTCGAGGTGGGAAATCTGGGCTTGGAGGTCCCGCAGTTGTTCCGCCCGCGTTTGCATGGCCTCGGCTTCGTCCGTGCGGCCCAGCCGCATGAGCGCCTGCGCCAGGTTATAGTGGGTCCCTTGATGCCACGGCCATGCCTCTGCCACGGATTCGAGCAAGGCCAGTGCCTCGCCCGGGCGGCCCAGTTTGACAAGGTACGCACCTACATGGTACTGATATTCAAGATTGTCAGGATCGTAGGTAAGCGCCTCCCGAGCGGCTTTCAGGGCTCCCTCCGCATCGCCCAAATCGTCCAGCAGCAACGCCTGTCCAAAATGCGCCTCGGCAAAGGTCTCATCAAGCGCCAGGGCCCGCTCGAAGGCAAAACGTGCGCTGTCCGTCTTCCCCAGTTCCACGTACGCACGGGCAATTCCTCGCCACGGGCGTGGATCGGGGTTGGCGGCTAGTTCGCGGTGGTACAACTGAATCGCTTCACTGTAGCGTTGGTCCCGGAAAGCGGTGTTGCCGAGGTTATTCCATGCGCCGGGATAGTTGGGGCGCAGGGCCAGCGCCTTGCGGTATTCCGCTTCGGCTTCTTTCAGGCGCACCAGTTCGGCATAAATGCGTCCGCGCAAAAAGGGCACGTCGGCCAGTCCCGGCGCGCGCGCCTCAGCACTATCCACCAGCGCCAGCGCTTGGACAAACGCATGACTTTGGAGCGCTTGCGTACTCTGATACAGCATCCGCTCCGTGGTCGGATCCATAGGCGGTGCCGTGTCAGTCTCTCCCTGAGGTCCTGTTCGGGTACAAGCACCGAATAACAGCAGGCCACCCAGCAGAAGAGACAGTATTACAGAAGGGCGCAGCATGGTAGGGCTAGTTTGGCGGCAAAGACAGGGTGTTAAATGGGGTAGCCTCGGCGATTGATTCCCCTTCCGTCAGGGTGAGTTGGAATCCGGCTTCCTGTGCCCCATGCCGATTTACAGCCCCGCTCGGCCAATAGACAACCAGGGAGTCGAGGTAGGGGGCTTGCCCGAGCCCAAAGGTTACTTCCTTCTCCGAAACGGCAAGAAAACTGGATCCGGTGCGGACATAGCGGGTCAGGGGCTTCCCCGCCACGTATCCCATGACGCGGGCGGACAGCCCGTCACGGTTGCTGGCTGTTCCTTCCAGATGCACGCGCACGGAGCGACCAGTGTCAAGGTCGTTCCGGTAAAGATGGACCGGGCCGCTGTTTTCGGTCACCAGAATGTCCAGGTCGCCGTCGCGGTCATAGTCGGCATAGGCCGCTCCGCGCCCGACGATGGGTTTTGCTAGATCTCCTGCCGCCACATCCTCAAACAACCCGTCTCTCTGGTTCAGGAAGAGATGGGCGGATTCGGCGTAGTCGATGCCCTCTTGCGTCTCATCAATTTCTGGCTGCACATGCCCATTGGCGGCATACAGATCGAAGTCACCGTCCAGGTCCGCATCGAACAGAAAGAGCCCGAAAGTGAGGGTCAGCAGGCTGGGGCGACCAATTTGAGAGGCCGCAGCGCGGTCCACAAACAGTCCATTGCCAATGTGCCGAAACACGCCGATCATCTCTTTTGAAAAGTTACCGACAAACAACGTCGGCTCACCCGTTTCATCCACTACGCCCACATCGATGCCCATGCCAGCCCGCGCCTTGCCGTTTTCATCGTAGGCCATCCCACTCAAGGCACCCTGTTCCTTAAAGGTGCCATCGCCATTGTTCAGGTAAAACAGGTCTCGTTGGGTATCGTTGGCCACGAACAGATCCGACCAGCCATCTCCATTTACATCGATCTCGGCCATCCCCAATGTTTTGCCGGGCGCAACGGCGAAGCCTGCACGGTCGGTCCAGTCGCTGAACGTACCATCGCCGTTGTTGTGGTAAAAGCGGGCAGGCACCCCCTCATACAATTCCGGGGTGCAGTAACTGCGGATCATGCCTTCGAGCATGCAGATGAGGTCATTCTCCGGGGTCCAATCAACGTAGTTGCCCACGTATAAATCGACGTGTCCGTCCCGGTCGGCATCAAAAAACATGGCCGAGGTGCTCCAGGAAAAGCCTCCAGCTACCCCGGCTTCCGTCCCCACCTCCGAGAAACGCCCCCCGTCATTGCGAAACAGCAAGTTCTCCCCCAACGTGGTGATGAAAAGGTCTTGATCGCCATCGTTGTCGTAGTCGGCAGCCGTCACGCCCAGGCTATAGGCATGAATGCCTCCGAGGCCCACCTCAGCCGTTACCTCGTCGAACGTCCCGTCTCCGTTGTTGCGATAGAGGTGGAGTGCCTCCACCGGCGCGGCATCGGAATGATCGGGCCAGGTCCCCCCTCCTGTGAGTACGATATCGGGCCAGCCATCGTCGTCGAAATCAACAAATCCGCCGCCTGAACCCATCGACTCTGGAAACCACCGGTTGCCAAAGGCGCCCGTGGTGTGCCGAAACCCCTCCAGGCCCGCCTCCTCGGTGACCTCGGTGAATGTCAGCGATTGGAGCGCTTCCTCTTGCTCGGTCGACGGTGATTCCACCGGTTCATCCGGTGTGCCGCAGGCAGTAAACAGCCCTCCCAACACCATACTGCCCACCATAAGTCGGGCGAAAAGTCTGATTGATTCCAAAGGGCGCATTAGCGACGGGTAGCGGGTGAGTGAGACGGTACGGCAGGAGGGATACCGGGAACGGGTGCAGGGTCAGAAGCCAACGACGGAGAAACCTGAGCGGGTGACGGTGCCGTCAGTTCATGTAAATGGATGGGCTGCGCCTCGCGGTTCGCCATAGGATGGCGCTGCTTAAACGGGGTGGTGATCGCCATCGCATCTTCGTCGTCCTTGTGGTATTCATACAGGGCTTGGGCTTCCTCAAACGCGTCCTGACGTCCCAATGCCCCCAGGGCAAGCATCCGGTTATACAATCCACCAAGCGCCTCCGGGTCGATGTCAAGCACCCGGTCGTACCATACCAGTGCTTCCTCGTACCGACCGGCCAGATAGTGCACCCGCCCAATGTCGAGCAAAAGCACCCGGTCGATGGGATAGTCTTCATAGACCTGCATCCATGTGGCGATGGCTTCGTCATACTGCCCCAACGCCTTAAAATACACCCCTCGGAAGTAGGCATTTTTTAAGTATCCGGGACGTCGCCGTTCTGCTTCTTCGAGGGCTGCCCAGGCTTCGTCAAGCTGACCCTCCTCCAGGAACACCCGCGCCTGATTCACAGGACCCTCGGGGCTTTCCGGGGCGATATTGGACACCTGCGCAAAGGCAGCCAGGGCGGCACGGGTATCCCCTTCGAGGAAAAGCCCGATGCCATAGTCGTTCCACCGTTCCCACCGGGGCCGCATGGAAAGCGGCGGAGCACCCGCTTGTCGCTCGGCATGGGCCATTGTGGTGATGGGAAGGCTAGGGGCGACCTCTTCATTCAGGGTCCATTGCCGCAAGTCGACGGCAGCGGTCGCGAGAGAATCGGGCTGGTCCGGCATGGGGTGCCCCCGAAACACCCAGTTGTTGTATTGCCACTTAAACTTGCGGTGTTGAAGGGCAGCGCGAAAGCCAACAATCGGTTGCTCGTCGGGCACCACAAACCGATAGTGCACCGTATGCGCCGTTCCCGGCCCAATGGTGTGGGCATATACCGTAGCGATCCAGTCCTGTGCATTGCGCTTATCGATAATCTGACTGGCCCGGTCTACCAGCACTGCCCCCCAGAAATGAGCGCTGGAATCGACCCGCCCCTGTCCATCCAAGAGTCCGGAAGCCAACACCCGGTCTCCCGATTCACTGTGGGCCTGGAGTTCCAGCCACATCTCATTGCTATCGTTGGTGCCACCTGGCAGCATGTGCCCCACCTTCCGGTTGCGCACCACCACGTCTATGGCCACTTCTTGTCGTGGCTGCAACACGGGCATGGCGTCATCAGGACCGTACGTGCGTCCGTTCACTGTGACGCTAAAGATGTCTACGGTGACAATCGAGTCCGCGAGTGCGTTCTGAACGGCATCTAACTGGGCAGGGTGTTCATTCAGGTACGGCAGGGCGGTGTTGGCAGAAGCAAACCGATGGCTTCGAATTAATCCGTCGGTGCCCCCCTGGTCGTCAGAAGGAACCAGCGGCATATGGCAGGTCACGCAGTTCTCAGCTTGCGAGGGCAGGTAAAAAGAGCGCACGGTGTTTCCCGAGGCTCCGCTTGCATGCCAGGCATCCCATTCGTTTTGGCCACGTTTCCAGCGATAATTGTTCACTTCGGGGGGCAGGCCCACTTTATGGCAGGACCCGCAAAAAGCCTCAGCCCGATGCACAGGCTTGATCATCGCGTTGCGGTGGGGTTCCGGCTTGATGCGTATCAGTTTGTTATGAACCCACTGCCCCACGCCGCCGGTGGCGCGTGCAAATGGGTATTCATCCGGTGGACCGATGACAAAACGCCCGTTGCCTCGCAGGTCGCGCAGGCTTTCTATGGCATGGCACGACAGGCAGGTAATGCCCTCCTGTCCCGTCTCATGTTCCATATCCAACGGCTGCGCATTCCCAAAACCTCCCGAAAACAACACCACGGGGTCGTGGCAAGAGGCGCACCAACGGGTGGGCGCTTCGCCGCTGCGTGCGACCATAAGTTCTACGGTCCGCTTGTAATACGGATTGTTGAACGAGGAGAACCGGTGGACCGATTCCGACCACTGTTCCACCAGATCGGGATGGCAGCCTACCTGCCCACACGAATTGGAGCGGGTCAGGTCCTCGGGATCCAGGTATTGGTCATGGGCCAGGATGGCTTGCGAGGCCGCAAACGGATTGTCTCCTCCGGGGTCAACAAAAACGTCGCTCGTTCCTTGCCAAGGCACCAGGAGCAAGGCCGTCACCACCAGCCCGGCCAAAAGGGTAAGCCCGAACGGGTGACGGACCGCCGGAGCAAGACCCTTTCGCCATTGATCGCCCCACTCCAGAAAATGGTACCGCACGCCCTTTTTGAGCGAAACATGCCCCACAAAGGCCAGCACCGTAACAACGGCGGAGACGAGGTGAGAGGTGAGCATCCAGCCTCCGCCGAACGTGGCTCCATAAACGACCAAGCCAAATCCCGAGGCCAGCAGCACCCCCAAGGAAAGCGCCGTTCCAACCCCCGCCACGGTTGCGGACCGGTTGAGGTGAAACGGCATTTTCATCAGATGCAGCACCAGGAAGACCGTTACGGGCAGCACCAATAGAACGCCCAGTACTACGTGCAGAAGCACATTGGTCATGTAGGCCGAAGCCGTAGAGCTATCGAATAGAAGCAGAATGAGGCTGTTGAGCAGCAAAAGGAGGTATCCCGCCAGGACAATACTTACCAGGCGACGCTGCTTTTGGGGTAGCTTGATATATTTTTTCCGGACGCCCATTTCATCTAGTTCGGATTTACCTGCGTCGAATCGTTGGCTTTGAGGGTGCGTGCCACAGCCATGGTTTGGGCTTGTTCTGCACGCAGTCCGGCACGTCCCAGCAGGTTCGAGAGGAACTCCCACCGGGCCGGATCCTTGGGGTAGCGCGCCACGCCAGCGCGGGCATGGTTGATGGCCTGTTCCAACTCTTGCAGCACATCCGTATGCATGAGGTACTGCTCGCCTCGCTCGGCTGCCCCCGAAGCCACCAGCGCCCGCCCCAGGTTATAGGTTGCACTGGCTTTCCAGGGCATGGCCCGCACGGCCTGTTCAAGCAGGGGCAAGGCCTCGTCCACGTTTCCCTGCTTAAAAAGAAGGCCCCCGAGTTGATCGGCGTAGGTCGGATTATCCGAATCATGCATCCACGCCAGTCGGGCATGCTGCGCCGCGACTTCCATGCGTCCCTCCTCTTCATACAGTTCTGCTAACCAAGCGTGGGCCTGAGCATGGGTGCTATCGAGTTGTATCACCTGTTGATAGGCCAGCCGCGCACTATCGGCCACCTGCTTCAGTTGATAGGCTCTCCCGATCTGCAACCATGTCTGTGGCAAGGCAACCCGGTCGGTTTCATGATAATAATCTCGTAGTCGCGGCGGCGACTGAAGAATAACATCACGCTGCCTTTGATACCGCCGGATGGCTTCGTCGTAATGGGCATCCTCAAAGGCCACATGCCCACGCTGGTACCAGGCCCCACGCGAGTACGGGTCGCGGGCGACGGCGCGTGCCAGGGCCGAGTCAGCCGCTCCGAGTTGATGCAGGTGAAAATAGACAAGCCCTTGCTGGTAGTACCCTTCCGGAAACTCGGGTGCTGTTTTAATGAGTTGATCTGCAAGCAATAACGCTTCTTGGTACGCCCCCGCTTCGGTGGCTTCCCGGGCCTGTACCAACATCCGGGCAACCTCAGGACCGGCAGCTTGTAGCCGTTCGGCAGGTGTTTGGACGTTTTCCGGTCGACAGCCCCCCAATAGCAGGAGGACACTAACTCCCAAACATAAAACGGGCGTAATCCTTGTCCGTCTTTTCATTCACGCATAGCCTCCCCTTTCTCTAGCGGATGATGCGCAAGGATGCCTTCGCCTTGGGAAATCAACACTTCGTGCTGCGCCGGAAGCGCCGTATACCGATCCACACCACCTCCCGGCCAATGAACGATCAGCGTATCGATCTGGGAGGCAGTGCCCAATCCAAACGTCAACGTTTTTTCAGACGAGGCCAGGTAACTGGAACCGTTGCGGACCCGTTGATGCATACGTCGCGCCCCAACCACCGCTTCGACCTGGGCTCCCAATGCATCGCGGTTGGCGGTTGTACCTTGTAAGGCAACGCGTACTGCCTGGCCTTCCTCTAACTCGTTCCGCACCAAATACACGGGGCCGTCATTTTCGGTCACGAGCAGATCCACATCGCCATCCCGATCATAATCGGCAGTGGCGACCCCCCGCCCCACCACAGGCGGCGTCAGCGACAACGTCGATTCTGAAAAACGCCCCTCGCCTTCGTTTAGAAAGAGATGCGGAAGTTGCCGAAATGGGGCATTGCCCATCACCAGTTCTACGTCTTCGGAAATATGACCATTGGTGGCAAATACGTCCAGGTCTCCATCTAGGTCGGCGTCGAAGAGGCACAACCCGAAGGTGACCGTGGCCATCGATGCCCGCCCAATCTGGGCAGGGGCTGAACGGTCCACAAAAAGCGCGTCTCCCACCTGCCGATACACACCCATCATCTCGTTGTGGAAATGGCCCACCAGCACGGAAGGCTGTCCCGTCTCATCCAAAATCCCAATGTCGATCCCCATACCCGCACGCGCTTTTCCATTTTCGTCGAAGGCCAGCCCGCTCGCCACGCCGCGTTCCACAAACGTCCCATCTCCTTGATTCAGGTACAGCAGATCCCGCTGGGTGTCGTTGGCAACCACAATATCCGACCAGCCATCCTGATTAAAATCCCATTCTGCCACACCCAGCGTTTTCCCGGGTGCATCCGCGAAACCGGCCTCCACCGTCCAGTCTGAAAAAGTCCCGTCGCCGTTGTTGTGATAAAAACGCCCCGCGGTGCCTTCGTAGAGTTGGGGGGTACAATACGACTTTTTATTCTCGACGATGGTACACACGATGTCTTTTTCGGGCGACCAATCGACATAATTGCCCACATACAGGTCGAGATAGCCATCCAGGTCGGCATCAAAGAACAAGGCCGAGGTGCTCCATTCAGCTATGTCGGTAAGCCCAGCGGCTAGCCCAACTTCCACAAACCGGGGCTGTCCATCCGCAGTCGCCTCGTTCCGAAAAAGCAGGTTGCGATCCACGGTGCTTAGAAAAATGTCGGGGTCGCCATCGTTATCGTAGTCCGCAAGCGCGACACCCATCCCATAGGCGACGACCTCCTCCAATCCCACCAGGTCGGTCACCTCCGTGAATGAACCATCTCCCTGGTTACGATACAGGGCAAGTGCTGAAACCGGGGGGTGTGGACTCTCTGCCCATGTGCCGCCTTGGACCAGCACAAGGTCTTCCCATCCATCGCCATCGTAGTCCATAAACCCGGCTCCCCCACCAACGATTTCTGGAAACCACAACTTGCCGAACGCACCATTAACATGTTTAAAATCCCCCAAGCCAGTGCCCGCGGTGACGGTAGTAAACCGCAAGGCGCTTGCCGATTCGGGCAACGCGTTGTTTTCGACAGTGGGCGTAGGCGTGTTCCCGCCGCACCCAACCAGTAGGCCGACCAACACTGCCCCCATGATCCATTGCACCAATAATGAAACGCCCGTGTGTTCCAGAAATCGCATCTATTGAGGCAGTTGGGCGAGGTAACTTGTCGCTTCTGGGTGATTGGGCGCATGCTGCAGTGCCGTTTCCCAAGCAGTACGCGCCTCCGCATAATTCCCCGACATCGCGTGCACCGTGCCCAGGTTGAGCCATACATCCGCCATGGTGGAATCGATATCCAACAGGGCATGGAAGCGGGCCAAGGCTCCATTCATATCGCCAATCTCCATGTGGATGTTGGCGATATTGTTCTGCAGTTCCAGCCAATCGGGACGAAGCGAATAGGCCACATTTAGCGCCTCAATGGCTTCTTGCATCCGCCCCTCCTCGTGCAGCGCCATGCCATAATTCACCCACAGCATCGGTTCTTCGCTGTTTTCTTTGAGTAAGTCTTCCCACTTGGTGGTTTCCTTTCGTCCTTCCAGCAGTCCATCAGATAATTCGAGGTAATACCCACTTTGCACCGTATCTCCGAGCCCGGCGTATGCCTGTGCGAGGTTATAATGGGCAGAATAATGCCAGGGCATGCCATCCGCTACGGGCTTCAGCATGTCGACGGCACCCTGAAAATCCTCCATGCGCAGCAGTTGCACCCCCACCACATAGGCATAGTTGAGGTTACCAGGATGCAGCGCCAACCCTTGGCGGGAAAACTCCAATGCCTTTTCAAAGTCGCCCTCATCTTCATACGATTGCCCAAGCCACATGTATGCTGCTGGATCTTCAGGATCCATGGCGAGGGCTTCCTCAAATGCAATCCGGGCGCTGTCTGTTTTTCCCAGATCGGCGTAGGCACGTCCCAACTGCGTGAGATACAAGGTGGTGTTGGCGGCTCCTTTTTCCTTCCGATACAACGCCAACGCCTCATGCGGTTCACCCCGTTGGTAGGCGTTATTGCCCAGGTTGAGGTACACCCCTGGATAATTCGGGTCGAGGGCCAGGGCTTTTTCGTACGCTTCCAACGCCGGGCCATATTGCCGCATCTTGGTCAGAATCCGCCCTTGCAAAAAAGGAATGTCGGCGAGGTTGGGCGCATAAACCGCCGCGCTGTCTATCATCATCAGGGCGGGGTTAAAGTATTCCGACTCGAAGGCTTGCTGGGCTTCGAGCAAAAAGGCAATGGCACGAGGGTCAGCTTCCCGCCGTGCTTCTTCAGTGGTAGGAAGGGTGGAAGGGTCATTGCCGCAGCCCATGATGGTTGCCGCGCAAAGGAGACATACCACTAGGAGATCGCATTTCTTCATCGGGTGCATAACACGTCGTTCCGTCATCTGCCCGCACGCCGAGGCCAACGTGCGTTGAATTTTCAGGTGTGTTCTAAAGGGTGGGATGGCGCCACTATCTTACGAATCAGTCGCGGGGAGACGCCGAACAGGGAGTGGGGTTTGGTCAACCGTTCCTGCTCCTTTTCTCAGATGTATTTCATGCTCGGCGGGGAGTCCTTCAAACCGATCTATCTGCCCGTCGGGCCATTGTACCACCAGTGAGTCAATATGGGTGGCCGTGCCTAACCCAAACGTCAATACCTGTTCGGACTGTGACAAATACCCCGAGCCGGTTCGGACCCGCCGCTGTTGTGGCTCGGCTCCCTGCACAACCGCCCATACATGTGCTCCGAGTGCATCAGGATTGTGCGCAGGTTGCGACAATCGAACCCGGACAACCCGCCCCCGCTGTGAGTCATTGCGCAGCAGATGCACAGGACCGCTATTTTCGGTCACCAACAAATCCACATCGCCATCGCGGTCATAGTCTGCCGATGCCACGCCCCGTGCCAGCATAGGCTGTGTCAAGACGCCGCCGATGGTATCAGCCATGTCTTTGAAGGTTCCGTTTCCCTGGTTGATAAACAGGTGAGGCGGCTGGCGGTACGCCGACCCATCCAGCGGGTCTAGGTACACATGGCCGTTAGCGACATACAGATCCAGATCGGTATCGAGATCGGCGTCAAACAGCAGGACGCCGAAGGCCAGGGTGGTCAGGCTGGCCCCACCTATCCGCGACGCGGCGGCTCGGTCTACAAACCACCCACTTTCCATCTGTCGATACACGCCCACCATCTCACTGGAGAAATTGCCCACAAACACCGAGGGGCGCCTCGTCGAATCAACCACGCCAATGTCGATCCCCATTCCGGCCCGCGCTTCGCCGTGTTCACCAAAGGCGATGCCACTCACGGTTCCGCGTTCGGTAAAGGTGCCATCTCCGTTGTTGTGGTAAAGCAAGTCGGGTTGCCCATCGTTCACCACCATCACGTCGGACCAACCATCCCGGTTGAAGTCCCACTCGGCCACCGCCAGTGCCTTGCCGGGTGCATCGGCGAATCCTCGCTGCGCGGTTTCCTCAGAGAACGTCCCGTCTCCGTTGTTGTGGTAGAAGTAGCTTTTGGCGCTCGGATAGGTGGCAGGGGGACAATAATCGGGGCGTCCTCCGCTTCGGTGACAGTCAATATCGGTTTCCAACGACCAATCGGCATAGCCTGGCACATACAGATCCACGTGGCCGTCCCGGTCTGCATCGAAAAAGAGGGCGGAGCTACTCCAGGCAGCGGGCAACGCAACCCCAGCGGCTTCTCCTACTTCCTCGAAGCGAGTACCCTCGTTACGAAAGAGCAGGTTTTTTCCAAAGGTGGTAAGATAAACATCCTGATCCCCATCGTTGTCGTAATCCGCAGCGGTAATGCCTGTCCCATAGGCGCGCACATCGGCTAATCCCCAGGCTTCTGTCGCGTCCGTGAACTGCCCGTCTTTGTTGTTGAGGAAAAGCCAGAGGGCCCGGACATCAGCGGGGCCACTCGGCGAAAGTTGACCCCCTCCAACCAGCACCACGTCGTGCCAGCCATCCCCGTTTATGTCTACAAAACCTCCGCCCGCTCCCATTTTTTCGGGAAACCAGAAGCGGTCTTCGCTCCCATCAATATGCTCAAAGGCACCCAACCCGGCGTCCGGAGCGACGTCCACAAAAGCGAGAGGCGTGATGGGCAATGCGGAGGTCGCCGGCTCGCCTGCCGGAGAGTTCTCCGGCTTCGCGCAACCGGTGAGCAGCATCAATAGGAGCAAGCACCAGACACACTCCACCTGCATCGTTTCAGAAAGCCCTAGCATCGAATAAAATGGACAAACGTGTCAGTAGCCCGCAGCAAGGTGCACAGGGCAACACTTTCTACGGGCTACTGACCCTATCGGTGCTGCGTGGCAACAACGTCGTTGTTAACACACAGCGTATGTGGGAAGCATCGGCTAGAACGTCAGGTTTACACCAAAACGCTGCACATCGTTGAACACGCCGAAGCTGGTGTAGGCATAGTTAACGCCCAGGTGAACGCCAGAGATGCCATACTGAAGCCCAGCGCCCAAGCTGATGCCTTGCTCGTCCGTCGGGAACGTGTAGCCACCACGGAGCGAGAAGATGTTCATGAACGTGTACTCACCGCCCAGTTTGATCTGCTCGGAAAAGTCACGCGGGCGCTTGCCTTCTACGCCTACCCGGAACGAGTGTACGTCCTGATTGACGTTGGCAAGGTCCATGAGGTCCATCGAAACGCCGACGTTAAAGGTCAGCGGCAGTTCGAAGTTGTCACTCACGTATTGCAGTTCCTGCGCGAAGTTACGCACGCTCATGGCAAAATTCAGGCTGCGGAAGCCCGTTTTGTAGAGCACGCCGAAGTCGAACGCAGCCGTCGAGACATCGTTGGCTTCGGTTTCACCGTCCGTCGATTGCACCGCTTCACCCAGATCCTGAGCCGCGTACTTGATGTTGGCCCCTACGGAAAAGCGGTCCGTGAGAGCGATGGCATAGCCAACGCCTACGGCCAACGATGTTGGGCTCGGGTTGGCGACTCCTAGTTCGCCATACTCGGTGAAACCGTCTTCATCGGTTGACGCAACGGTCCCGATAAAGTCATCGCCGTAGTCGGCAAAAACGAGCGAGACACCCACTACACCAAAGCCACCGGTATTGTAGGCGGCGCTGGCGGAGTTGTAGTTGATATCGGCAATCCACTGCGTCATGCCAAAGGCTGCACTGAACTGGCCGTCGAGGTTGGCCATACCGGCGGGGTTGTAGAACATCGCCGATGAGGAAGAATTCTCAAACGCCGTCAGGGCATCGCCGAGGGCTGCCGCCCGGGCGTCGGTCGACACTTCGAGAAACTTGAAGCCCGTTTGGGCAATTTTGTCCGTGTCCACATCGCCCGGATCAATTTGAGCAGACGCGGTGGGCACGAGGAAGAGGCAGAGCATAAGCAAGATGCTCAGCTTGTATCTATGATTCATCATAGGGTCACCTTCTCGGTTTGAATGGTTCGTAGACATACGCCGTGGGGAAGTCCACATGGGTAGTCTAAATATTGCTGAGGTGCGGGGGTGACCGCCAGCGGCGGTCACCCCGCGTCACATAACTACCGGATAATGATGAACTTCTGAATGGCGCTCTCGCCCGTTGCCGTGTTCGTGATGTTGGCTAGATAAATGCCACTCACCACAAGCTGGCGGGACGAGGTCGTCAGATCCCAGAAATCGTCACCACTTCCATCGGTGTGCTCAATGGTTCGAACCAGCTCACCAAGTTCAGTATAGATGTCGATGCGTGCTTGCCCGGGCAGGTCGTAGAAGGCAATACGGTCTTGCACATCAAGACGCACAGCCGGGTCGGCACCCAGGTGGAAGGGGTTCGGCACAATGCGAACCCTGCTCAGGTCACCTTCTACCGACGGACGCCGCAGGAAGGCCGGGTTATACGTCTGGGTATAGTAACGGCTGCTCCTCGTACCATCGCTACCCACGGCTTGCAGGTAGTAGTAATACGAACCGCCACGCACCACCTGGGTGTCCTCAAAGGAGGTGGCACTACCTGGAAGCGTCGCTACCAACTCATAGCTGCGGGCTACGTCCGGCACCCCGATTCCACTTGCGTTGGTTTCGAGGGTGGTCATGATGCCCGAATAGTGCTTTTGGGCACGCCACAGTTCCCAGCCACCGGCCGGAGCTTGGCTCGCCGTCCACGAGATGTCAATTTTATCGGTACCAGAGGTCACGACAAAAGACGTGGGGGGCGGCGGCGGATGCGGGGCGTTGAACCCGTTGTTGAAGTTATCCAGGGCGCGCTGGAAGGTCTGGAAGAGCGAGTCACGGGCGGTGAACACCCATTCGTTCTTCGTCATCGCTTCGTCCGCGTCAATGGTGCCATTGCCGTCGGCATCAAACTCATGGATCATGGAATCATCCCAACCCGAGAGCTTGTAGGCACGCCCAATTTCCCACTCGGCTTCGTCGCTCAGGGCAGCCACGGCTTCGGCCCACACAATGCGAACCTCCTGGCCATGGGACATGTCATACGGACCATAAGCAGTCATGAAGCCCCAGCCACCAGCACCGGCACCGCGGGTCGGGTCGGCAGTCTGGTTGATGAAGTCAGGATCTGAGTCAAACGCCGCACTGGCGTCCTGTCCCTGAACGAGGCGCGCATGGGTCGGCCACGAACGCGGCGACGTACCCGGCGTGCAGTTTCCTGCCAGATCCGAGGCAATAGCAGCATCGTTGGTAGCCGCCGACCCCGTAGAACCACACTCGATCCAGCGACGCTCACGTGCCATCGCCACCTCGTTGTTGTGGTCAGACGTACTGGTAAGATCCCCGTAGTCTGAGTTGAGGTAGGTCATCGTATACGGCTGCGCCGGGTCGTCTGGCGACGAGGCACCCGGCTCATGGGCTTCGGTATCCGCATGGAGCGTAACGACACCCGAGAAGGAGGCGCTACCAAGGCGGCCCAGGGTGTCATCAGCGAGCGAGTTCCACTGGTGGTTAGCCCGGAATGGGTTCCCTAACGTATTAAATTCGAGAGAACCCGTTTCCTTAATGTTACCTAGCCATGCAAACTGCGCGCGGAAGTCAACACCATAATCGCTCACGCCATCACCGATGGCATCGTTCATGGTGTACTGCCCCCAGGCAACACCGCCAGCACTGTTATCCCAGGCACCTGAGAAGGCACCCGCACCCGTTGGGCGCTCCAGGAAAACGAAGAAGACGTTATCGACGTTGTTATCCGAGATTTCGATTTCGTCGTCACCATCCACGTTCCCCGTGCTAGTGAAGACGTATTCGACGATGTGATAGTTTTCGTGGTCCGGATGGCTCCACTGCATGGCCCGTTGATTCAAGGTAATCCCCACCGAGGTGTTGATTTCCTGAAGCACCATGCGGTCTGGCGCGAGGCTGGGATCCACCTCATCCACCACCACCGGTTCCGCAAACGTAGCAGCCCCGTCCACTTCCACCGTTGGTTGGGGATAACGCGAAACGAGGGCCTGGGAGATATCAAATACCTGCCCGACCCCGGTGATACGAGGACCGATATGGGAAATTCTGTTTTCCCACAACCGACCGTTTTCGTCCGTAAAGTTTTGAGTGGCAATCCACATCCCGCGCCAGCGGCTATAGGCTGAACGCGGACGAATACCTGGGTGGTGCCAGGCAACTTCATCACCTTCAGGAGCAGCACCGCCAGAGAGGTAACGGGTCTGAAGGTCCCCCACATTGAGCCACTTGGGGGTCCACTGCGCTTGAGCATCTTCTGTCAGTCCGACGAGAAGCAACAGCAACAGCAAGCCTGTTCCCGCCCTCCGCCAGAGGTAGACATGATTAGCAAGTGTCATAATAGTTTTTGTTTGATAAGGGGAATGCAAGAGGGGCTCTTGACATGCCGCTCCGACCACCGGCCTCCCGGGAAACCCCGGGGAAGACCGGTGCGGAGCGACGTTCCTCTAATTAGAAGGAGAGGCGAAGGCCGAAGAATACGTTCCGAGGGTTCAGGAACGTGCTGTACGTATGGTTCGGCATGTCGATGTAAGCTTTGTCATCGAGGACCTGGTCCACACGACCCTGATCCGCCTGCACAAAGCTGCTGCCGTTCCATTCGAAGTAGGAACCGCTGGTGCCATCTTCATTCGGCACATAGTAGAGCGGACGATCGGCACCCGTTTCGGGCAACGCACCTACAACAATCGGCGTAAAGGCCACATCTGGCTTCCGGAAGTCGCCCGGCTTGTCATCGCCATGTACCCACTGATAACCAGCGGCGATATCTTCGGGGAAGGTATCACTCGGCAGATGCAGCGAACGCATGTAGTTCAACTGGTCGTTGTTGCCATCGCTCCAGAGCTGACCACCCGCGATATACATATGGCGGATGTTAAAGACGTTCGTGAAGTCGACAAAGAACTGGGCATCGCCGAGGCGGGTGCCAAAGTTCTTGCTGAAGCGCATGTCGAGCATGTAGTAGTCTTTCCAGCGCACGTTACCTTGCAGGTCACGATCACTGGCACCGCCCGTGGCGTTGGCCAGGCTCTGGCCGTTCCATGTCATGGCAATGCCTTTCCGCCATTCGCCGAGGAAGTTGATCCGCCAGTCTCCAAGGAGGTGGGTTCCGCCAACTTCCGGCCCAATGTCATCGGGCAGCAGCACTTCGAGGTTGAAGCGGGCATACGGCTCCGGAATCGGCTTGCTCGCGTAGTGCTCTGTGGTGGAAGACACAAAGTTACGCTGGGCCGTCGTGTTTTCGTCGAACTGGCTGAAGCCGAAGTTACCGGCTTTACGCACGGAGTAGGTGTAGTTCACAAAACCACGGATCCATTCGCCCCGGTTTCTCGTCAGCGTCAGTTCGAAGCCCCGCACGTCGCTGTAATTCCACGGCTGCGCGACCTGGTAGTTAACAAGGTCGTCAAGGCTGATGAACGTCACGTTGCGCGGCTGGTCGCGGAGGTCACGGTAGTAACCCGCCACGCGCAGGTGGTACTGGTTGAACAGGTTCTGCTCAAAGCCCAACTCGTACGCTACCGTCCGCGGCAACGGATGATTCGGGTTACCAATGGCCCGCACCGCACCCGTGAAGTCTTCCTGCAAGTTAAACAGGGACTGCGGGTTCAGCATCTGGCGGAAGTGGCCGTAGTTGAAGTACAGCTTGCTGTTGTCGGTCACGGGGAACGACACCCCAAGGCGGGGGCTCAGCGTCACCTGACGATCTGTGGGCTCCTGCTGCAGCGTTTCGTCGATCTGGTCGAGACCGAAGGAAGCCGAGAAGGCACGCTCATACTCGTCATAAACGTACCAGTCGCCACCGGCATGGAAGTAGTCGAGGCGCAGGCCGATATTGGCGATCATGCCCCGGAATTCCAGCTTGTCCTGGATGTAAGCCGCGGCTTGCTGGGGCTGACGCTCCCAGTTCCATTTCGGGTCGCCGTTGTGCGGATGCTCCGGGTCGTCTTCCCCGAAGTCCGTGTCATAATCCGAGTAGATATACTCCACACCAGCCTTCACGAGGCTGTAGCGGTTGATCTGGCTGGTGATGTCAAAACGCCCCGAGAAGCGCTGCACCGTGGAGCGGTCGAACCCGCTGCCCCAGTGACCACCGGTGATAAAGCCAGCAGCAAACGCGTCCGAGCCGTCTTTTTGCGAGTAACCAAACGGCGCTTCGTCAACCACCAGGGTACCGTTAAGGTAGCTGAAGCTCAAATCGTCGATGGACGCACGGTCGCCAATGGCGCGTGTGTCATACTCGGTCGAGATGCTTTGCAGTTGGACTTCGTAGAACGTCTTGTTGTTCAACGTATGCGTAAACTGTGCACCCACCATCGCCCGGTCGATATCCATCAACTGGAAGGGAAGGTTGCTGTAAAGCTCACCCAATGCACGGTCCGGCGCGGTATTCCCAACTTGGGTAAAGACGGAAGACGTACCGCCATCCCACGGATAGGTGGGCAGTTCGCCCGTCGTGAGGTTGGGCTGGCCCGACTCGCTGCGGTTCAAACCTGCCTGATTCCCAATCAGACCATTCACCGTCAGCTTCATGCCCGGCGCAAAGTTCGAGATCAGCTTCAGTTGCCCAACGCTTTCATCGAACGATTCACGCGCATTTCCCCCCATACCATAAGCGGTCTGGGTTGTGCGGTACGAAGCCAAGAAGCGAAGGTCGCCAAGCAGTTGGTGCAAGCCCGGTACGGGGCCCCCTACCGACGCATCGATTTCGTAATCAGGCACATCCACCTCCAGGTCTTTGCGGAGGTAATGATCGCGGAACGCATTCTGGATATCGGCCCCCGAGAAGTTGGTGCCGTTATCGCTGTTGTAGGCATCGGCCAATGCGTTCCAGCCGCCCCACGGGCGATGCGACGCTTGCTGCCAAGCATCCCAGCCATTGGCATCCGAGGCTCCATTCATAACCACGTTCTGGTCTTCAGGAAGATCGGAGAACATGGGGCGAAGGTTAAAGGTGTTCATGGCCCAGGGACCATCCACCTCTTGTCCGTCCACATTACCACCTGGCATATTCTTGGCCGAAGCACCGCTGTACCGCACAATGGCGTCTACACTATAGCGGTTGCCAGCAGGCTCTTTCGTAATGACGTTGATCAACCCGGAGCGAACGTTGCCGTACTCCGCGTTGAAGCCACCCGTTTGAACCTGCACTTCCTGCACCGACGTGTAGCTCACGCCTGTGAAGGGGGTATTGTTACGACCGCTGGCCATCGATAGGCCATCGACCATAAACTGAACCTGGTCGCCACCTTCTCCACGAATGGTGAGACCGCGCTCAAAGCCAGCTTGGAGACCGACCACCTTGTCGATATCCGTAACGGGCAGGTTCTGAATTTCTTCTGCCGTGATGTTAGCCACGCTAGCAGAAACGTCGCGCTGAACGATGGGGCGTTCGGCTGTAACGACAAGGCTGCCCAATTCAACGTTTTCTTCCTGGAGCGCAAAGTCGATTTCCGTCGTCAAGTCAACATTGACACGGATGCCTTGGCGCACTTCAGAGCGAAAGCCGATAAATGAGGCAGTGAGGTTGTAGGTACCTGGGCGCACATTAAGGATTACGTAGTAACCATCAATGTCCGTTACCGAGCCGACCGTGGTTCCCTCAATCACCACGTTGGCCCCAGGTATGGGGTTTCCGGTTGCCGCCTCCGTAATAACACCGGCAATCTTACCCGTTTGGGCAAGGGCTGTTGTCGCCGGAAGCAGCAGGGTTAGTAGTAGCAGTTTAACCCATCTCATGTTGTGACACCTCCAAGTATGGGAACGGTTAGTGTGTTACGTATTGGGAAGATTCGGTATTGGCTGAGGGGTCGACGAGGCAAAGCCCAGCCCTGCAAAGCAGCATCCGGGCATAAACCCATTTTTGCCTGCATGAATCACCCAATGCCTTATTATTATGGCCTTGTTGTGGTCACGGAAAAACAAACAATACCCAGCCTCCTCTTGAGGGGCGACATGGTATATAGTCGATCCAAGCATACACTCCGACATCGATTAACGGATAGAGTGAAGCGGGTGTTTTCCGTAGCTAAAAAGCGGGCGTGTGGGTGAACCCGCATGCGCGTATGATCTTATTATTACGAATCTTCTCGCAAATCTTGGAGAAGATAGAGGACAACATCTACGATGTAAGCGCTACCAACAGGGACTCCTAAGGCCTAGTTGATGCTTTTGGATTAAGCTGGGATCGCTTTCATTAGGAAGCATTTATGAAGCTAAAGCATCTTGAGAATGATGTCAAGAATACTTTTTCTCACCCTGTCCAATCACAGACTTGACAAAGAGAAACACATATCCGTATAGAAAAACGTTCTCAATTCATTATTTTATGATTTATTGTAAAAATGACTTTTGTTTTTAGGCGAACATGCCGCATTACCACTTATGCTTGTTAGAAATATTTACATCCCTTTCAATAAACTACAATCTTCCTGCTGTTTTTCAAAGGCAATGTGCTTCAAACACTCCCCCCTTCCCTTTTTTTCGGTGATATGACCTCTCTTTGAATGCCCTTTACGGTTCGTGGGGGAAATACAGAAAACGCCGTGCCCCCCTGGCAGTCCGGGGTATTAAGGCCTTTCGTTCTCTTCACCTTCCGGCAACCACTGGTTGCGCCTGTGGCCCCCCTCTTCCTTAATAGTATAGAACCCCGTTTGCTCGCCAGGATCGCCACCCCACTCCCAAAAGACGGATGTGGTAGCTGACATCTTTTCTCTTGGCATTATTCTCGTATCTGAGAAAAAGGTACCCACGTCGCTGATACCCGTACTTTTGACATGCCGTCTTTTCCTTCCTGGAAACAACGACTCCATTCGCTGCAAGACCCGAATCGGGTGGAATACGACCTTTCATCGTTCGAAGCAACGGCGACACGCATTCGGGCACAGGAAGCAAATTGGGCCAATGTCTCAGATAAACAGTTACGACTACATGCGGCTCAGCTACGCGAGCAGGCACGGCAAGGCGGATGTCCTCATGAGCTTCTGGTGGACGTCTATGCTTTAGTATGCGAAGTAGCCGCCCGACTGCTAGGACTCCGCCCCTACCATGTCCAGATCATGGCGGGCATTGCGCTTCATCAACAGAAATTGGTGGAGATGCAGACTGGAGAAGGCAAAACCCTGGCAGCTGTCCTGCCAGTCTGTCTGCATGCCCTGTCAGGCAAGGGTGTGCATGTGTTGACCTTCAACGACTATCTGGCACGCCGCGATGCCGACTGGATGCGCCCGGTGTATCAATTCTTTGGACTGAGCGTGGAGGCAATTCAGGCCGGAATGTCCACAACCAAGCGACGAAAAGCCTATGCAGCCGATGTCACCTATGCAACCGCCAAGGAAGCAGGCTTTGACTTTTTGCGGATGCAGTTAGGACGAACCAAGGAGGAGTTGGTACAGCGCCCTTTTTCTATGGCTCTCATTGATGAGGCCGATTCCTTGCTGATAGATGAAGCGCGGGTCCCACTGGTTATTGCGGGGGAACGCACCCGTTCGGCGGAAGATCTCTATCAGATTGCAGGGTTAGTTGCAAACTTAGCACCTCATCAAGACTGGGAATTGGATGAACATCGGCGCAATGTTTTGCTGACTGAGCGAGGATGTGAACGGGTGGAAGCGGCCCTGGAATGTGGCAAGCTGCATGATGATGACAATTATGTATTACTTACCGAGGTTAACCAAGCGCTGCATGCACAGGTATTGCTCCATCGGGACGTGGACTATATCATTCGGGATCAGCAGATCGCACTTGTGGATGAATTTACGGGGCGCATGATCCCCGACCGGCGCTGGCCCGATGGATTACAGGCCGCCCTCGAAGCCAAGGAAGGGCTCCCCATACAACCGGGTGGCAAAATATTGGGTACCATCACGCTGCAGCATTTCTTGCGGCAGTATCCCCACCTCAGCGGCATGACCGCCACGGCCCAGTCTGCGGCGCGTGAATTCAAGGCGTTTTACGACCTTTCCGTTGTTCCCATCCCTCCACACCGCCCCTTCATCCGAAATGATGCACCGGATCTGATTTTTACACACACAGAGGCCAAGTATCAGGCCTTGATTCATGAAATAGGCCAGGTACACGCGTCAGGCCGCCCCATATTGGTAGGAACGGCCAGCGTGGAGGAGTCGGAGTTAATCGCCAGGCGACTAAACGAAGCGGGTATCGACTGTGAAGTGCTCAATGCCCGAAACGATGAAGCAGAAGCCCGGATCATTGCCCAAGCGGGAACCCTTGGGGCCGTCACCATCTCAACCAACATGGCGGGGCGGGGCACCGACATCCGCCTCGGCGGAACTGATGCCTCGATGTATAACCAGGTGCGTGCCCTCGGTGGCCTGTATGTCATCGGGACAAACCGCCACGAAAGTCGCCGCATTGATGACCAACTCCGCGGACGCGCTGGTCGGCAGGGCGATCCGGGTACGTCGCGTTTTTTCGTGAGCCTGGAAGACGACCTGATGGTGCGGTTTGGGATTGATTCGTTGATTCCTCCCAAGCTGCGTCCTCCTCATCAAGCCACCCCCTTGCGGAATCCTATTATCCATCGGGAGACAGACAGGCTGCAGCGCATCGTGGAGGGACAAAACTATGAGATCCGCAAGACCATGTGGCGCTATGCCCTGTTGGTCGAGAAACAGCGTGCCACCCTCCAACAATGGAGGTTTGCGCTTTTAACAGAATCCGTCCTGCCTTCTATTTGCACGGAGCGGGCCCCAGACCGGTATCGGGCCCTGGTCGAACAAGTGGGTCAGGACATGGTGGTGCGGGCAGAACGAGCCATTCTCTTACATCATATCGATGCGTGCTGGGCCGAACACCTGGCCTTGATCACCCAGATCCGTGAAGGCATCCACCTGGTAGGCATTGGTGGCCTCGACCCGTTGCATGAATTCCATAAACAGGTGGCCGCTGCCTTTGGGGTAATTCACGCCACGATCGCCGAGCGGACGGCTGCATCGTTTGCCACCCTAGTGATTAATAAGGACGGATTTGACGACACCGACTTACAGGGCCCTGCCTCTACCTGGACGTATCTCATTAATGACCAGGCCTTGAACGACTTGCAGGATGCACTGTTTGGAAAAGGAAGCAGTGCGTTTGCGGCGGGCGCAGCCATCATGACCTGGCCGTTGCTTTTGGGCTGGGCAATATGGAAACGCTGGAAACGTCCCCATTCCTAACGCGCTACGGCGAATCCACAAAACCGGGCTCCAGGACGGCCCCTGCTTCTTTTACTTGCACGGTACACGCGTTGCAATTGGTGGCGCACGCCTCACACAATCGCCCCATCCCGCTTAGCCGCACAACGCCTCCTCCCGGTGCCCGCACCAATGGACTTTCAGGCGCTACGATGTGCACGCCTTCTCCTAACGACAAGGCCCCGCCATTTGTGAATTTAAACACCTCGGCACTTCCATTCGCCATAATGTCCACCTCCATCAAAGTCACCCGGACATCATTGCGCATGGAAACGAGGGGCTCTTCTTCCAGCGTTACTGTCCCGCCGTTGATCCGCACGGTAGAGCCATCTGAAACGGCTACAATCCGCGAGTTGATTAAATCGACATGTTGTAAATCCAGCGCAATCTCATTGGGAGAGCGGGTACGCTCATACAGCCGTAGGGTCATGCCCTCAAGTTTTCCCCCTTCGAAACGCAGCGAACGAGGCCCCGACACACTCCGCCAACCGCCCGTTTCGAGCTGACCATTTGAAAACGTACACCCCTCAAACTGGGCATCGCCAACGATACTCATGGAAATATCTTCAAACGTGGAGTTGATCGCACGAAAGGCGATCTGTGGGCTGGTTGACATCTGTCCCACAAAGGTACACCCGTCGAAGGTTTGTCC
>JAUIDY010000204.1 GCA_030428385.1 Rhodothermia bacterium | reverse complement strand
CGGCTCGGGGTGAATGCGTACGTGGGTGCTGAACCACAAGGCCGGTTCGTTGTCCAGGCTGTACCAGCGCACGCCATCAGCGGCGGTGGCGTTGCCATAGCGCTGCACCAGCAGGTTGACAAACTCGTCCATGTAGACCACGCCATCGTTCAGGTCGGGCGTGGTGACAAACGGCGCGGTTTTGCGCGGTTCCACGGGCACCCACCGCCCCGACGGTGCTGTTTGTCCGCTTGACACGCTGCCATTGCCATCGCGCGACACATACCCCGCCATCTGAAGCGTGATGATGGACTCCGCATTTTGTGCCAGCGACTGATCATGGAAATAGGTGGCCACCACACCGGGCTCGCTGGCACGGGACGAAGGAATGCCGGCGTTATTGACCAGGAAAAGGTCGCTGCTGTGCTGGAAGTCATTGCCCGCGTTGGAGAAGTTATTCTCCCAGTTGTAGCCCGTCAGGCGGTTGCCACCGAGGCGGCGCACCGTCCAGCGGTCGCCACTGCCCCGGTCCTGGTTCGAGCCATAGATAAACGGGCTGATCGGGACGCGCTCCTGGTTCGTGTTGATGGAAAGGTTCGCGGAACCAACAATTTCGAGATCGGGGCCCTCGGGGTCTTCCATGCCGCTGTCGCAGTTGGAAAACATCACCGTGCAGCAGAGCAGGCAAACAAGAAATGAAAGACGACGTGATAACAAGGTCATGAAGCCAGCGTTGCTAGAAAATGGCGGGGGGCTTTAAAATAGAATACGAGACGGTTATTCGGAAGCACGCCTGTTTTTCTTTATTCGCCCTATATTTACGTGTTTCTTAGATTTGAATTGGCGTTGTTCATGCCTTCGCTGGAGGCCATGACGCGGCCTCATCCCACCTGCGCCTCTTTTCAGGTCTCCCCCTCGTTTCGTTTAACCCGCTACCCCCATGACTCATCGAACCACACCCTGGCTCGCCTCGCTCATTAACGCAGGAGCCCTTGTCTTCTTCTCCTTGATGCTGGTCGCCGGACTCGCTGCGTGCGAGCCTACCACGCCTGTCTCCGAAGCACCGCCTGTTGAAGAACCCCCGCCCGCCTTGAGCGACTTCGACGCGCAGGTAGACGCCGTGCTGGCCCAGATGACGCTGGCGGAAAAAGTGGGCCAGATGACCCAAGCTGACCTGAGTGGCCTTGAAGACCCGACGGATGTCGCCACCCTGTTCCTCGGCTCGGTGCTGAGCGGCGGCGGCTCGGACCCGGCCGCCGGCAACAGCCTGGAGGCCTGGACCAACCAGTATGACACGCTCCAAACACAGGCCCTGCAAACCCGCCTCGGCATTCCAATTCTCTACGGCGTAGATGCCGTCCACGGGCACAACAACGTGCTCGGCGCCGTCGTCTTCCCCCACAACATCGGCCTGGGTGCCACCCGCAACGCCGACCTCGTCGAAGAAATCGCCCGCATCACGGCGCTCGAAGTGCGCGCGACCGGCATCAACTGGACGTTCGCGCCATGCGTGACGGTTCCCCGCGATGTGCGCTGGGGCCGCACCTACGAGGGCTTTGCCGAAGACCCGGGGCTGGTGGCTGAACTGGGCGCGGCGGCGGTGCGTGGCTACCAAAACGGCGGCCTCGACAACCCACTGGGCGTACTCGCCAACGCCAAGCACTACCTCGGCGATGGAGGTACGGCTTATGGCACCGGCAATTTCCCCAACGCTCCCCTCGACCAGGGCGACACCCAGGTAGATGAAGCCACACTACGCAGCGTCCACCTCTCGCCCTACCTGCCCTCGCTTGAAGCAGGCGTGGGCACCATCATGCCGTCGTACAGTAGCTGGAACGGGGAAAAGGTCTCCGGCAGCAAATACCTGCTCACC
The DNA here is from genome assembly GCA_030428385.1 of Rhodothermia bacterium. GTDB lineage: Bacteria > Bacteroidota > Rhodothermia > Rhodothermales > JAAAOL01 > JAUIDY01. The sequence goes on along the minus strand of JAUIDY010000204.1, from coordinate 3,968 downwards.
GACGTGCTGAAGGACGAACTCGGCTTTGAGGGTTTCCTGGTTTCCGACTGGAACGCCATTGATCAGGTTTATCCCGACGACTACAAAACCGCCATTGAGCGCTCGATTAATGCGGGGATGGACATGGGCATGGTCACCAACCAGTACCGCGCCTTTATCGAAAACCTGACGGCGTTGGTGGAAGAAGGCCGCGTCCCGATGGAGCGCATCGACGACGCCGTGCGCCGCATCCTGCGCGTCAAGTTTGCGATGGGGCTGATGGACAGCACCCGCTCGCACCTCGCCGACCGGAGCCTGCAGGCGTCCTTCGGCTCCGCTGAGCACCGTGCGGTGGCCCGCGATGCCGTGCGCCAGTCGCTGGTGTTGCTCAAGAACGAGGCCAACACGCTGCCGCTCTCTAAAACCGCTGCTCGCATCCACGTAGGCGGCAAAAGCGCCGACAACATTGGCAACATGGCGGGGGGCTGGACGATCCAGTGGCAGGGCGAAAGCGGCGAGGTGACGCCAGGCGGCACCACCATTTTACAGGCCATCCGCAATGCCGTCTCCGCAAACACCGAGGTCACCATGTCGGAGGACGGCTCCGGCGCAGCAGGTGCTGATGTCGGCGTGCTGGTCATCGGCGAAACGCCGTATGCCGAGGGTTTTGGCGATATCCGCGAAGACACCCAGATGGCGCTGGCCGAGGAAGATGTGGCGGCCTTTAATGCCATGAAAGCTGCGGGGATTCCCGTGGTAGTGGTCCTCGTCTCGGGCCGTCCCCTGATCATCAACGACGTGCTGGAGCAGGCCGACGCGTTTGTGGCGGCGTGGCTGCCCGGCACCGAAGGCGATGGCGTCGCCGACGTGCTCTTTGGCGACTATGGCCCCACCGGCAAGCTCTCGTTTACCTGGCCCCGCTCCGTCGACCAGCTTCCGTTCGACTACGACGCCGAGGACTTTGACCCGCTGTTCGAATACAACTACGGCCTCACGTATTAGGGCTTTCTCTCCACCGTTCTCACCCCAGCCCCGAGGATGTCTACGGTCATCCTCGGGGTTTTATTTTGCGGGGTTGGGGTACTCCCGCCTCCAGCTATGGCCAACCAATCCCTTTCTTTCATGAACAGCGTTGACAAGAAAGCCCGCAAGCAAGCCATCATGGCCCAGGTTCATCGGGTGGAGGACCTTTTGCGGCGCTGGGACCCCATCGGCATCGCGCCCGGCACCTGGGGCCCGGCCGATGAATACGACGGCTACGCCCTGCACATCGTGTCGATGGTGCACCAGGGCACGACACACGCGCAGCTTACCGCCCACCTGACCTACCTACGCACCCAGGTCATTGGCGTCGAGCCGCTTCCCGCCATCGACGCCGAAACGGCAACAGCCATCCTACACGCCTTAAAAACAACCAGCGGCGATGCTGGCGAATAAAGAAAAGAGTGGGGCCAGAGGGAATCAAATTTTGTATTCCTATTGCACCTCATTTGTGCAATATCTTCGATTTAGCGCCCATTAAGCGGATTTGTGTTTTTAACTGCGTGGCTCAAATGCACCATTTACCCTATATTGTTGTACCTATGTTGTACCTGTTTTCTCAAGACGCTACTTATGACACCCTCCGTCCGTGCCCTCCTTCGCACCAGCAAAGCCCGTAAGGACGGCACCGCACCCGTCTGGATTCGCATCACCGCCAACCGTAAATCCCGCTACCTCTCCACCGGCATCCACCTCCTGCCCCAGCACTGGAACGAACGCAAGCGACAGGTCCGTAGCTCCCACGAACTCGCCGCTGCCTACAACGCCCGCCTTCAGCAACTGCTGATCGAAGCCCAGGAGCAAGCCCTCTCCGCGTCCTCAGCCCTCGAAGTTAAAGCCGCCCTCGTTGGCTCCGGCCCTTCGTCGTTCACAGGCTTCTTCCAGCGCTACATTGATGACCTCGACACCGCCGGCCGCTTCTGGGAATGGAAGAAGTACCGCGTCACCCTGGGCAAACTCACCGATGCCCTCGGCGCTACGCTCTCATGGGACGAGCTTGACCGCAGTGCCCTCATCCTCTTCGAGCGCCACCTGCGCGAGACCTGCAAGAACAACCCCAACACGATCCGCAAGGAGATGCAGCGCCTGCGCCGGGTGATTAAACAAGCGATACAGGAAGGCATCATCGAAGTGGCCGCTGATCCGTTTCTCACCTATCGCCGCCCTCCCGCTAAGAAGCCCAACCGCCGGAAGCTTAGCCTGGAGGAAGTGGACCTTCTAGCTAAGGGCATGTTTGCAGAAGGCACCTGGGAGCGCTGGGCACGGGATGCGTGGCTCTTCGCCTACTTCGCAGGTGGCATGCGCTTTTCTGACGTGGCTTGTCTTCAGGTGAAGAACATCAAAGAGGCACGTGTGAGCTACCGCATGCTGAAGACCGGCTATCCGCTCTCGATCCCCTTACCTGAAGAAGCGCTTACCCTGCTACAGCCTTACCTCAATGGCAAAGAGCCAGAAGCGTTTGTCTTTCCCTTTCTCGCAGCGGGCGACGACAAAAACGGGGTACACCTGCGCCGAAGGATCAGTTCGAAAAATGTGCTGGTGAACAAAGCGCTCAAGCGGGTGGCTGAGCAGGTGGGCGTCGAGCCAGAGGGCCTCTCGATGCATGTGGCCCGTCATAGCTTTGCGGACTTCGCCCGTCGCCGTTCGGGTAATCTGTACGCGATATCAAAGACGATGGGTCACCGCAACCTCGCCACGACGGAGCAGTACCTCAAGTCCCTGGACCAGGAAGCCGTCGATGAACTCGCTGAGACGCTCTGGTCACCGGCTCCTCCCAATCGTTAAGGTCCATGACAAATAAGGCAAAACAAGAGGCAAAGACTGACAAGGAGAAAAGCACCGACGAGATCATTGAGCGCTTTGCGAGGGTGCCGTATGACATGGTCCGCTGGGGGCACCTCGAAGTGCTCTACAACGGGCCTCCTGAGTTCAGCTTTCAGCAGCAACTCCTTCATCTCTTCGACAATGAGCCCGTCCGTGCCACGCACAAGCCGTTTCGAGAGCTCACTGAGCAAGAGGGTGATGTGCTGCCCTACATCAAAAAGGCACAAGCGGTGTGGGATGAGATCGCAAAAATTGGAAAGTCCGCCGCTTCGTTCAAGGCAGCGTTTGAGGAACTAACGGCACCTCCAAAGAGCACATCGATGTATGATGATGATGCGGATGTGCCACCAGGCGAGACGGAGCATGTACCTACTCCCTACGACTACACGCGGGTGACCCTGATGGTCTGGTATGACCTGCTCATGCACCCACGGCCGCTCCTTGAACAGACTAACCGCCGTGGATGTCCGCCGAAGCTGAAAAAGCTGGTGTTCATCAATGTGCTCGGTCGCACGATTTGGCCTTCCGTTACCACAGTAATGAACAAAGCCCGCCAACTCGTCGAGGAGTCACTCACATCCGAGGAGGAGGCTGTTAAGTACAAGTATGCTCCGAAAAGAAGGACCACGACTCGTTTTACGGAAGCTCTCGTGCAGGACCTCAAAAAAGAGCTTGAGGTGGAGGGTCCCAACAAAGATCTAAGCCGCCGGACGATTCAGCAAAGGCTCAACGCCAGTGTGTTCTCGCTCGCCAAGGAATATCCAGGGCTTTGCAATCGTATTGCGGAGTGACAGCGAAGCGCTTTGTCAATGCTGAACCGGATGGAAGTGCCTCTGTGTCAACCATGCCCCTATGTGAGCATCCGTGAGCACGAATGAGCAGTGATGAGCACTCATGATCACCGGTGAGCAAAAATAGGCACTCGATATCAAGCGTGAGCACCTCTAAGTCAACAACTGAGCAACGCCACAAGGGGGCCGCATCCGAGGAAAAGACCCTTCAGACGAGATATTTAAAGGCAATCGTTACAATTGCACCAAGGTCAATGGTGGTTACTCAGCTACCTGTTTCGTGATCTGCGCTACCGCTATTTGCGGTTACGCTACCATTTTTCCGAATTGCGC
>JAUIDY010000203.1 GCA_030428385.1 Rhodothermia bacterium | reverse complement strand
AATCGTCCACCGTTTGGTCCTCGGCGGTGGTGGTCAGAATGGCCCGCGGGCGGTTACTACCCGGCGTCTCGAAGGTTTTGTTGGGAGCCACCAGCCCCGCCCCATAGGCGCGCTGCAAAAAGTCGCCCACCACGAACAGCGCGTTGTGCGCCCCCTGGCCCCAGTAACTCGTCCGAAACGTGAGGCGGCGGTCGTTGAAGCCCACCCACGAGCCCATAATGAGGTCGGGGTGCATCAGCATAAACCAGCCGTCGGCGTTGTTCTGCGTAGTGCCGGTTTTGCCCGCGAGACCGCCGCCCAACTGAAACTGGTGCCGAATCCGCACGCCGGTGCCCTGGTCTACCACCGCCCGCATCATGTCCAGCACTTCGGCGGCCGTAAAACGCGGCAGCGCCTCTCGTTCTTCGGTGGTAAAGGTCGCCACCCGCTCCCCGCTACGATTGTTGATATGCGTCACCACGAGCGGTTTGCGATAGATGCCTTTTTCGACAAACGGCGTGTAGGCGGCTACCAGTTCAAGGAGCGTCACATCGCTGGTGCCGAGCGCGAGGGCGGGCACCTCGTCCATCTTGCTCTGGATGCCCATGCGGCGGGCCACGTATGCCACCCATTCCGGCCCCATCTGCGCCATGAGTTCGGCGGTGACGGTGTTTTTTGAATACATCAGCCCCTCGCGCACCGTGATGGTATCCCCCGAGGCACCGCCCACGTTGTTCGGCGTCCATGTCCGGCGCACGCCTTTTACCTGATACGTCCGCACGATGTCGCGCACTTTCTCGTTGGGCGAGCGTCCATTTTCGAGCGCGGCGGCGTAGACAAACGGCTTAAACGTGGAGCCCGGCTGCCGCCGCGCCAGAATCACATGGTCATACTGGTCCTTGAGAAAATCGCGCCCGCCCACCCAGGCGTTGACAGCACCCGTATGCGGGTTAATGGCGAGGAAGCCCGTCTCCAGCCGCGTCAGCCACGACCGCAGCGAGTCGGAAAAGACGGGATCGTCGTGCAGCGTTTCCAGCGCAGCCTCTGGCTCGATGCCGCTGTTGATCATCGAGCGGTACCGGCGTGTCCGGCGGATGTGCTCGTTGACCAGGGCGCGTTCGCTGTTCCAGAAGTAGGCGAAGGCGTCCGTCCGCCCCGCTGCGCTGCGCCGCACGTACGGCGGCGTCTGGTCGCCAAGCAAGCCCGGACTGGCCACGCTCCACTCATAGTCCACCACGGTTTGCAGTGCCGTGAGTTGCGAATCCACCGCGGCTTGCGCGAGCGCTTGAAAGCGGCTGTCGAGGGTGGTGTAGACGCGCAGTCCGTCGTTGTACGGATCGTAGCCGTTGCGTTCGGCCCAGTCGTTCAGCCACGTCCGCACGTATTCGGCGAAGTAGGGCGCAGGGCTGGACGTCACCGACGACCGCAAAAAGTCGAGTTCAATCGGTGTCTCGCGGAGAGCGGCGTATTCGGCAGCGGGCAGGTAGCCGTGCTGCACCATCAGCCGCATGACAAGGTTGCGGCGCTGACGGGCCGGTTCGGGGTTGAGGCGGGGGTTGTACTGCGTCGTCGCCTTCAGCATCCCGACGAGTGCGGCGGCCTCGGCAGCGTGGAGATCGCGGGCGCGTTTGCTGAAATAGGTCCCGGCGGCGGCCTCAATGCCGTAGGCGTCATAGCCAAACGGCACGGTGTTCAAATATAACTCGATCAGGTCTTCCTTCTCGAAATGGCGCTCAAACTTGATGGCGGCCACCACTTCCTTCACCTTGCGCCAGAGCACATGGTGCTGTTTAAAATCGGGGTAGTAGTTGCGGGCGAACTGCATCGGGATGGTGGAGCCGCCCTGCGGATCGCCCCGAAACGTTTTCCAAATCGACCCGAAGAACCGCCGCAGATCCACGCCGAAGTGGCGGTAGAAGCGGTAGTCTTCGGTGGCGATGAGCGCGTTCGTCACCGTCGGGCCGATGTCGGGAAACTGTACCCACGTTCGGTTTTCGTGGTAGTAGCGCGTCAGTTCCTGCCCGTCGGCGGTGTAGACGATGGTGGCATAGCCAAGGTCATCGTTCAGCCCCGAGCGCAGCGCCGCGAGGTCGGGCACCGGCTGGGCGATGTACATCTTCATAAACCCGATGAGCACCACAAAAAACGCCACGCCTACCAGCGCCAGCAGCACCATCCCCCAGCGGGGCGCGCGCCACTGCGGCTCCCAGTTGCGGAGTTGGTACCTCCAGTCGTAAAAACGATGCCGCCATTCCATGCCTACGGGCGAAAAGTGCCGGGCTGGTTAAACTGTTTCGACGCACGGTACGTACAAGCGCGGCGATGGTGCCATCCCGCCCGGAAGCGCAACCTCACGGCACGCCACGCGCTATAACGCTTCCGACGCCGCACCAGGCGTGCCTTAGACCCTGACGACAAGCACAACGCTGCATGTATCAAGATTCGTATCGACCACCGACGCAGTTCTCTGTATTTCCGCCGGTAATTAAGAACCTGCTGATCCTCAATGGACTCCTGCACTTCGCCAAGTTTACGGCGATGGGAACCGGCAGTGTGATGTTGCAGAAGCTGCTCAACAGCATGGCGTTATTCCCGCTGAGCGGCAACCCGGCGGCGTACACCATCTTCGGGACATTGGCCGAAAACCCGGGCTTCTGGCCGTGGCAGCTCGTGACGTACGGCTTTCTGCATGGCGACATGATGCACATCCTGTTTAATATGTTTGCCCTGTGGATGTTTGGCGTGCAGTTGGAAAACACGTGGGGCACGCGGCGCTTCGGGATTTATTATTTTGTGTGCGTCATCGGGGCCGGACTGATTCAGTTGGTCGTGACCACAATGGGCGCGGTGAACGGCATCCCGATCCCGACCCTCGGCGCATCCGGTGGCGTGTTTGGCATCTTGCTCGCCTTCGGGATGATGTTTCCGAACCAGCCGATCTATTTGTACTTCCTCGTCCCCATCAAGGCCAAGTGGTTTGTCATCGGCTACGGCGCGCTGGAGTTATGGGCGGGAATCACGGGCACGCAGTCGGGCGTGGCGCATTTTGCCCACCTCGGCGGGATGTTGTTCGGCTTCTTGCTTATCCTGTACTGGCGCGGCAAACTGCCGATGCAACCCAAACGCAGGATGTACCACTGAAACGACCGTAGGTACAGAACCGAGCGTGGGCGAAGCAGGTACCATGAACAGTCCGTATCGCAATGGATAACGCCTCCGCGTAGGAAAACCGTAGTTTGTCGTGAATAGACTCCACTCCTGGTACCAGGCGCAGCCCCGGGCACTTCGGGTCCTCTTGACGATTAATGTGGTGCTGTATGTCTGCTGGATTCTGTTCTTTGGCCATTTTGCGCCTACCGCAGGATTCACGCGCAACCACCTCGCCCTGAACCCTGGCCTGCCCGGTGTGCTGTTCCAGCCGTGGCAACTGCTTACCTATAACTTTCTGCACCTCGGCGGCGGCCTCAATGGGTTTTTGCACATCCTGTTTAACCTGCTGTGGCTGGTATGGGTGGGGCGCGAGTATGAGGAATTACACGGCTCGCATCAACTGCTGGGCGTGTATGTGTGGGCTGGTCTTGGCGGCGGCCTGCTGACCGTCATCCTCCACGCCCTGATGCCTGATGTGTCGGTGTTTGGTGGCTACGTCTACGGCGCTTCGGCGGCCGTGCTGGGCGTGGCCGCGATGGTGGCAACGACCTATCCCTACAAGCGGATCGGCCTGTTTTTGCTGGGCCCCGTGCGGCTCGTCTACCTCGTGATCGCCGTGCTCGTGATCGATATCGTGGTGATGCTTTCGGGCAACAGCACCACAGCGGTGGGTGCCCATTTCGGCGGTGCGCTGACGGGCTTCTTGCTGGCCAAAGGCGAACAAAAAGGCATGGACCTGACCGGCTGGGCGCGGCTGTTCTTCCAAGACCGTTCACCCTCCCGGCCTGGCGCTTCGAGCAGCTTTCTTGACCGCATGGAGGAATGGCTGAGCGCCCGCAGCAAATCGACGGACGAAACCGCCGAGCATACGGACGACGAAGGGGGCATCCTGCGCAAGCGCCGCACGAAACGGCAAGACACCGACACCCCCAACACGGAAGCCGAACTGGATCGCATCCTGGAGAAGATTAGCGCGTACGGCATGGAATCGCTGACCGAGGAGGAACGGCAATTCCTTCAGGAAGCCAGCCAAAAATAACCCCTCGACGTTTACCGCTCCCTTCTCTGTGCGCCGCTTCTTCTGGATTCTTTTTCGTGCGTTGGACGTGGTGCTCCTGCTGGGCTTCGCGATGGGCTATGCGGCGCGTTACACCCCACCCGGACGGCTGTGGTGGACCGAACTCATCGCCACCGGCCTGCCCTATCTGTCGATGGCCGTACTGGTCGCCACCGTGCCTTTTGTGGTCGCCCGGCGCTGGCGGCTAGTAGGGATGCATGTGTTTTTTCTGGGCCTTGTGCTGCTGCGTTTCGGTTTTCGCGGTGATGGTGCGGACACCACCACGCCCGCGCCCGAAGACCTGACCGTACTGACATTCAACACCTCACGGGGCGGCGGGGCCAGCGCCGAAGCCCAGGGCACGGCGGTCTCGCAACTCCTGATGGCCCAGCAACCCCACCTCGCGTGTTTTCAGGAACTCAACTTTGCCTACGACGGCGCAGCATCAGGCGTCCGGCTCTCGGGCCTGACCGACTCGCTGAACTACACCGTTGTTGGTCCTGAGCATCCACAGGAAATGACGCAAGCGTGGCAGCCGGTACTCGCCCGCGTGCCCGTCCTTTCACATAAACAGATTCTGCTTCCCAGCATCCAGCAGGACCCGCCGGGCCGGGTGGTGCGGGTCCATTTTTCGTGGCAAGACCGCGAAGCCGTACTCTACAACCTGCACCTGCACACCTTTGGCAGCCAGAAACCGTGGAACGACCAGGCCCGCGACCCGCTCTCTTGGCCCTTCTGGAAAAGCTATCTCCAGCAATACCGCGCTGCCTACCTCGCCCGCGCCAAAGAAGTCACCCACATCCGCGCCATGCTGGACGAAGAGACACTGCCCGTAATCATCTGCGGCGACTTCAACAGCACCGCCCACAACAGCGCGTTCGGCGAACTGGCCCGCTCGCTGCAAGACGCCTTCCGCGAAGTGGGGCAGGGCCTCGGCGCAACCTACCACGCACGCCTCCCCTTCGCCCGCATCGACCACATCCTGATTAGCAACGACTGGGAGGTGCTAGACGCGTCCGTTGGCCAAAGCGATTTCTCCGATCACCTGCCCCTCACCGCCCGCGTTCGCTGGCGCGAATGATGCGAACACCACCCGTAGGGGTCGCCCCCTGCGGCGACCCTTGCTGGAAACACCGCTAGCAACACAGGACCAACCGCCGACCCTGTTGTGAAAAACCCGACAGAGACGAACGCGGCTGCAACCCCATACGGCCCCTGCTGGTTTAGCACGTCCCATTACCTCGACCCGAACAGCCAATTATGCAACGACCTCGCCGACAAGCCCGCTCCGTGATGGTGGGCGATGTGCAAATCGGAGGCGGCGCGCCGATCTCCGTGCAGTCGATGACCACCTCGAAGACGCACGACGTGGCGACTTCGCTCGCCGAAATCACCCGCCTCGCCGAGGCCGGAGCCGATATTGTGCGGGTGGCCGTACCCCGCCCCGAAGACGCCAACGCCCTCGCCGACATCGTGCAGGGCGCGCCCGTCCCCATCGTCGCCGATATTCATTTTAACTACCAGTACGCCCTGCAGGCCATCGAGGCCAACGTGGCGAAGGTGCGCCTCAATCCCGGCAACATCGGCAAGGAAGAGTGGGAGCGCGAGGTGCTGCTAGCCGCCAAAGAAGCGGGC
>JAUIDY010000202.1 GCA_030428385.1 Rhodothermia bacterium | reverse complement strand
GATTGGCACGGACAAGGTGGACACGGAGGTGCCCTCGCCTGCGGCGGGGGTGGTGCAGCAGATCCTGGTGCCCGAAGGCGAGACCGTCGACGTGGGCACTGTCATCGCCCTCATCGGAGAGGGAGGCGCTGCCCCAAAACAAGCTACGGCGCCTGTCCAACGTCCTGTGCCGGTAGAGCCGGAAACGCCATCGGGGGATGGCGCGGCCGCACCGAAGCCGGTCCCTGTGGAAGTGACAGAAGTCGGAGATGCAATCCCACGGCGTGGTACAGAGGGACAATTTTATTCTCCGCTAGTGCGTGCTATTGCTTCTAAGGAGGGCATCACACAGCAAGAATTGGCGCAGATCACCGGGTCTGGGCGGGAAGGGCGCATCACCAAAATGGATGTGCTGGCGTATCTGGAGAACCGAACGCCGGCCCCAGCGCCTGCTCCTGCGGTTGCCCCGCTGGCACCGAAGGCCACGCCTACCGCACCCAGGACGCCTGCTGCGCCCGTTACCGCGCCGGGAGAGCGGTTCGAGATTATTCCGATGGACCGCATGCGGCAAATCATCGCCGAGCACATGGTGCGATCGAAGGCGACCTCGGCGCACGTGACGTCGTTTGCCGAAGTTGATGTGTCGAACCTCGTCAAGCTGCGCGAACGCAACAAGCAGGGGTTTTTACAACGCGAAGGTGTCAAACTCACCTACACGCCGTTTTTTGTGTGGGCCGCCGTCGAAGCCCTGAGGGAGCATCCGATCTTGAACGCTTCCGTCGAGGAAAAGCAGATCATCATCCACAAAAACCTGGACATCGGTATTGCGGTGGCGATTGGTAAAAAAGGGCTTGTTGCGCCGGTGATTCGTAATGCCGGGCAAAAGAACTTGATCGGCCTCGCGCATGCCGCCGCTGACATCGCCACGCGCGCTCGCTCGAAGCAACTCCAGCCCGACGAACTGCAAGGAGGCACGTTCACCGTCACCAACGTTGGTTCGCTTGGCTCATTGATGGGTACCCCGATCATCAACCAGCCGCAGGTGGGGATTCTGGCAACAGGAGCCATCAAAAAACGCCCCGTGGTGATTGAAGACGAGGTGCACGGTGACCTGATTGCCATCCGCCACATGATGTACGTGTCGCTTTCTTATGACCACCGTATCATCGATGGTGCAATGGGATCATCGTTCCTGCAAGCCTACGCCCGCGTGCTCGAAGGACTCGATCCCAACCTCGAACTGTAAGTAATCGGCGGTAAGAAGGGAGGAACATGAACAAGAACGAAGGGAATCTCGGATTGCCCCAGATTCTTTGACTGCCGTTATTGACAATGTCCAACGTGGATCCTTGATTGTAGGACATGGGCGCCTGCGGTTGGGGATCCGCGTTTTGTTTGGGTGAAGACCGTTATGCGGCCCGCCTCATCACTCACACAAGCAGGCGATTTGTATGGCGCAACACACCGACGCGGAGGCCGCACCTGCGGTCGGGTTAACCCTTACGTTTGGAGAATTACAACGCCGTCTTGATGACTTCCTGACGGAATATCTCAAGGAAAAAAGTAAGGAAACGGTGGGTACCTACCGACGGTCTCTGCATGAGTTCGAGCGGTGGCACGTCACGCAAAAGGGCCGTTTTCGCTTCACGACCGACGGCGTGCGCGCGTATAAAAAATACCTCATGGAGACGCGCGAACTGAGCCAGGTCTCCGTCTCAACGTACCTGACAGCCCTGCGGCGGTTTTGCCAGTACCTCGTGGACATCGGGCTTATTCCGGACAACCCCGCCCAGGCTGTAAAAGGGAACCGCCGTCCCTCAGCGCATTCGCGCCAGGTGCTGACAGAGAAAGACATCGCGGTGCTGCTTAAAGCCGTCGAAGGCTCCTCCCAAATCGACTGTCGGGATCTGGCCATGGTCTACACCATGCTCTACGCGGGCCTCAGCGAGATCGAGATCATCCGCGCCGATGTCCAAGACCTGGAGCAGACCCTAATGGGGTGGTACCTGCGGGTGCAGGGCAAAGGGCACACGGTGAAGGATCAGCAGGTGCCGATTGACCCTCCCGTGATGGAAAAAATCCGCATTTACCTTGACACACGGGGACGGATACGCCCAGAGGATCCCTTGTTTGTGTCTCACGGGCACCGCTCGGAAGGCGAACGCCTCAACACCCGGTCGGTGCGCAGCCGCATCAACGGGCACCTCAAAAAAGCAGGAATCAAACGCCCCGGAGTTTCGCCCCACAGCCTCACCCATACCGCCGCGCTTATCTGGCTCAATGATGGCATGAGTCTCCAAGAGGTGAAGAACCGCATGCGCCACGGCACACTCGATACCACGATGATTTACTTCAAGAAGCAAGGCCTACTCAAGCGTGATCCGAGCGAACTAAAAGAAATGGGATGAGGGAAGAGGAAAAGGGGAGTCGGGGAGAGAAGGAGAAAAAAGTGTTTAGGAATTGGAGTTTGAGTCTGCATCGAGGCCGGGGTACAGTGTGTACACGTTGAGGGTGTCCCATCGTTGGCCGTCTACATGAACAGGGATGTTGTTTTCTTCGGCATGATCGACGATAGCGTGGCTGACGTCTGAAAAATTACCGAAACGGTGGGGGACTTCGATGAGCTTTGGGTTGGGTCCGACGAGGTGCAGGGCGCGGTTTTTAAGATCGACCCGTTGCAGGTGGCGCCACGGCGTGCGGGTGGGGCGGCGTGTGTAGTCGTAGCTTACGACGCGGTGGTCTGACAGACGGACACACCACGCGATGCGCCGTAGCCGCCGTAAGCGAAGCAGCGTCCACCCTGCAATGCACATCCATGCAAGGAGAAGGCCACCAGCAGTAATGATTACGGGAAGCAGCCCAATCAACGCGCCGAGTACGAGAAAAACCGTACATGACAACGCGCTGGCAATCACGTCCACCATCAAGGCAACCTGCTGACGGGTGTGCAGGTGTACGTCCTCATTGTCGAAGGTAACATAGACTGCCATGGTTGCCAGGGGACAGATTTAATGGCGCGTAGTCGTACGTACTGAATTATCGCAGAACGAGTTGCAGAGTTAAGGAAGATAGGGGGCATTGAGCATGCTTAATGACTTCATCACAAGGAGGGGCAGCGACGTGGCGACTTCACTCCGAAGGTAATGCTCTTTCTTATCTGGTTGAATTCCGGGTCTGCGATCCTTCGTGATGATGTGCAAAGGGCGGAGCGCGTATGTTCTGAACGTTAAGGCCGAGAACGTTCAGACATACAATTTCGAGTAGTTGGTGCGTTACGGGAAGGGTATAGGGAGCGGCTGCATAATCGGCGCAACCTTTGCGCCCGGTGCCCGATAGAAGGGCGCGTCCCATCGAAATCAAACAAATGTTGACGCATGTTTTTGTCGCGGTGGCTGCTGGGTAGCCTATGCCTCATTCTTCTTCCGCTTGGTGGCGCACGCGCCCAGGTGTTAATCCAGGGAACGATCACGGATGCCGAAACCGGGGAGCCACTCGCAGCCGCGACGATTCAAGAAGCAGGGACCTACAACGGCACGATCACCAACGCTGAAGGGCGCTATGAATTGCAGGTGTCAGCGTTTCCGGCCACCGTTCAGGTGCGGTTTATCGGGTATAACTCGGTACAACGCCGTTTAACCCCATCTTCTGCCACCCAGCAAGACTTCGGGCTGGAACCAGTCACCTACCAACTCGAAACGGTGGTGATTACCGACGAGAACCCAGCGATTCGCATTATGCGGGAAGTGATCGAACGCAAGAAGGCGTGGCGAGAGCGGCTGGAATCGTATGAAGCCGAGGCCTATAACCGGTTTACGATGGCGAACGACACCGGCATCGTCTCGATCATGGAAACGCTCACACAGGCGTTCTGGGACCACGAACGTGGGACACGGGAAGTGCTGAAAAGCAAGCGCCTCACGAGCAACATGCACATGGTAGATGAACTCCCCGCTGCCGTGTTTGTCGCCAACCTGTACGATGATAACCTGGATATTGCAGGCTACAACCTGCGCGGCGTCACGCATCCCGATGCCCTCGACCATTATCGGTTTGCGCTTGTGGGGCAGCGGTACCTGGACGATCAGATTGTGTATGATATCGAGGTAGCACCAAAAAACAAGTTAAAAACCGGATTTCAAGGACGGCTTTCTGTGCTGGGCGAGCAGTACGCGCTGATTGACGTGGAGTTGGAACCCAGTGAGGCATTTCTATTTCCACCGCCGATACAGGAATTCGGGGTGGTTTATCGGCAGCAGTTTAGCAATTACGGCGGTGATATCTGGCTACCGGTGGATTTTCGCGCCGACATGGCCATAAAGGTAGGCATGAGCGCCATCCTCTCGTTCCCGACCTTTCATATCGAGCAGGTGTCGCGGTTTACGAACTACGACGTCAACGTTTCCGTGCCGGACACGCTCTATGCCACCGAAGAATACCTGCGCGTGGATTCGGTGGCGGTAGCGGCTGATACGTTGCTATCGCGCCCCGGCGTGTCGGTGCCGCTATCTAGGCTCGAACAGCAGGCGTATGCCAGCATTGATAGCAGCCTGACGCTCGACAAAGCCTATGCCCCGACCGGGGCGATGGCCCGCTTCGTCAAAACCTCTGTCAATATGAACGGAGAGGATGTGAGTTCGGCAGACGAGCCCAACTCAAACAGGCGCTTGTCCCTTCCTTTTGAAGCCGACTTGGAACCCGAACTCTGGTACAACCGGGTAGATGAATTACACGCCGGGTTAGGCGGCATCATCACACTGCAAGACCGGCTGGAACTGGGAGCCAATATTGGCTACAGCACGGGGTTGGACGACGGAAACGAATGGAGCTATGGTGGCGAGGCGCGGTTCTTCTTCGGTGAAAACCAGCAGGCTTCACTCCACGCCGGATATGAGGCAAAAACCGCCCTGCATTATTCCTCGAATCGGTATGGTCGGCTGGTGAATTCGATTTACACCGTGCTCGGAGGGGATGACTACTTCGACTATTACCGCAACGAGCGCTTTTTTGCCCAGGCCGGATATACCTTCCGCGATCTCGACCTTTCGGCGACGGCCTCGTTCAACGATGAGGATCATGCCAGCCTTCCCCAAACTACCAGCTTCGATCTCGTCGGGGCCGATCCGCTGCGCAACAACCCGGCCATTCCCGAAGGGAACCTGCGGTCGGTGGGGTTGCGCCTGACACATGGCGATGGGTTCAGCCCGTTTCAGCTTTTCGGCCAGAATCGCATTGAGGTGGCCGTGGAGCACAGCAGCGATGCGCTAGGCAGCGACTTCGATTTTACCACCTTCCGAGGCTCCATCGACTGGCGTTTTCCTACCTTGGGCCAGCGCCGCCTGATCCCGAACACGCTGGAGCTCCGGCTCGTCGCAGGTGGGTCTTCCGGGGACGTGCCACGCCAACGGCTGGGCATGGTGGATGGCAGCATGGGAGCGTATCAGCCATTTGGCGTACTCCACACCCGCACGGGCACGCCGTATCAGGGCGACCGACACGCAGGGGTTTTCTGGGAGCATAATTTCCGCACGCTGCCTTTTGAATTGTTAGAACTGCGCGGACTTGCCCGGCGGGGCTACAGTGTTATCGTTTTTGGCGGTCATGCTCGGACCTGGCTCGATCTTCAGCCAAGCTTCGACGATGCTCTTGATCTTGATGCAGGTCCCGCTCCGTATATCTCTGATGGCTGGCACCACGAGGTGGGCGTTTCGCTTAGCGGCCTCTTTGGCATCTTCCGGGTTGATGTAGCCAAGCGCCTTGATGCAGATGGGTTTACCGTCGGAATTGGCGCAGCGCGGCTCTTTTAGCCGCCGGGCATACGAAGCAGGGCCGGTTCTCCGTTGAAGGGGCGTCCTATCCTTG
>JAUIDY010000054.1 GCA_030428385.1 Rhodothermia bacterium | reverse complement strand
CACCGAGAGCAGCGAGACGATGATTCAGCTAGCAATGTCCCGTTTAATGATCAATCGGCTCGCCTAATTCCTCAACAGTTTCTTAGTGTCTTTTACATGTTTATTGGTGTGGCTCCAAAACGCAAGCAAGAGAACGCCCTCGACATTTACGTAGACAGCCAGCAGGTGGCGAACGACCTGCCGTTGAATACCTCTACGGGCGGTTTGTCATTTGAACTACCGCGCCTGGAACCCCAAATTGATATCGTAGAAAGCACCGCACCCGGCAACAGTGCGCCTCTCGAAACTTTCCAGCCCCTTTTTCTCGTGGGCGATATTGATGATGAAGACGCCTATGTGCCCGACGCCAGTGCCCTGCTGTTCGTGGAAGTCGAACCCGACAGCATCGACCTGCTCGTTAAGCACGACGTGCGCACCGTAGCCGAAAACCCCTCCCAGGTCGAGTTCTTTCTCGCCCACACGGCCTTCAGCGCCCCCGCCTTCGATCTCCGCCTCGCCGATGGCACCGTGCTGTTCGATGATGTTGCCCCTCGCGATCTCACCGGCTATGCCACCCTTTCGCCCGACATTCACGACGTGCAAGTGACCACCACCGACGGTACGGTGATCGACCTCTTCCGCGTGGACCTGAGTGCCCATCAGGGCGAAGCACTGACGATGGCGCTGGTGCCTGTGGAAGCGGAGGGCGGCAAACAAGAAACCGTCGCGCTGCTCGCCTTTGATGCCGCCGGCAACACCCTCGACGTGCCCGTGGTGACCGCTTCCGAACCGTCGGTGCCCTCTGTAGACCGCTTGATACTGGAAGACAACTACCCCAACCCTTTTCACGAGACCACCACCCTCCGCTTCACCATACCCGCCCCTGCCACCGTGCGTGTTGAGGTCTTCGACCTCTTGGGACGGGTGGTTTTGACTCAAACGGTGGGGCCGGTAGTAACGGGCCGCCATGCAGTGCTGCTGGAGGCGGCGGCGTTGTCTTCCGGCGTATATGTGTACCGCGTCGTCGCCGAAGGTGCCGCAGAGACGTACACCCAGACAAGCCAGTTTGTCCTCCTGAACTAGCCCTTGGAACCATGAGGTGATGTATGAAGCCCGTGTATCGTAGCATCCCGTTCCTCCTTCTGCTTATCCCTGCCTATGCCTTCGCACAACAACCCCGCGTGACGTGGCAAAATCCCCTTCCGCAAGGCAACCCACTTAACGCGGTTCACTTTGTGGATAGTCAAACCGGATGGGCGGTGGGGGAAACCGGAACGATTGTGCATACGGCAGATGGGGGGGCAACATGGGCTGTTCAAACAAGCGGGACGTCCACGAGCCTGAGCGGGATGCACTTCATCAACGCACAAACTGGCTGGGCCGTCGGCGAACGCACCATTATTCGTACCAACGATGGCGGCATAACGTGGACGATCCAGGAAGCCGCGCTGGCTGATTTTGTTTATGGCATTCATTTCGTGGACACGCAAACCGGCTGGGCCGTGGGGTCACGGACGATCCTGCATACCGCCGATGGCGGTACCACCTGGACCCCACAGGCTACCAACACCGACCCCAATCGGACCAATCTCACCGATGTTTACTTCGCGGACGCACAGACGGGCTGGGCGGTGGGTCGTTTTGGGATGATCCTCCACACGAGTGATGGCGGCACCACCTGGACGCCTCAAGACGCCGGGGTAGACCCGAATGCCATCCAGTTCTCGGCGCTGCATTTCATCAACGCGACAACCGGGTGGGTGGTAGGAAATAGCGGCACCATCCTGCACACGACCGATGGCGGCGCGACATGGACGCCACAGGATAACGTCGGCGGGCCCGCGCTGCTCACTGATGTCTACTTCGCCGATGCCGCCCACGGGTGGATCGCGTCGACACAATCCACCGCCGAAGGCACGGCCATCCGCCGCACCACCGATGGCGGAGTTACCTGGACGTTGGTGGCTACGGGTGCCCTGGTTGACCTCTTGGGTGTTCATTTTGCCACGGCGGACACGGGTTGGCTCGTAGGGGTAGCGGGTGATATTCAACAAACGACGGATGGCGGGGCCAGTTGGAGGTCTCAGGTTAGCGGACCAACGGATACCTTCTGGGGGGTGGCGGCCCATTCGGCGGATACGGTTGTTGTGAGCGGCCCGTCCACCCATGCCTACCTTTCAGGAAATGGCGGAATGACATGGCAGCAATCCTTTTACGATAACCGAGGAAAGACCGCTGATGATTTTCCGTGCAAAGGCATTGTAAAAGCAGGCGTTTCTGAGAGCGACCTGGACGAAGTGAAACGCACCTACGTGCAATGCCTTGCCATCCTCGTTGGCTTAAGATTCGGGCTTGCTTTTGGGCAGGATGCGGTGCCCACGTATCCCATGGCCGATAGCCTGGAGGTCTATTGGGAATCGTTTGACCTGGGCGTCGATGGGGAGTTTACCACGTTGGCGTTTCCCGATACGCTGCATGGCTGGGTGGCGGGCACAAACGGCATCATCCTGCACACTGACGATGGCGCGGAAACGTGGGAGCCGCAGGACAGCGGCGTCAGCGTTAGTCTCGAAGGGATAGCTTTTGTAGACACCGAACAGGGTTGGGTGGTGGGCAATCAAGGCACCATCCTGCACACCAC
This sequence comes from Rhodothermia bacterium, assembly GCA_030428385.1. Lineage (GTDB taxonomy): Bacteria > Bacteroidota > Rhodothermia > Rhodothermales > JAAAOL01 > JAUIDY01. Next base: position 36,623 of record JAUIDY010000054.1, on the reverse strand, counting down.
CGATGGCGGACAAATGTGGGTGCCGCAGCTAAGTGGCACCGCGCGTCTGCTACGAAGCGTCTATTTTGCAGATGCACAGAACGGCTGGGCCGTGGGCGACAGTGGGACACTCCTGCATACCAATGATGGCGGTTCAACGTGGGTGCCGCTGTCAAGTGGCACCTTTCATGCGCTGTATGACATTGCCTTCAGTAGTCCCATGCAGGGGTGGATTGTTGGGCAGTTCGGCATACTGCTCCATTCTTCTGATGGTGGGCAGACGTGGGTGCCTGAACCAAGTGGCACCACCAACATCCTACTCGGCATCGACTTTGCCGACGAACACACCGGGTGGATCAGCGGCGGCGGCGGCACCATCCTGCATCTTACTACAGGGGACCAAGGCACGGCCCTCTCTCCCCCTTTCCCGGGCCTTCCTCAACATGGAATGCTGGAGCCAAACTACCCCAACCCTTTCCGCGAAACCACAACGCTCCGCTTCACCCTGCCCACGCCTGCCGACGTGCGCGTTGAGGTCTTCGACCTGCTCGGGCGGATGGTGTTGACACACGCAGTGGGGCCGGTGGCCGCGGGCCCTCATGCTGTATCGTTGGATGCCGCTTCCTTATCTTCCGGGGTTTATTCTTACCGCGTCGTCGCCAAGGGTGTCCATGAGACATACACCCAGACGCGTCAACTGATCGTTTTGCATTAATCTCCACCCTACATGAAACATCCTTTTCTGATTGTCTTCCTGCCCATTCTTCTCCTCTTGCTGGCCCCCACCGATGCCCGTGCGCAGGAAGCCGAACCCATCCCGCTGGGCGAAAAACTGAGCATCCACTCCGAGGTGCTCCAGGAAAAGCGCCCCGTGCTGGTCTACAAACCCTCTGATTATGACCAGAGCGACACCCATTATCCCGTGCTGTATCTGCTCGATGGCGATGCGCACCTGCTTCACACCGCAGGCATCACCCAGTTTCTCTCACAGAACGGCAAGATGCCGCCGGTTCTCATCATCGGCCTGCCCAACACCGACCGCACCCGCGACCTGACGCCGCCCGCCGACGATGAACGTTTCCCCACCGCAGGCGGCGCAGACACGTTTCTGGCATTTATTGCCGACGAACTGATGCCGTTTGTGGAGACCCGCTACCGCACCGCGCCCTACAAGATTCTGGTGGGCCATTCTTTTGGCGGCCTTTTTTCGGTGCATGCCCTGCTCACCCGCCCCGATCTCTTCGATGCCCACATTGCCATCAGCCCCAGTATGTGGTGGGACAACAAGGGCCTGCTTCCTATCGCCGATGCGTTTTTCGACACACAGCCCGACCTCAACGCGTTTATGTACATGACGATGGGCAACGAAGGCGGCAGCATGCTGGGCGGGGCTTGGGGACTAGCGGGCATCTTCGAAGAAAAAGCACCCGACACGTTCACCTGGCACTTCGAACTGATGGAGGAAGAGACACATGGCTCCATCCCCCACCGCAGCACCTACGACGGGCTAGAGATGCTGTACGCAGGCTGGGATATCGCCAACCCGATGGCGCTATTCGAAAAGGGCGGCCTCGCCGCCATTGATGCGCATTTTGCCAGCCTGAGCGAGCGGTTCGGCTATGCCATTCCTACGCCGGAAAACCTCGTCAATCAGTTGGGCTATGGCTTACTAGGGCAAGGACGGGCACAGGACGCCATCGCGGTGTTCACGCGCAACGTCGAAGCCTATCCCGCTTCCATCAACGCCTACGACAGCCTCGGCGATGGCTATGATGCCGCCGAGGAACACGACAAGGCGAAGGCCGCCTACGAAACCGCCTGCACCCGCGCCCGCACCGCCAATCACCCAAACACGTCGGTCTACTGCGGCAACCTGGAGCGCCTGAAAAAGCAGTTGGGGAATAGGTAGGCGAACACAGCAGCGCCACATATTGAAAGAAGCCGTTCTCCCGCTCATCGCATGACGCAACGCTGGAACCGAGCACCGGTGCCGCCTCCGTGGCGAGGGCGCGGTGGGGGGAACCCCGGTGCGTTTAGCCAATGGGCATCACCGAGGCGTTTCAGTTTGGGTCGTGTTTTGTGCCCGTTGGGTACGGAATAGGTGGGGGTGGATCGGGGTTCGTGCGTTTCGGAGGCGGCAGGACGTTGGTTCTTTCGTCCTTGAAAGAACAAGGGTAAAGTGGTTGCTTCGGCATGACCCTTAGGACGTGGCTGCTCGTTAACAGGCTCATGAGCATCCTGCACGCGTGTTGGTTTTTCGTCCTTTCACAGCGGAAAGGACCAAACGCCTTGTCCCATTCAATCCCACCAAGCCCGTCCGCCGCACGATCCGTACCCGCTGGGCGGTACACGCTTCGCTGTTCGATAGACGCGGTGCTGATCGCCCACCGGCTAAACGCACGGGCTTCTTCCCGTCGCGCTTGCCGGGAATGGGACGCTGGTGCCCGGTGCTGGCAGCATTGCTTTTTCTAACGTCCACGGAGCAATAGGCGTGTTGTGTGTGTTGCTCCGTCCACTCTCCCCGCCACCGATTTTGCCAAAGCCAAACTCTTTCTTGCACAAGCTCCCTTTCCCCAACCCCCATGACCGTCCAACACCTAACCACCCTCTACGACTACAGCTACTGGGCCAACCAGAAATTCTTCGCCGTTATCCAGCAACTCCCGCCCGACGCGTTCACACAACACGTTGCCGGAAGCTACGGCTCGCTGCGCAACACGCTGGTGCACATGCTCAGCACGGAGTGGGGATGGCTCAGCCGATGTGGAGGCCCCGCTCGTCCCGCTCGCCTCGTGCCCAGCGACTACCCCGATGCCGCCTCCCTCATCAACGCCTGGGCAACCGTCGAAGGCTACGTCCGCACCTTCCTGACTGCCCTCACCGACGCCGACCTTTCGCGGACGGTGGAATACGTGGGCACGGCCCCGCGTGCGCTGCCCCTCGGTGAGTTGATGCACCATGCCGCCAACCACGCCGTGCACCACCGGGGGCAGGTGGCGCTGCTGCTGCGCATGCTGGGCTATACGCCGGGCAACGTGGATCTGCTGTTCTATTACGCCGAACAGCGCGGCGTGCCGGGATGGTAACCACCGCCTATCGGGAGCCGTAAGCGAAAGAAAACACAAAACGATTCAGCGATTTTTTGTATCGTATCGCAGCGGTAGGATTCGGAGGGCGCGACCGGTGCCCCACCCGCTTTTTTGCGTCTGACAGGTACTGTTTCTGGCATGACCCCCCACCTCGACCGTTTGGAATGGCTGTTCCGCGCTGCCAAAATGTACCCGCCGGAGGAGCGGGGGGCCTTTCTGGATGCAGCGTGCGCCGATGACACCGACCTGCGGGTGGAGTTGCAAAGCCTGCTGGAGGCCGATGAAGAAGCCGAAAGTGATGGTTTCCTCGAAAAGCCCGCCGTTCAACTCAAGCCCGCCCCGCCGTCCGTCACGCCCTCCCAGCAGGTTCAGTTCTGCACCGCCGCCGATGGCACCCGCCTCGCCTATGCCACCGTGGGCGATGGGCCGCCCCTCGTGAAGGTGGCCAACTGGCTCACCCACCTGGAATTCGAGTGGGAAAGTCCCGTCTGGAAACACTGGATGCAGGCGCTCTCGCGCTACCATACGCTGGTGCGCTACGACGAACGCGGCTGTGGCCTCTCGGACTGGGACGTGAAGGACTACTCCCTCGACGCGTGGGTGCAGGACCTCGAAACGGTGGTGGACGCGCTGGGACTGGAACGCTTTCCGCTGCTGGGCATCTCGCAGGGCGGTGCCATTGCCATCGCCTATGCGGTGAAGCACCCGGAAAAGGTCAGCCACCTCATCCTGCATGGGGCCTTTGGACGGGGATGGCGCTTTCGGGGACAAACCGTCAACGACGCCACCGAGATGATGATGCCCGTCATCCGCTATGGCTGGGGACAGGACCATGAAGCCTTTCGGCAGGTGTTCACCAGCCTGTTTATCCCCGAGGGCTCCGCCGAACACATGCGGTGGTTCAACGAACTGCAACGCATCACCACCTCTCCCGAAAACGCCGCCGCCCTCATCAGCAGTTTTGCCGAAATGAATGTGCTGGAGGCGGCCCAGCAGGTGAGCGTGCCCACCCTCGTCCTTCATGCGCGGGACGATCGCCTCATTCCCCGCAAGGAAGGCCGCCTGCTCGCCACCCTGATCCCCGAAGCGCAGTTTGTGCCGCTCGAAAGCAACAACCACTTGTTGCTCGCACACGAGCCCGCGTGGGCTCAGTTTGTGGATTCGGTGTACGACTTTTTAGGAGTGGAGCGCACCGATAGCCTCGCCCCCGCCTCTGATGCATGGGAAATAGCCGCGCCCGCCTCCCCACCTCCGCACATCCTGCACTATGAGATGCTGGAGCCGCTGGGCAAGGGCGGCATGGGCGTCGTGTACAAGGCCCGCGACCAACGGCTAGGCCGCATTGTGGCCCTAAAGTTTTTGCCGCCCCATGTGAGCGACCATCCTGAGGCCAAGCAGCGGTTTGTGCATGAGGCCCGGATCGCGTCGTCGCTCGACCATCCCAACATCTGCACCATCTATGACATCGTGGAGGACAACGATGGGCGGCTGTGCATCGCGATGGCCTTTTATGAAGGCGAGACGCTTCAGGAAAAAGTAGTACACGGCCCCATTCCCCTTTCCGACGCCCTCCATTATGCCCGCCAGATGGCGGCGGGGCTGGCGCGGGCCCATGCCGCCGGGGTCATCCACCGCGACATCAAGCCCGCCAACGTGGCCGTGACCACCCACGGCGAGGTTAAGCTGCTCGACTTCGGCATCGCCAAGGTGGAAGACGTGAAGCTGACCCGCACGGGGCAACTGGTGGGGACGATTGCCTACATGAGCCCCGAGCAGGTCCGCCACCAGCCCGTCGACCACCGCGCCGACCTCTGGAGCCTCGGCGTGGTGCTCTATCAGATGCTAACCGGAGAGCGCCCGTTTACGGGGGCCTACGACTATGCCATCCTCAACGCCATTTTGCATGAGGACCCCGCCCCGGTGCAGTCGCTGCGCCCTGAGGTGCCCGACGCCGTAGCCCACCTTGTGGAGCAGATGCTCCAGAAAGACCGCACCGCCCGGCTTGCCTCGGCGGAGGCCGTGGTCCACCACCTGGCGGACCTGTCGTTTCCATCCCCTCCCGACCCCGCCCTACCGCCCGCCGAGGCGTTCGGCCCCATAGCGCCCTCCACCTCAAACTCCGGTGTCCCCACGGGCACCCATGTCGAACGGGTGGTAGGACGAACAGACGAACTCGCCTTTTTGCACGACCGGCTCCACCTGGCGCTGCAAGGCCGCCGACAGATGGTGTTGCTTACAGGCGAAGCAGGCATGGGCAAAACAACCCTCATCGAAGCGTTTCTGGCATCGATCCGCTCCACCCCTTCGCTGTGGATCGGGCACGGGCAGTGTCTGGAACACCGGGGCGCCGGCGAAGCCTACATGCCCGTGCTCGAAGCCGTGGCGCGGCTTTGCCGCAAGACGGCGGGCGACAAGCTGGTTCATCTCCTCGCCCAGCAAGCACCCACGTGGCTCGTCCAGATGCCCGGGCTGGTGGATACGGCCCTGTACGAGGAGTTGCAGGTGCGCGTGCTCGGTGCCACCAAAGAGCGCATGCTCCGCGAGATGACCGAGGCGATGGAGATCTGTGCCCACGAACACCCGCTGGTGCTGGTCATCGAAGACCTGCACTGGAGCGACCCGTCGACCATCGATCTGCTCGTTCGGCTGGCACGGCGCACTGAACCGGCGCGTTTGCTCCTCATTGGCACCTACCGCCCCGCCGATGCCCTCGATCCAGCGCATCCGCTGCATGCCCTGCATGTGTTGCCTCAGCGCGGCTATGCCGAGCAACAGGCAGTGCCGTTGTTGCAACCTGCCCACGTGGAGACCTACCTGGCCCAGTGCTTCCCCGGCTCCACCCTGCCTTCGGTGCTGGCCCCGGTGTTGCATGAACGCACCGATGGCAATGCCTTGTTTATGGGTAACGTGGTGGACGCTTGGGTGAACCACGGCCATGTGGTGCAGGAAGGATCAACCTGGAAACTCCAAACCCCGCTGGACAAGCTGGCAACGGAGGTGCCCGAAAACGTGCGGCTGTTGGTGGAAGAGCAAATGCAGCAACTGGACGCCGCGGACCGGGACGTGCTGGAAGCCGCCAGCATCGTAGGCGTGGGGTTCTCGGCCGCTGCCGTCGCCCCGCTGCTGCACCACACGGAAGAAACTATAGAAGCCCGGTGTGAAGCGCTGGTCCAACGGCGGCGGTTCTTGCGCAGCCGCGGCACTGCCGACTGGCCGGACGGCACCCTGACGGGGCGTTACGCCTTCACGCATGCCCTTTATCAAGAAGTGCTGTACCAACAGATCCCGCCGGCCCGACGGGTCCGCTGGCACCGGCTTGTGGGCCATCGGCTGGAGACGGCTTATGCCGATGAGGTGGCTCAACATGCGGCCGAACTGGCCCTGCACTTCATCCGTGGACGCGAGTTCGCGCATGCGGTGACGCACCTGTATGCGGCGGCCCGGCAAGCCATGCGCCGCAGTGCCCACCCGGAAGCCGTCGACCACCTGGAGCAAGGGTTTGCCTTACTCGAAAACCTGCCACAGGATACGGTGCGCCTGGAACTCGAACTAAAGCTGCAAGCGCTCCTGGGGCCCATCCTGATCCTCACCAAAGGCTGGGCCGCCCCCGATGCCGAAGCGGCCTTCCTCCGCGCCGATGTGCTGTGCAGCCAGTTGGATAATCCTCCCCAGCAACCGGGCATCATTCAGGCACTGGCCAGCCTGTATGAGTTGCAAGGTCAGTTCGATCGCTCGGAGAAGATCGCAACAGAGCGCTTGCTGACGCCGGAAGGCCCCATGATTCTGGAAGCCCATGAACTGCTCGCCTGCTCGCTGTTTCATCAGGGCCGCTTTGCCCGTGCCCTGGAGCACGCCGAGCAAGGACTGACCCTGTTTAATCCCCAAAAACACGATGCCCTCAGCGCTTTTATGGGCGACAACCCCGGCATCTCGTGCCTCACGTGGGGGGCGCTGTCGCACTGGTTTCTGGGCTACCCCGACCAAGCCCTGGTACAATTCGAGCACGCGCTGCATCTCAACCAAAACCCCGACCACCTCTACAACCTCGCCCATGTACAAGAGCAGGCGGCGGTCTTTTATCAGTGCCGGGGCGAAGTACGCCTCACCCGCGAATGGGCCGATGCCACTATCGCCGTGGCCGAGCGCCAGGGGTTTCCCTACCGGGTCGCCACCGGCAGCATTCTGCAGGGCTGGGCGATGGCCTGCGACGACGGCGCCGACCAGAAACAAGCCGACGAAGGGGTGCGCCTGATACAGGAGGGGATGGCACACTGTGAACGCAACGGGGCCCGCATGGACCGCCCCTATTACCTGGGCCTCCTCGCCGAGGCCCTGCACCATGCCGGACGCACGCCCGAAGGACTGCTCGCCCTCCAAGAAGCCCTGGATGAACTGGGCAACTTCCGGCGCTATTTCTACAAGGCTGAACTCCACCGCCTGCAAGGAGTGCTGCAGGAAACCCATCAGCCCGCCGTGGCCGTGGCTGCCTACCGCGAAGCCATCGCGGTGGCCCAGTTGCAGCGGTCGAAGACGATGGAGTTGCGGGCTGCCACCAGCCTCGCCACCTGGATGCACCGGCAAGGTCAGGCCGAAGGCGCCCGTGCGGTGCTGGTCCCCCTCTATGCCTGGTTTACCGAAGGCTTCGACACGCCCGACCTCGTCAACGCCCGCACCGTCCTTGATGCCCTTCCCACCGAGCCTATCATCCCCTCCATTGCCGTCCTCCCGTTTTCTGACATGAGCCCCGCCCGCGACCAGGGGTATTTCTGCGAGGGCGTCGCCGAGGAAATCATCAACGCCTTAACCCGCCTCGAAGGGCTGCAGGTGGCCTCTCGCACGTCGTCGTTTTTGTTTAAGGACGCCACCCTCGACATCCGCGCCATCGGTGAGCAGTTGAACGTAGATACGGTGCTCGAAGGCAGCGTGCGCAAAGCCGGCAACCAGCTGCGCATCACGGTCCAGTTGATCAACACCGCCGACGGTTACCACCGCTGGTCGGAGCGGTACGACCGCGAGGTGGCCGACATCTTTGCGGTGCAGGACGAGATTGCCGAACACACCGCCCGGATGCTACGCGGCATGCTCACGCCCGACGACCGGGATGCGCTCCATCAGAGCACGCCCACCCATGTGGAGGCGTACGAATATTACCTCAAAGGGCGGCAGTTTCTGTATGAAACCAACGTCGATGACCTGGAACATGCGCTGCGGCTGTTTGCCCGCGCCATCGACATTGACCCAACCTATGCGCCCGCCCATGCCGCGTGTGTCTATGTCTATTATTTCCGTGACAAATGGGTGCAGGCATCGGCGGAGACGGCACAGAAAGCCATGAAAATCAGCCAGCACACCCTCTCTCTCGCACCCCACCTCGCCGAGTCGCACGTGGCACGGGGCTTGGCCTTGGACCTGGCCGGGGAATATCATGCCGCCGAGGCTGCGCTGCAGGAAGCCGTCACCATCAACCCGAAGCTGTACGACGCCCACTACTTCTATGCCCGCCTCTCTTTTAAGCAGGGCAAATACGAGCAGGCCGCCGTTCATTTTAAGGAAGCCTCGGAACTGGACCCGCGCGAGTTCCAGTCGGCCTCCTTGCTCGCGCTGGTGTATGAAGCGCTGGATGCCAAAGACCTTGCCCAGGCCCAACGAAAACGCAGCTTGCAGCGGGTTGAACGCCACCTGGAGTTCAACCCAGACAACTTGCGCGCGCTCTACCTGGGCGGCAGCACCCTCATCCGCCTGGGCGAAAAAGAACAAGGCCTCGCCTACATCGAACGCGCCCTCGCCCTGGGTCCCGAAAATCCGACCGTGATGTGGAATGCAGCGTGTGGCTTTGCCAGGGCTGGCGCCCTGGAACGCGCCCTCGACTGCCTCGAACGGGCCATTGACCAGGGCATCGCCCACCGCGAATGGGTGGAGCATGACCCCGACATGGACCCGTTGCGCGACAACCCGCGCTTTCAAGAACTCATCCAGCGTATGTAGAGGCGTAAGGAACGAAATGCCAACGCAAAACGGCGCAACGAGGACAAAACCCGCTGCGCCGTCACTCATCTCTCGGACGCTTTACATGGGCGCTGTCAGGATCGACCGGCGCTTGTAGATGAAGCCGAACTGCTCCACCGCCGTCCCCGGAGGTCCCAGGTCGGGGCCGTGGGTCTGCTGGTCGAGGTGGTACGAACCCACCAGGTGCCACTCCGCTTCGTCGGTTAAGGCACAATGGCCCATGTCCCCCACCATCGAAAGGGTACCGCCCGCCGTGGTTGTCGAGATCCGGGCCGTGCCCTGCGCCGACGCCATGAAGCCGTTTTCGGAGCCATCGGCAGGCCCCACTACGCCCATGCCGTTGATGTTAAGCATCTCTTTCGACGGATCCATCCCGGGCGCATTGAAGGTGACATTCCAGAGGGTGTACACGCCGTTGGGTATCAGGCCCGTCAGTTCCACTTCGATGAAGGTGCCATTGGCCCGGCATTCCACCTGCGCCGTGCCCTGTACGGTGCTAAAGTCGGCCCAGGTCAGGTGGGTACCATCCGGTGATTTCACGGGCGTTTCCGTGCGGCTTTCGTAAACATAGCTGCTGGGCTGTGTTGGGGTGGTGCCATACCCGTTGGTGATAAAAAACGGCACCGTGATCGGGTTCGTCAGATTGACGGAGGGTTCTCGTTCATCGGTATAGCTGGACGGCATATCGCAGCCGGTGAGCACCAGCACCAAACAACACATCAGACACAGGGAAAAGCGAGGGGTTATGTAGAAGCGGTTGGTCATGATCTATACCTCAAAGGGGGTTCCGTTTTCGAGGGGTTGCGCCTTCGGTTGGAAGGCTGTTGTCTATCATGACGCAATCGGGGAGCGTTTCCCCAAAGGGCTTTCGTAAAAACACGCAAGACCCACCGCAAGAAAGGGTCTGGTAGCCATACTACCAGACCCTTTCCGAACACCCCTTCGTTGATCCTCCGTTATGGTTTGATGCCCCGCACCACTACAAACTCGCCGGGAATGGCATAGCCCGTACCCTGGCGGTATTGCTCGATGGTAGCGAGGTAGTCGGCCTTGGCTTCAGCGCGCGTTTGTTCGTCGAAGCGGGCATAGGCCATGGCCACGGGACCGGCCACGAAGGCGGCAAAGCACGCCGCCTCGGCGTTGGGGTAGTGCAGCAGCGTGGAGATACGCTCGCTGATCACCTGCGTGAATCCGGTTTGGGTGAACGCCTGGGCCAAGAGGTCCTGCGTCCCCAGTTGGAAAAACAGCGGACACACATCGGTGTTCACGCGGGCGTCCACCACGGGGAAGATGCCCGACCACCCGCAATGAGCACGGGCGCCCCACACGGAGGCCACCACCCGCCCACCGGGACACACCACCTGGAGCATCTGGGAAAGCGCCTGCATCGGGTCAGGGACATACATCAGTCCCAGGGAGCACAGGACGGCATCGAAGCAGTGCGCAGGCATGTTCAGCTGCTCGGCTTCGGCGCGCTTTGCGACGACTTGCCCCAGCTTGCGGCGGCGGGCTTCCTGCTTGACGAAGTCCACCATCTTGTCGGAAATGTCGGTGGCGAACACTTTGCCGCCGGGGCCAACCTGTTCGGCAGCGGGGAAGGTGATGAGGCCGGTGCCACAGGCGACATCCAGCACCCGCTCGAAGGCGTCGAGGTTGGCGAGGGCCAGCAGGCGCTCTTGCGACGGAGCGAGTTGCTGTTTCCAGCCGTTTTCGTAGTGGGGCATCGCGTGGTCCCAGCCGTAGCGCTGCACGCGGCGTTGTAGTTGCGGAGTCATAGCTATATCGAGGTTGAGGTCGTGAGTGAAACGGTGCGCTCCACCGGCAAGGCGCGGCGGAACACATCGAGGTACGGACAATGCGCATCGGCAAAGTCCAAGAGGTACTGCAAATCGTCGTCGGAGGCGGGGCTGTCGATGGTGACATGCACCCGCACGGCGGTGTAGCTGATGGGCACGGGAGCCAGGTCGTATTGCCCCTGTGCGTCGTAGTCGGCCTGCACCTCCACCGTGATGGCGTCGACGGGAATATCGAGCAGGATGGCCCAGCGCTGGTAGGTCATCGCCATGCAGCTTCCGAGCGCGGCGCGTCCGAAGACGCCCGGGTCGGGCGCGCTCCCGGTGCCGCCCGACTTCGGGCTGATGTCGAGTCGCACCTGCCAGCGGCCTTCTTCCACGTCGCAGACCATGCCTTCTTTCAGCGTTGTGCGTGACGTGGCGGTCCCTTGGGCAATGCTCGGGCGATGCTTGAGCAGCCGGATTTTGCGTTCGAGGGCGTCTTTAATGACAGCGTGGGTCGGGTTCATCGGTTTATCTCGGGTTAAAAGGGTCAGGTCAGGCCGCAGTGCGGTGGGTCGCGGCGGTCTCAGCGCCACAAATGGGGCAGAGCGAAAGGTTGGCGTCTTTGTGTTCGGCGCAGGTGTCACAGGCGTCGAAGCTCAGTTCGGGGCGATGGCGGTGCTTGTGGGCCACGCGGTCGCCGAGGGCGGTGTACTCGCTGAACACGTCGCCCAGGCGCAGGGCTTGCACGGCGGGTTCGCGGAGGCGCCCCTTCACAAAGGGCTCGATGATGCTGCGCACAAAGGGCGCAACCTTCGAAACGGGCGTGCCCGTCAGTTCGGCTTCATATAGCATCGTGCGGGCGGCATCCACGCGCTCCCGAAAGGCCGGGTTGAGCAGGTCGTGGACGTACGGATCGGATGCGGTGTACACATCGTCGCGGGTGATGACGTCCGCCGCGCCGAAGAAAATCTTGAGCAAGAGCGCCCATTCGTACGTGTCGATGTGGTCGAAGGCGCGGTAGTAGAGGTCGGTCTCGGCGAGTACGGCTTCGTAAATGTCGCGCATGTACTGCTCGTAGTCGGCAAAGGGTTTTGCCGTGGGGATGTCTTGATCGAGGGCATCGACGGTGGCCTGCGCGGCCAGGTAGCAACTGCCACTGCCGAGGTTCATCCCGGGCGAAAACAGGGGGTTGACGAACGCGGCGGCATCACCCACGATGCACCAACCCTGGCCCGCCACGCGCTTGCTGTCGTGCACGAGGTTGCGAAAGGCCATGTAGGGCGTCGGCTTGCCATACGGCGTCTCCACCAGCTCGTAGTGCTGCATAATCTCGGCGATAGCGGGATGTTTTTGGACGTAATGCTCAAAGGCAGCCCGGACGTCGCGCCCGGTGGCGGTGTCGCGGTCGGCGCGGACGGTGAAGCCGATGCTGACGAGCGGTTCGTGCGTGGCACCAAACTGCGCGGCCAGGGCATGGCGCGACGGCAACGCCGCGTCAGGAGCCTCGCCCTGATCCAGCAGGTGGTTCACCATCTGCCGCAGGTTTTCGTCGGGCGTCTGGTCCCACGAGGTCATGCGGATCACCCAGCCCCAGCCGCCGGGAAAGCACAGGTGGCGGGTAGCAGGCTCATCCCAGAAAGGCACCGGGACGGATTTTTTAGGCTTGAAATACGCGAAATAGGAATGGGTGCTGAACGTCTGGTGGGCTTCCGGGGCTTTGCGATACAGCCCGAGGTGGCGCGACAAGATGGAGGCGGGGCCGCTGGCGTCACACACCATCCTGCAGGAGAGCGTAAACGGACCATCGGGGCCGTCGCACGCGATCTGTTTGGTTTCGCTGCGGAGGTCCGACTTCTTCAGGTTGACCCGGGTGCCCGTCAGCAGGGTGATGCCTTTGCGACGGGCAGTTTCCTGGAGGGCGAGGTCGAGGACGCGCCGCTCCACCTGAAACGTCTCTTCGATGTCCACCACGTCGAGGTGGCGGTGCAGGGCGTTCGTATACGGCTCCGTCCACCAGAAGCGGATGCCTGCCTTGTTGCTGAACAGCCGCCGCATGACCCCCATCGACAGCCCCATCGAGACGAAGCTGCGCGTGGCGGTGGACAGCAGGCTTTCGCCCACTTTGTAACCCGGCGTAGCGAGCCGCTCGACGATGGCGATGCGGGTTTCGGGACGCCATTTTTTGAGCCATGAGGCATAGGTTATGCCATGCGGTCCACCGCCTATCACGACGACATCGAAGGAGGAGTTGGGAGTCATGGAGAACACCGTTGATCTATGTGCATGCGCCCGAAGGCGCGTTATTTTCCGGGGCGCTCGCATGTTCAGAGAAGCGCCGTTGATTACCATGACGCGAAACCTCTTTCTTTCCCCAAACCGACGGCCAAAAAACCGCAAGCCCTCCTCTGCCATCAAGCATTGCACCGTGCGTCGGCATCAAGTATGTTAGGAGGTGCTTTATTGCAGCAACGGACGGTTGCCCCGGTCGGCGTTCCTTCTTCATCTGCCCTCTTCCCCACACCACGATGCCAGAAAACGTAACCCAGCTTCTGGAGGCTATTGATGAAGGAAACCAGGAAGCCTGGAATGCCCTGTTTCCGTTGGTGTACAATGAACTACGGGCGCAGGCCCAGCACCAACGCCGCCGGTGGCACGGCGACTACACCCTCAACACCACAGCGCTTGTCCATGAGGCGTACCTGAAACTGGTAGACCAGACGCACGCGGGCTGGAACAGCCGGGCACATTTCCTCGGCGTGGCCGCCAAAGCCATGCGTCATATCCTCATCGACTACGCCAAGCAGCAACAGCGCCAGAAGCGCGGCGGCGACCAGCAGCGGGTGGACCTCGACCCCATCCAACAGGCCGCCGCCCAAACGTATGGCCCCCTCTCGCTCGAACAAGCGGAGGAAGTGCTCCACCTCAACACGGCCCTGCAACGCCTGACACAAATCAACGAGCGGCAAGGGCGGGTGGTGGAATGCCGGTTCTTTGGCGGCATGACCATCCCTGACACCGCCGAGGCCCTCGGCATCTCGCCTGCTACGGTCAAGCGCGACTGGCTGCTGGCCCAGACGTGGCTGTACCATCACCTCAAGCAAGCCACGGTATCCTGATGGCTGGAACCCTCGACGCCGACCGCTGGGACGAACTGGGGTCCCTCATCGTCCAAGTGCTGGAATTGCCCACCGACCAACGGTCGGATTTCCTCGATGTGACGTGCGGCGTGGATACGCCGAAGCGCCGTGAAGTGGACGCCTTGCTCGCCGCCTATGAGGAAGCCCCCGACTACTTCGATAGCCTGTCGGACAGCCTGTTTGGCAAGCTCCCTCCTCCAGCGGCAGGGCTGCCGCCCCAGCCCGATCCGCATCAGTTGGTAGGGCAAACCGTGGGGCCGTACCGCGTGGACGAGCTGTTGGGCGGCGGTGGCATGGGCGTGGTCTACAAAGCCGAAGACACCCGCTTGCGCCGCACCGTGGCGCTCAAGTTCCTGCCCCCGCTCTGGAGCCGCGACGAACGCGCGCGGCGGCGCTTTTTGCGCGAAGCCCAGGCCGCCTCGGCCCTCGATCATCCCGCCATCTGCACCGTCTACGAAATCAACGATACCGCCGACGGGCAGGTGTTCATCGCGATGGCGTATTACGCGGGCGAGACGCTGCACGCCACCTTACGACGGGGCGCACTGCCGCTGGCGTCGGTGCTCGACTGGACGCTACAAATGGCCGACGGGCTGGCGCAGGCCCACACACGTGGCATCGTCCACCGCGATGTGAAGCCCGCCAACGTCATCATCACCGACGGACGCGTGAAGCTGCTCGACTTCGGGTTGGCGAAGCTGACCGACACGGTGCAGATCACCCGCAGCGGCACGCTTATGGGCACCGCCGCCTACATGGCCCCCGAGCAAGCCCGTGGCGAGGCCCTGGACCACCGCGCCGACGTCTGGGCGCTCGGTGCCGTGCTCTACGAGATGGTGTCAGGCCAGCGCGCCTTCCCCGGCGACAACCCGCAAGCGGTCATCTACGGGCTGCTCAACCACGACCCGCCGCCCGTCACCGGCCTGCGCAGCGGCGTGCCGATGCAACTCGCCCACGTCATCAACAAAGCGCTGTCCCGCGACCTCGGACGCCGCTATGCGTCGATGCACGACCTGATGGCCGACCTCAAGGCCGTGCAGGCACGGCTCGATGCCCGAACCAGCGTGGTGGAGGCGGTGTTGCCCAGCGCTCCAGCAGCCCCAGCCCCGACCGCCCTCACCACCATCGACGAGCCAGAAGACGAGCGCGTGCATCTGCTGGTGGTAGACGACGAGCCCGAACTGGAACTGCTAATGCGGCAGAAATTCCGCCGCAAGATCCGCGCAGGGGACTGGGTGTTCACCTTCGCCGTGGACGGGCACGACGCCCTCCACCAACTCGACCTCCACTCCGAGATTGATGTGGTGCTGACGGACCTCAACATGCCGAAGATGGACGGGCTGACGCTACTCTCGAAGCTGCACGACCTGAACCGCCCCATCAAAACCGTCGTCGTCTCGGCCTACGGCGACCTCTCCAACATCCGCACGGCGATGAACCGGGGCGCGTTCGACTTCGTGACAAAGCCCATCGACTTTGTGGATCTGGAAACCACTATCGAAAAAACCCACACTGAACTGCGGGCCTACCGTCAGGCCACGGAGGCGCAGCGGCAGGTGGCAGCGATGCAGCAGGAGTTAGAGGTGGCGCGGCGCATCCAGGAAGCCATCCTGCCCGTCGCCTTTCCGCAGCGTGCCGATGTGGACCTGTACGCCTTCACCACGACGGCCAGCAACGTCAGCGGTACCTTCTACGACTTCTTCGAGATGGGCGACCACCGCGTGGGTTTTCTCATCGGCGACGTGGCAGGCAAGGGCGTGTCGGCTGCGCTGTTTATGGCAATGAGCCAGACGTTTTTGAAAGGCGTAGCGCGGCAGGACGAGGTGCCGGGCGCGTGCCTCACTGAAATGAACCGCGTGCTCTATCCCCAGGGCTTCCCCGACCTTGCCGTGACGGTGTGTTATGGCGTGCTCGACACGTCCACCGGCACCGTGTTGTATGCCAACGCCGGACATCCCGCGCCCTATCTCGTGGGGCCGAACCGTGTGGAGCCCCTGCCCGGCACCGCACCGCCCGTCTGGAAGGACCGCGATACCGTCTACGCTACCCATCAGGTGACGCTGACTCCCGGCGAGGGCTTGTTTCTGTTCACCGACGGCGTCCCCCGCGCCATCGACGAGGCGGGGCAGCCATTCACCACCGAGCGCCTCGCCGCCACCCTCCGCAGCCTGCCTCCCGAAACCAGCGCCGCCCGCCGTATCCGCGACATCGTCCGGGAGGTGATGAACCACATCGACGACGCCCCCCTCATTGACGATTTAACCGTGCTCGCGCTGCGTTTTCTCGGTGTTTATTCGGGCGCATGAGCCGGTTGGAGAAAAACGTCGTGTGTGCTTATGAAGGCGGTTTTTTCATCCTATCGGTTAGCGTCAACTGAAAAAAGGTGTCATCCCACACAACAAGGTGTCATCCTGACCGAGAGATGCCACCCCGCACAACAAAGTGTCATTCCGAACTTGTTTCGGAATCTCATACGATGGCGAGAGATCCTAAAACAAGTTCAGGATGACACGGGACAAGGCCTTGCCGCATGCTCATCCACGGTACGGAAAAAGACAACTCGCCATGAGTACTCCATAACCCACGCCCGCCACAACCCCGCCACCAAAACCACGACCTTTCGCATGAACCCCTCTTGTTGCCGCACGCTGCTGCTGATCGTTGTTGCCGGGATGATGCCCCTTCCCGCTGTTGCCCAAACCGAGCAGACGGCGGTGTCCAGCCCCCGCGATGAGGCCGGACGCCCGTTCTTCTCCTGCTTCGATGCCGATGCGTATGGCGGCGATTTTCAGAGTTGGGACTTTGCCCAGGACGCGCGGGGCGTGCTCTATGTGGCCAACAACGATGGTGTGCTGGAATATGACGGCGCCTCCTGGCGGTTAATCGACTCGCAAAACAACATCACCCGTTCCCTGGAGGCCGCCCGCGACGGGCGCATCTATGTAGGCACCTTTGGCGACTTCGGGTACCTGACGCCGGATGCCGCTGGGGACTTGCAGTTTGCCTCCCTCTTGGACGAAATCCCCGAGGAGGCGCGCACGTTCAACGACATCTGGACCATTCACGATACCGACGACGGGCTCTACTTCCTGGCCCGCGAGCGGCTGTTTCGTTTGACGGCGGAAGGGAATGGCTGGACGGTGAAGACGTGGGAGCCCCAACAGCGTTTTCTCTATGCCTTCTGGCTGGAGGGCATCTACTACGTGCATCAGGCAGGCGTGGGCCTGATGAAAATGGTGGACGACAAACTCGTGGTGCTGCCCGGCAGCGAGGTGGTTGCCAACGACCGCATGCAGGTGATGCTTCCGTACGATGAGGTAGCAGGCGAGACGCGCTTCCTGGTCGGGACCTTCAGCAACAACCTCTATCTCACGGATGCCGAGGGGTTCACCCCTTTTTCCACCAACGCCCAGGCTCGCATGAGCGGAGGCGCGCTTTACAAAGGACAACGCCTTCCCGATGGCAGCTTCGTTTTAGGGTTGATTGATGGCGGGCTTTATGTGATCGACCGTGAAGGCAACCTGCGCCAGCACCTGGACTTGGGAGCAGGATTGGGCAACACCATTTATGATGTCTACCTTAGTCACGACGATCAGGTGTGGATCTCGGCCAACAACCGCCTCTGCCATGTCGAAATCCCGTCGCCGCTCTCGCGCTACGACGACAGCATGGGACTCGGGGCCGTGGTAGATACCAAACGCCACAACGGCATCCTGTATGTCTCCACCGACAACAACGTGTTTTATCTCGATCCAGTCAGCCGCCAGATGGTCCCTGTGTCCGGGCTGGGCGGGACCAAGCAGGGATGGGAACTCTTAGAGAGCCAGGGCGACTTGCTGGCCGCCCTTACCTCCGGGCTGTATCGGATTGAACAGGGACAAGCGGAAATCATCCGCGAAAGTGTTGCCGGGGACTTCCACGCCCAAATTCTCCATCAGTCTCGCCAACACCCCGATGTGGTGCTCGTGGGGTTGCTCGAGGGCATCCAACGCTTCCGCCGGATGCCCTCCGGCGACTGGGTGGACGAAGGCCGCGTGGAGGGTATCGATAGCTACATCATCTCGCTCGTCGAGCCGGAGCCTGGGGTCTTGTGGATCGGGACCTACAACGACGGAATCCTACGGGTGCGCTTCGGCGAAGAGACGTTTGCCAACCCCACCATCGACCGTTTTGAAAGGGATGCGGGGTTGTCCGAACACAGTACGGTGCTCGAAAGCCGCAACGGTCCCCTCTTTGCTGCCAACGAGCAGGTTCATCGCTTTGATGAGGAGAATGAACGCTTTGTGCTTGACACCGTCTTGAGCAACCTCGTTTCCTTCGACAATTCGGTGGAAGAGTACACCTTTGTGGATGATGCCGCGGGCAACCGCTGGATTAACTTCGGGGAAGAAACCACCCGCCTCCGCAGACAGCCCGACGGCACCTACGAGGTCGACAACGCGGCGCTGCGGCGCTTTGGCACCACGCCCGCCTATTCCATCTACCCTGAGGCCGACGGGGTGGTGTGGTTTGGTACCACCAATGGCGTGATTCGGTACGACCAGGGCAAAGACAAAAACTACGAAGCCGATTTCCCCGTGCTCATCCGGCGCGTGGCGGCGGGTAATGATTCGACGATTTATGGCGGAGCCGGGCAGGTGCAGGCGGTCACACCGCGCATCGATGCCTCCCACAGCGCCCTCCGCTTCTCCTACGCCGCGCTCAGCTTCGTCAATGCCCGCGAGAACCAGTACCAGACCATCCTCAGCGGCTTCGATGAAGGCTGGTCGGCGTGGACCCATGAAAACCGCCGCGACTACACCAACCTGCCGCCGGGCGACTACACGTTCCGCGTGCGGGCCAAAAACATCTATAACCACGAGAGTCCCGAAGCTACGTTTGCGCTAACTATCCTGCCGCCGTGGTACCGCTCGTGGTGGGCCTATTTGCTGTATGCGCTTGGTGTCGTGGGCGTGGTGACCGGCGTGGTGCGCGAGCGGACGCGCCACCTCAAAGCCCGCCAGCGCGAACTGGAGCAGACCGTGACGGAGCGCACCGCCGAGATCCAGCATCGCGTGGAAGAACTGGACACCGTCAACCGGGTCAGCAAAGCCCTCGTGGCCCAGCTCGACTTCGACGCGCTCGTCCGCCTCGTCGGCGAGCAGATGCGCGAGACCTTCGACGCCGACATTGCCTATGTGGCCCTCCACGACCAAGCGGCTGGGCTGATCCGTTTTCCGTACGTCTACGGCGAAGCCCTCGACACCATCGCCTATGGCGAAGGGCTTACGTCGCAGATCCTTCAGACCCGCCAGCCGTTGCTGCTAAACCGTGACGTCCAGGGCGAGACCGTGCGGCTCGGCATCGAGCGGGTCGGGCGACGGTCGGCGTCCTATCTCGGCGTGCCCATCATGGCAGGCGAGGTGGCGATGGGCGTGATTAGCGTGCAAAGCACCCAGGAAGAAAACCGCTTCGGCGACGACGATCTGCGGCTTTTGAACACCATTGCCGCCAACGTGGGCGTGGCGCTCAACAACGCCGAGGCCTACCAGCAGCTTGCCGCCGCACTCGAAGAACTGACGACGACGCAGCAGCAACTGGTGCAGCAGGAAAAAATGGCCTCGCTGGGAGCGCTGACGGCGGGCATCGCGCACGAGATCAAGAATCCGCTCAACTTCATCAACAACTTCGCTGAGGTCAACGAAGAACTCGCCGACGAAGTCCGCGAAGACCTGGCCGACTTTCCGGAAGCCCTCGCCCACATTGACGACCTGCTGGCCGACCTCAAGCAAAACGCCGGGGTGATTGCGCTCCATGGCAAACGCGCCGACAGCATCGTCCGCAGCATGATGGCCCACGCCCGCGAGGGCAAGGGCGAACGGGTGCAGGTGGAACTGAATACGCTCATCGACGAGCATATGGAACTGGCGTACCACGGCAAACGCGCCCAAACGCCCGGGTTCAACGTCGAGATTGCCCGTGACTATGATGCGGCGGTTGGCGAGGTGGCGGTTGTCCCCCAGGACTTCGGGCGGGTGATTTTGAACCTAGTCGGCAACGCCTTCGACGCCGTGCTGGAGTACGCGGCGCAGCAAAACGGGCAGTATACTCCCCAGGTGATGGTCTCGACCCGCAGGGTGGGCGACCGCGTAGAGGTTCGGGTGACAGACAACGGGCCGGGCATGAACGAGGCCGTCAAGGCGAAGATCTTCGAGCCGTTTTTCACGACGAAGCCCACGGGCAGCGGCACGGGATTGGGCCTGTCGCTCTCGTACGACATCATCACGCAAGGGCACGGCGGCACACTCACCGTGGAGAGCAGTGAGAACGAGGGCGCGGTCTTCCTCCTGACTCTTCCAGACTCCCCAAAACAAGTAACTATGCCATGACGCAAGCGGCAAAGCGCCTCTCTTCCTTCGTCGTGGCGGTATGCTGTACGGCGGGCGTGCTCATGGCACAGCCGCTCTCCTTCGAGCGGTTTACCAGCGATGAGGGGCTGTACAGCGTAACGCTCGATGTGCTGCAAGACCAACGCGGGTTTCTATGGTTCGCTACGGATCCCGGAGGCGTACGCAGGTATGACGGCTATACCTTTCAGGTCTATATGCACGACCCCTACGCGCCGGACAACAGCCTAGCGAGAAACAGCGTGAACGCTCTGGCCGAGGATGGGACGGGACATATCTGGATGAGTCACCCAGAAAGCCTGAGTCGCTACGATCCCAAGACCGACACCTTTATGCATTTTCGGCGCGACTCCACGGGCACGCTGAGCCCGGGGCGGGCCCCGAGTAATAGCATTGGTGCCTATACCTTCCCTGTCCTCTATACCGACCCCGCAGGCCAACTCTGGGTGGGGACCACCGAAGGGGTGCTATATCGCTTCGACGCTGCCTCGCGATCCTTTACGCACTATCCCCTTGTGGAACTGGAACGGGAAACGCCGGGCACCACAACCCTGCTCGCGATTCACGCAGACACGGAGGGAAAGCTCTGGGTAGGCACGGATGGGCAGGGTCTTTTTTATTTCGACCCGGCGACGGGCACCGCCACGCACTACCCGCAACCGTGGGGCTCCCGAAAGCTGCAGGCGCTGCTGCCCGACCCCGGCGAGGGGCTCTGGGTGGGGACCAATGAGGGCCTGTACCATTTCGATCCCGCTGCCGGAGGAATTACTCCGTATCGCCACGACCCCGCCAACCCCGAAAGCCTGAGTCATGACGATGTGCGTACGCTGGCCTTCGACGATGAAGGCAGGCTGTGGATAGGGACAAACGGTGGCGGACTCAATCGGCTGGTGACGGCGGCCGCTTCTTCCGCACCGTCAGGCAGGTTCGTGCGGTATCAGCGGGACCCCGCCGATCCGACGAGCCTTACCTCCGATATTATTCAGAAGCTATACGCCGACCGGCAAGGAAGCATGTGGGCCACTACGCGCAGCGGCGCGAGCCGCTTTGAGCCAACCGGCTACTCCATTCTTCATTACAAGGCCGACCCGAATAAGCCCGATGGCCTTGCCTGGAGTTCTACTTTTGGCATTATGGAAGCAAAGGATGGCGCGCTGTGGCTGGGATCATCTAGAGGGCTCCGCCGCCTCGACCGAACCACCGGAGCCGTTACGCGATACCGCAATGACCCGGATGACCCCGCCACGATGGGTGGAAATATGATTATGGGGGTCTACGAAGACCAGGAGGGCATGATCTGGGGTGGGTCTTTTTTCTCTGTGGAGACGGGTACAGTTCCGATGCTGAATCGCCTTGATCCACAGCGCGGCACCGTCGTCCGGTACCCGACCATTGCTAGTGGACAGGGGTATTATGAGGACACCGACCGTACCCTCTGGGTGGCTGCTGCGAATGGATTATTTCGCCTGTCTGCCACCACGCGGACCATCGAGGCAACGTATGGCGAAGGGACCTGGTTCGTTAGTGTATTCCCGGATGGCGAGGAAGGCTTGTGGCTAGGCGCAACCGATGGTCTCTATTATTTCGACCAAACGGCAGAAGCCATGGAGCAGGTGCTGACGGAAGAAAACGCCGTCATGACGGTTGATGAGCGCCGTGATGAGCCGGGAGTCCTGTGGCTTGGGACCCGCGGCGGCGGCTTGATTCGCTATGACACCCAGACCGGGCAACACACCCGCCTCACCGCACAAAACAGCGACCTGCCCGACAATACCATCTGGGGCATCCTCGAAGACGACGAAGGGCACCTGTGGCTTACCATGGACTTTGGCGGCCTGATTCGCTTCTCGCCCGATACCCGCACCGTTAAGGCCTTTGATGTGGACGATGGCGTGCAAGGGCGCGAGTTTAACGCGTATGCCTATTTCCAGAGCACAAGCGGGGAGTTTTTTGTGGGAGGCACGAACGGCGTCAATGCGTTCTTCCCGAGCGCGGTCACCGACAATCCCTACCCCCCGGAGGTCGCCTTAACCCAACTGGCGCTGTTCAACGAGCCCGTTGTGGTGCGCAGTACCCTGCTGCCCGAAGCGCTCTTTGCCACCGAGCAACTCACCCTGGCGCACGAGCAACACGACCTCGCCTTCGGCTATGTGGGGCTGCACTTCAGTGATCCGGCACGCAACCGCTATGCCTATATGCTGGAGGGCTACGATGACGATTGGGTGGAGGCTGGGACGCAGCGGATGGCCTCCTACACCAACCTCTCGCCGGGGACGTACACGTTCCGCGTGAAGGCCGCCAACAGCGACGGCGTCTGGAACGAAGACGGTGCATCGGTGCGCGTCGTGATTCGCCCACCGTGGTGGCGTACGGCCTGGGCGTATGGTTTCTACGTGGTTCTTTTTGCGGGGGGCGTCTTTACGGTGGACCGGGTGCAGCGGCGACGGCTCATTGCGAAAGAGCGCCAGCGGGCCGAAGTGGAAACCGAGCGCCTCCGCGCCGAGGCTGCCGAGCGAGAACTTGAACAGGCCCGCGAGATCGAGAAAGCCTATACCCAGCTCAAGTCCACCCAGGCCCAACTGGTGCAGCAAGAAAAGATGGCCTCGCTGGGGGCGCTGACGGCAGGGATTGCGCACGAGATCAAAAACCCGTTGAACTTCATCAACAACTTCGCCGAGGTCAACGAAGAACTCGCCGACGAACTCCAAGACGCCCTCGCCAACGGCGAGTCGGTGGAGGACATTATCGCCGACCTGAAACAGAACGCCGCCGTCATCGCCCAGCACGGCAAACGCGCCGACGGCATCGTCAAGAGCATGATGGCCCACGCCAGAGAAGGCAAGGGCGAACGCGAGGTGGTGAACCTGAACGCGCTCATCGACGAGCATGTGGAGTTGGCCTACCACGGCAAGCGCGCCCAGGTGCCGGAGTTTAAGGTGGAGATTGAGCGCGTCTACGATGATTCAATTGGCAAGGTAGAAATCGTGCCGCAAGACATCGGCCGGGTGATCTTGAACCTCGTCGGCAACGCCTTCGACGCCGTGCTGGAACGAGCAGCCGGCTCGAAAGGACAGTATGAGCCGGTGGTCCACGTTTCGTCATGCAAAAAGGCAGAGTGCATCGAAATCAGGGTGACAGACAACGGGCCGGGCATGAACGAGGCCGTCAAGGCGAAGGTCTTCGAGCCGTTTTTCACGACGAAGCCCACGGGCAGCGGCACGGGACTCGGCCTCTCGCTCTCCTATGACATCATCACGCAAGGGCACGGCGGTACGCTCACGGTGGAAAGCGACGAAGGCGAAGGTGCCGCGTTTGTAATTACCTTACCGCTCGCGGAGGATTCCCCTGGTTCTACGGGTTAAGGGCTCATGGTACTGCTATACGCTTTTTTGATCATCCTGGTAGGGCGAGGAGCCCAGGAAGACCCGGGGACCCCATCCTCCTCGGAAGCAACGTCGGCCTGGACCCTCACGAACTGGACCTACCAATGGGAAGCGGACGCGGCCGACCTGAACCACCCTCCGCAGTGGCCCGCCGACACCGCGTGGACCCCGATGGAGATCGCGTTTATCCAGGGCCCGCGCGAAAACCATGTCGTCTGGCTACGCACCCGCCTGCCCGAACCGTTGCCTCCGCAGTCGGTGCTGGTACTTCCCACGGTCCTCCTCGACTTCGAGGCGTACATCGAGACAACGCCGATTTTTTCAGCCCGCGAGGTGTCGGCTTATGCCGGGACGAAGTATGCAAGTGCGCATTCGTACCTGGTCCCCTTTCCACCCGATGCGGCCGGTTCTTGGCTCTACCTCCGGGTGCATTCGACCTCTACACACTTTATTGGATTGGGCCAGCCCGCGTTCGTAGGAACCACCCTCGCGGTCCTGAGGCGGGCCTGGTTAGACCGGGCGGACTTATTTGTGATCGGTGCCATTTGTACCACCTTGGGCCTCGGGGCGGTGTTTTTGTTACTCACGCTGCGTCGAAAAAACGAACTCCTGCTGGTGGGTTCCTTTGCGCTGCTGGCGCTCACTGTCGGCAGCAATTACCTCACCGATTCCATTTTCGTCCGCATCGTGTTGCCTTTCCCTGTGATCACCTACTATGCCTCGTTTTCGGTGATCTTCTTCCCGGTAGGGCTGCTTGGATTCTTCGAGCAGGTCGTCGGAGCCGGACCCCGACAGATCGTACGCTGGATGGCGGGCCTGCATCTGGGGTTTGCCGTGTTGATCGTGCTGTGCGATGTGGCAGGCATCCTCGCCATCCCTGATTATTTCGTGCCCTTTTTTGTCTTGCTGGCCCTAAGCCTGGTGGTGATGACCATGGTGGCCCTCGTGTATATTCGAGGAGGACAATACGAGGCCCGCATCTTCGGTGCGGTGACCCTGATCGCGGTGGTGCTGGGAATCCACGACACCGTTTTTTTGGGACTGGGCCTTAAGATCGACCAGCCCGGTGTATCACAATATGGATTTGTGCTGCTGCTGTTTACGTCTGGCTACCTGGTCCAATATCGTTTCCAGAACAACACACGCCAGCTAGAGGAAAAAACGGCGGCCCTGGCCGACATCAATGCCACCCTGGAACAGCGTGTCGCCGAACGCACCGACGCCCTGTCCACGTCGTTGAAACACCTAAAAGCGACGCAGGCACAGTTGATTCAGCAGGAAAAGCTGGCTTCACTCGGAGGGCTCACCGCAGGCATTGCCCATGAGATCAAAAACCCACTCAACTTCATCAACAACTTTGCGGCGCTTTCTCGGGAATTGGTGGATGAGTTGGCGCACGAGACCGATCCCGACGAAGTCAGAGTGATCCTGGCGGACCTAAAGACCAATGCGGGAAAGATCGAAACACATGGCAAACGCGCTGACAACATCGTGCAAAGTATGATGGCGCACGCCCAGGAGGGCAAGGGCACGCGTGAAACCGTTGCCCTCAACGAATTGATCGATGAGTATGTAACCTTGGCCTACCACGGCAAACGCGCCCACCGGCCTCAGCTAACGGTACATATCGAACGCGACTATGGTAAAAACGTGGGCCACGTAGCCGTGGTGCCCCAGGACATGGGACGGGTGGTGCTGAATCTGGTGGGCAACGCCTTCGATGCGGTCATGGAGCGGGCAGCGAGCGAGAAGGGGGCGTATGAGCCGATCGTGCGGGTGGTGTCGTGTAGGAAAGCAGACGCCATGGAGATCCGCGTGGAAGACAATGGACCGGGGATGAGCCCCGAGGTGCAGGCGAAGGTGTTCGAGCCGTTCTTTACGACGAAGCCGACGGGCTCAGGCACGGGCTTGGGCCTGTCGCTCTCGTACGACATCATCACACAGGGGCACGGCGGCACGCTCACGGTGGTGAGCACACCCGGCGCAGGGGCAACCTTCCTTGTGCGCCTCCCCCTTCCTTCGTAGTGTAGACGCTGGTACCGCACGCATTCTGGCAACATGAATCCATGAACTGGTTCTATCTGCATCCCTGGTCGCTGTTGGCCTTGTCGCAGTCCATCCTGGCGTTTTTTGTGGCTTTGTACCTCGTCAGCATTCGCCACAAAACACGCGCCGCTTGGATGCTCGCCCTTTTTATGGGCGCATTTGGGTTGCTCTGGGCAAGCGAAGCGCTGGTCCTCAGCATTCCCAACGATGCGTTGGTGCCCTTCAACCTCGATGTGCTGGATGCCGCCCTGGCCCCCCTCGTACTGTTTGGTTTTCTGCATTTCAGCTATGCGTTCCTCGACAATCCCTTCCCCCGCGAGTCGACGTGGGTATTCCGGGGGACGCTGGCGTTTGTGGTAATCAATGCATGCTACCAGGGCTACCTGTTTCTGTCCAGAACGGCCATACCGGATGGGTATGAGTTGATGCTTGAATGCGTCCACTTCACGATGATCGCGTGGACGTTGGGCATCCTGCTGCGCAAAAAGGCACGGCTGACAACAGCGGGCGGGGGTTGGACACGGATTTTCCAGACCGAGAGCCGCGAAACACGGGCGCTGCGGGCATTTTCTGTGCTCACGCTGATGATCATTCTCGTGACCCTTCGCGGCGTAGGCATGGCCCTGATGGACTGGCAGGGCTGGCCCAACTCCAGCCATTACCTCGCCTATACGGTGTTGCTGCTGTCCTTTGTGGTGGTGTACATCAACCATGCGTCGGAGCCCACCACGTTTCTGATCAAGTTGGTGGGCCTGTCGCTGGCGACGTTGCTGACGGTGCTGGGTCTGGCCGCGCTGCTGCTCTATCCCGATGCGGCATTGCGACGCGCCAGCCAGACGGCCCTCCCGGAGGTGCAATCCCTCCGGTTCGAGCGGGACGAGGCAGGCGCCTATCGTAAGGCGGCCGTGCCGTTGCCGTTCGACGCCGATTTGGGCACGGACCTGGGGGTGGGCGTTGAGGGAGACACGCTCGTAGCACTGGGGTTTGCCTTTCCATTCTACGACGCATCGTGGGACGCGATGTACATCGACGCGAATGGCCTCGTCACCTTCGGTGATGCGTACCGCGCCACGCAGTTTCATTTTTTCTTTGACAGCGAACTCCCGAAGATCGCCCCCTATTACCGGGCGCTGGTGCCCCTCGCCTCAGCCGAGAGCGGCGTCTATTACAAACCCGAGGCCGACCGGGTTACCGTGACCTGGTACCGCGTCCGCGAGCGCTACGACGAACAACCGGACAACGAGAACACCATCCAACTGGTGTTGCACCAGGACGGCACCATCGACTTTGTGTACGACCGTATGGAAGCCCTGCCGTTCTATGGCCTCCGGGGCTTGCACCCTGGCGGGCCAGAGCCGCGCTGGGACGAGCAACCCTTTGGTGCGCCTGCGACCACCATCACGGAAGCGCTGCTGCCCAAAGGCCAGACGATCCGCTTCGAAGCCGAGACTAACAGCGATTACCGCTTTGCATCCATCCCGGCCCGCTTCGATGCTGCCCTCGGCGAGGATCTCGCACTCGGCAACATGCAGGTCGCCGCCGTCCCGCTGGGCTTTGCCTTTCCGTTTTTTGAGGCCGCCTGGGACAGCGTCTTCATCAGCGACAACGGACTGGTTAGTTTTGGTCGGTCGGTGTATCCGGACGAGCCCGCCTGGTTCAACCCCTCCGATCCGCTCTATGCCGAAGTCCCCCTCATCGCGCCCCTCTTCGACGATTTAAACCCGGGGCAGGGCGGGGCCGTTTTTTACAAGACCGACACTGACAAAGCCACCATCACCTGGCACGACGTGCCCGACCTCGGCCAGCGCTACACCAACACGGTGCAACTGGTGCTGCATCGCACCGGCACCATCGACTTCACCTATGCCCATGTGGGGATGACAGCGTTTGCCGCCGACCTGTGGGGGCTGTATCCCGGAGCGGAAGGCACGCCCGTAGATCCGCTTCGCTACCTGACCGCCACCAACGCTTTTCAGGGAACGCCGGGGGCGGGCATGGCCGAGAACTTTTTCGCCCGGGCCGATCAAGCCTTCCTGGCGTATCGGCATGGACGCATGATCCCGTTTCTGTACGTGATCCTCGGCAGCACGCTCTTCGTCCTCGTCATCTTCCCCGTCTTGTTTCGGATCAGCCTTGTCCGTCCGCTCGCGGCGCTGCTCGGGGGCGTACGCCGCGTTGATGGCGGTGACCTTGGCGCGCGCGTGCCCGTCCGCGTCAACGACGAAATTGGCACCCTCGCACAGGGGTTTAACCGGATGGCGGCCTCGCTGCAGGTGGCCGAAAAAGAACGGCAGACCTACGCCGAAAGCCTGGAGCACAAGGTGGAGGAACGAACCCAGCATTTGAAGGAAGCCCTGCGCGACCTGAAAGCGGCCCAGCAGCAACTGATCCACGCCGAGAAGATGGCCTCGCTGGGGCAGCTTACCGCCGGTATCGCGCATGAGATCAAGAACCCGCTCAACTTTGTCAATAACTTCGCGGTGCTCTCGCGGGAGCTCATTGATGAAATCGAAGAAGAAACCGACCCGGAGGAGATCCAGGCGATTTTGGATGACCTCAAGGTCAACGCCGGGAAAATCGAAGAACATGGCAAACGCGCCGATGGCATCGTGCACGCCATGATGCAGCATGCCGCAACCGGTACCGGTCAGCGCGAACCGACCAACCTTAACCATCTCATCTCGGAGCACATCGACCTGGCGTATCACGGCAAGCGGGCCCAGGTGCCCGACCTTCAAGTTGCCATTCGCAAAGACCTAGGAGACGACGTGAGGATGGTTGAGGTCATGCCACAAGAGATCGGGCGGGTGATGTTGAATCTGTTGGGCAATGCCTTCGATGCGGTGATCGAGCGTTCGACGCAAAGTGACGGGACGTATGAGCCAACGGTGCGGGTGGTGTCGTGTAGAAAAGAGAACGCCATAGAGATCCGGGTGTCGGATAACGGACCAGGCATTCCAGAGGAGATCCGCGAGAAGATCTTCGAGCCGTTCTTCACGACGAAGCCGACGGGCTCGGGGACGGGGCTGGGCCTGTCGCTCTCGTACGACATCATCACGCAGGGGCACGGTGGCACACTCACGGTGGAGCGTACCGCAGGCAAGGGCGCGGCGTTTATCATCACACTTCCTAACGAGATGAACTGATGGAGATTCTCTGGACACCTGGACGTGCCAGCGGCATCGTTGTGCTGTTGGGGTTTGCCATCGGGTTGCTCTATCTGGCGGTGTTGCCTAACAAGACGCGCGACACCCGGCTCCTGCTTGTGGTGCTGGGGCTGGTCTATCTCTCCGGGCTTCACAACCTTTATTATGACATCACCCAACTCGCCCGCCTAGACACTACCGTCGCCTACCTGGAGATTCCCTGGGGCGCCTTCGCCAGTCAGTTCTTTAATGCGTTGGTTCCTTTGGTCCTTCTTGTGCTGGCCTACCGTATTCGCTTCCGGCTTGCGATCTGGGAGGAGCGGGTGGTTGTCTTCGGCTATGCCGTCGTGCAGGGGTGGTTGTTATGGCAGATCGGCAAGTGGGTGCCGGAGGGCGTGCCTGATCCGGGCATGCGGTCCGTGGCTTCCAATCTCGGTGGTTTCCTCTTCTTCTGGACTTTTGTGGTGGCAGCCCGAAAGGCGTGGCGGGCCCACCGAGGCAGCTATGACGTTCGCACCCGTCGCCTCTGCCTCCTAGTGATGGCGGCGTTTTTCTGCCTGGCCCTCGCCATCCTCGGCGGAACCAACCAGGCGGGCGTTTGGGGTCTCGGTGCCGAATGGCGGACCAGCATCAGCATCTTTAGCGGCATCCTTTTCGCCAGCTTGTTGTTTCTCGCGGTGTTGTTGTATGGGGAAGAGCGGCATTCCGTGCTCGCCAAGCTGGTGGGCTTCTTGTTGGTGACCTACATGGCCTTGCTCGTGCTCAGCACCGCCGTGCTGCGCCCCGCACTGGAGCAGCGGCAGGTATTTAGCGGCCCCGCCGAACGGTCTACGCTGCTGTTTACACCGGATAGTGCACAAGGCTACACCGTCGCCCGTTTACCCGTGCAGTGGCACGCCCCACAAGGTGCCTTGCAGCTTACCGGCGATGATGATGCCGCCGCCATGCGCGCCCCCTTTTCGTTTCCCTTCTACGGCGCAGCCTACGATTCGCTCTGGATCGTTACGAACGGGATCATTTCGCTGGGAGCCAACATCGAGGCCGACAATGCCTTCACGCTCGGCGAGAGCTTCTTCGAGCCCGTTCCCTCCATCGCACCGCTGTATGCCGACCTGATTTACGCAGGCACCGGCGCAGGCTCCCAAATCGACGCCACCGACTCCTTGCTCGTGGTGACGTGGACACGCGTGAGCGAATTTTACCTATACGAATCCCTCCTTGACTTCCAGGCCCTGCTGTATGCCGATGGACGGATCCAATTTAACTACCACCGGGTGACCACGCCGCCCCTTCGTGCCTTCGTCGGAATCTCGCCGGGCGGTCTGCAAGAACCCACCGACCTGAAGGCGGCCCCGGTGTCTGCCTCCGCAGGCGGCGCGTTGTTCACGTTTACAGATGACCGTCTCGCCTTTCGGCAGTTTATCGCGCCCCTCGGGCGTACGTGGACTGGCGTCGGGATCCTGGGCTTGTTTGTCTTTGTCGCGGCAGGCGTTGTGTTTTTCCGCGTGGGCCTGGTGCGCCCCCTGAAACAGGTTTTGGCCGGGGTTCAGCAGGTGGCAGCAGGCAACCTCGACGCCGAGGTACGCATTGGCGAACGCAATGAATTGGGGGCACTGGCTGATCATTTTAACAGCATGACGCAGTCGCTGCGGCGCTACAACCAAGAAATGGAAGCGTTGGTGGAAGAACGCACCGCTGCGCTCAACCAATCGCTGGACCACCTCAAAGCCACACAGGCCCAACTCGTGCAGCAGGAGAAGATGGCCTCGCTGGGGCAACTCACGGCGGGTATCGCGCACGAGATCAAAAACCCGCTCAACTTTATCAACAACTTCGCCGAGGTCAACGAAGAACTCGCCGACGAACTCCAAGACGCCCTCGCCAAGGGCGAAACCGTAGACGACATTATCGCCGACCTGAAACAGAACGCCGCCGTCATCGCCCAGCACGGCAAACGCGCCGACGGCATCGTTAAATCCATGATGGCGCACGCCCGCGAAGGCAAAGGCGAACGGGAGGCCGTCAACCTCAATGCCTTGATTGACGAGCATGTGGAGTTGGCCTACCACGGTAAACGGGCGCAGGTGCCCGAGTTCAGTGTGACGATCGAGCGCGCCTACGACGAGGCGGTGGGCACCGCGGAGGTGATTCCTCAGGACTTCGGGCGGGTGATCTTGAACCTCATCGGCAATGCCTTCGATGCAGTTTTAGAGCATGCGGCGCAGGTTAATGGACACCATGAGCCCGTGGTGCGTGTTTCATCGCGCAGAAAGGAAGGCGGCGTCGAGGTTAGGGTGGCAGACAACGGGCCGGGGATGAGCGACGCGGTGAGAGCAAAAGTGTTTGAGCCGTTTTTCACAACGAAGCCAACGGGCAGCGGGACGGGATTGGGTTTGAGCCTAAGCTACGACATCATTACACAGGGGCACGGCGGGACGATGACGGTGGAGAGCGACGAAGGCGCGGGCGCGGCGTTTATCGTAACCCTTCCCGCCTAAGCAACGTGTGCTGACATTGCCCTGCCTGAACGCCCTACCCGCTGTGCCTCGGTTTTGTACCTTGTGCGCACCCATTGCCTCCACCCATCCGCTGTCCTACCTTATGCGTAACCTCTTTCTTTTGCTATGCCTTGCCGTTGGACTGGCGGCGTGTACGCCCTCGCCCAACACCACCTCGGCACCCCCGGAACCAGAACCCCCAACCCGCATGGTGACAGCCCCTCAAGATGGCGTCATCGAAGCGCGGCTCCAGGAAATGGGCATCGTGCTTCCTGAAGTCGGGCCTCCCGTGGCCAACTACGTCAACGCCGTCCGCACCGGCAACCTCGTCTTCACGGCGGGCAAAGGCCCCGCCCGCGAGGACGGTACCTACGTCGTCGGCAAGGTAGGTGCCGACCTGACTGTCGAAGAAGGCTACGAAGCCGCTCGCCTCACCGCCATCCAGCAACTGGCGGCGTTAAAAGCCGAACTCGGCGACCTCGACAAGGTGACGCGCATCGTTAAGGTGTTGGGCATGGTAAACGCCACGCCCGACTTCACCGACCACCCGGAGGTCATCAACGGCTTTTCCGATCTGATGGTGGAGGTTTTTGGCGAGCGCGGCAAGCACGCCCGCTCCGCCATCGGCATGGGCTCGCTGCCCCGCAACATCGCCGTGGAGATTGAGATGATTGTGGAGGTCGCCGACTAACGCTCCGCCCTCGCCCATCCAAACCGAACGCCCATGCGCACGTCCTTCAGCCGCCGCGACTTTCTCCGCATCGGCAGCCTCGCTGCCGGTTCGCTCGCCCTTCCGTCGTTTGTTACGCCGGCACAGGCGGCTTCCCGCCTACGACGCGGCGTGGCCCCCAAATCGGTCATCGTCATCGGCGCCGGATTGGCCGGACTCACCGCCGCCTACGAGTTGATGCAGCAGGGCCATGACGTGACCGTGCTGGAGGCGCAGACGCGCCCCGGCGGGCGGGTCCGCACCTTGCGGCATCCGCTCGCCGATGGACTCTATGGCGAGGTGGGCGCAGCCCGCATCCCCGACAACCACGCCTGGACGCTTAAATACATAGAGGCGTTTGGGTTGGAGTTGGCTCCGTTTTACCCCGACGCGCACGAGTTCACGACCACCATCCGGGCAGCAAACGTCCCGAACGCGGCGGGTGCCCAGCCTTCCCTCTCTGCCCTCGATCTGGCGCTGACACCTCAAGAAGAAGCGATGGGCCTCGGCGGACTGATGGAAAAAGCCTTTGGCGACATCGTGCACCTGGTGGATGAACGCGATCCCTGGCCGCCGGAAACGCTGAAGCCGCTGGACCAGATGACGGTGAAAGAGTATTTGCAGCAGCAAGGCTTTTCGCCGGATGTGTACGAAGTCTTCGGACTCCCGCCCTTCGAGGGCGCGTCGATGCTGGAAACACTCAGCGTGATCGGCAACGGACACGGGGCCACCGTCATGTCCAAGATTGTCGGGGGCAATGGCCAGTTGCCGCAGGCCTTTGCGCATCGCCTTGCAGGCCACATTCGGTACGGGGCCGCCGTGGTCCGCATCGAGCAAGGCGACGCGGGTGTGGAGGTGGTGTACACGCAGCAGGGCCAGCACCACCGCCTCGCCGCCGACAAGCTGATCTGTGCCATCCCGTTCACTGTGCTGCGGCATCTGGACGTACACCCCCACTTCTCCCCCTCCAAGCACCGCGTCATTCACGAGATGAGCTACGTCTCGCTCTCGCGCATCACGGTGCAGGTAAGCCAGCGCTACTGGCTTGAACAGGGCCGCAATGGGTTTGCCCACACCGATCTGCCCGCCGAGATCTGGCACCCGTCGCACGACCATCCCGGGCCGCGCGGGTTGCTGCAACTGTACCTCCTCGGGCCGTCGTCCGAATATGCCGCGTCGATGACCGAAGACGAACGGGCGCGGTATGCCACCACCCACATTGAGCAGGTTTTTCCCGGCCTGAGCGGCAACATCGAAGGCGTGTTCTCGCAGTGCTGGGAAAACGACCCGTGGGCACGCGGGGCCGTCCGGCTGATGCGGCCAGGGCAGGTAGTGGACCTTTACCCCCACATTGCCACACCCGAGGGACATATCCATTTTGCGGGCGAACATACGTCCACCTGGTTTGCATGGATGAACGGGGCCATCGAGTCAGGGATGCGGGCCGCGACGGAAGTCAACAACGCGTAAGGGACAGCGCGCTATCGGTTTCCCGAGGCCATCTGCTGCGCTTCGGGCAGCCTGCGCAGGCGCACCATGCTCCAGATCCCGAACACGGGGCCCAGCGCCAGCACGAGGAACGCCACCTCCCAGCCCCATGCCTCCACCAGCGGCGGGATGAGGCGGATGGTAAACAGCGTCAGCAAAAACCCGAGGCTCGTCTGGATGGTGAGCGCCGTGCCCACATAACGCGGGTCGGTCAACTCACTCACGGCGGCGCTGAACTGGGCGCTGTCGGCCACCACGGCGAAGCCCCAGACGAGGCACAGCGCCGTCAGCACCAACGGGTGTGTCCATACCAGCCCCACCAGCAGCGCACAGCCCCCGGAGACGAGCAGGCTCGCGATGGTAACCGTGGTACGCCCGTAACGGTCGGCGAGTTGACCCGCCACCACGGCCCCGAGGCCACCCACGGCAACCACGGCAAACCCGGCGAGCCGCGCGCCTTCCAGTGCCCACCCGGCCTGTTCATAACTAACGAGCAGCAGCAGCGGCACCCACGTCCACATCGCGTACAACTCCCACATGTGCCCCAGATAACCGAAGTTGGCGAGCCGGGTCGGGCGGTGAGCCAGCGCCTGCCGCGCAAAGCGCCAGTTGAACGGCGCCCGCTGGCTCAGAAACGGACCTTCCCGCACAAAGACCAGCGCGAGGAGGCCCGCCAGCACAGCCAGCCCCGAAGCCACCAGCAACACCATGTTCCACGGCGGCATGCCCCCCACGCCGCCCGCAAACGGCACCGCATTGAGTAGGTGCGGCAGGGCCGACCCCACCGCCAGCGCCCCCACCAAGAGGCCAATTCCAAAGCCCCGGTCTTCCTTACACCACGTCGCCATCAGCTTCATCCCCGGCGGATAGACCCCTGCGAGCATCACGCCGGTGAGGAACCGCAACCCCAGCGCCGCTTCCGGGCCGCCGTCGAACAGCGGAATGGCCGCGTTGCAAAGCGCCCCCAGCAGCGCACAGGCTGCAAAAAGATGCCGCGCCGAAACCCGGTCGGCGAGGGTAAGCACGGCGCTGAGCAACGCCCCCACCACAAACCCCACCTGCACACTCATCGTCATCCACGAGCGCTCGGCATCGGTCAAGTCCCACACTTCCGTCAACTGCGGCACCACGGCGCTGGCCGAAAACCAGAGCGTCATGGCCAGCAGTTCCGCCATCGCCAGGAAGAACAGTTGATACGACTTTCTCCGTATCGGTGGCACGGCGGTCATGCTATTCGGCGTCTGGCGAAAACGTGTAACACCACGCCTCGCCTTCCAGCACCTCGGTCCCATCCTGCCGCGTCACCCGGACCTGTAGCTGCGTGACGGGCTTCGTCGGATGCACATGCACCACCTCGGCCTCGGCCTTGATGGTGTCGCCGATGAACACAGGGGCGGTGAACTTCCAGTTCTGGCTGAGAAAAACCGTGCCCGGACCGGGCATGTCCATCGCCACCAGCGCGTGCAGCAATCCGGTGGTCAGCCCGCCTTGCACCACCAGCCGCTCGAAGGGCGTTTGGGCCGCGAAGTCGGCGTCGAAATGCAGGGGGTTGTAGTCGCCGCTCAGGGTGGCGTAGGTCTCCACCTGCTCGGCGGTGATGTGGAGCGTGCGGGAAGCGGTTTGCCCAACGACGACGTTCATGGGACGGGGCGACAGGTGGATGTGTGGGTTTCGAACGTGGGCTCTGGGACGGGGTTTCTGTTGCCCGACAGGGGCCGCGCCCACCCATCGAAGCGGACGTTTGTTTTGTTCTCGTCCGTATCCTCGAAACGAGGGGGCAAAGAAGCGCGGTTTGTAAGTACCTTAGGGCGCGTGTCCTCCAAACGTAGGCCCCGGAGAAAAGCGGGCCACGCGGTTGACGACCTCCACCGCCACCCCTCTGTGTCATGCCCCAGCATCGCCTTGCTTCCTTCCTGATTCACGAGCGCACTGTTGTTGTCGTCATTGTCCTGAATGCGCTGGCCCTTTTCCTGGATGCCTTTCCAGATCTGCCCACACGCTGGCACCAGATGTTGTTCTGGATCGACTATGGCTGCATGATCTTTTTTGTCGTCGAGGCGGTGCTCAAGATCAAGGCGTGGTCGTTTTCGGGGTACTGGAAGAGCCTGTGGAACCGGATGGATTTCCTGATTGTGCTGGGCAGCGTGCCACTGCTGTTCAGTCCGCTGGTGGGCGATGCCTTGCACGACCTGTCGATCCTGCTGCTTTTGCGGCTGGGGCGGCTGCTGCGGTTTTCCCGGCTGTTGCGGTCGGTGCCCAACGCCAGCCAGATCGGGCGTGGCATGGTGCGGGCGCTGAAAGCGTCGGTTGCCGTTTTCCTGGTGCTGTTTGTGCTCAACCTGATCCTGGCCATGGGCGCCAATTTGCTTTTTGGCGACCTGGAAGCCGCCCGCCCGTACTTCGGCGACCCACTCGTGTCGTTCTATTCACTGTTTAAAGTCTTCACCATCGAGGGCTGGTACGAAATCCCCGATCACCTTGCCCGCAGCGGGGCCAGCAGCAGCATGATCCTGTTGCTGCGGCTCTACTTTATGGGCGCGGTCCTCATCGGTGGTCTGCTGGGGCTGTCGATGGCGAATGCGGTCTTTGTGGATGAAATGACCTCCGACAACACCAACCGGGTCGAACAAATGGTAGCGGAACTGCGGCAGGAGTTGCAGGAGTTCCGCGAAGAGATGCGGGAGCACGAGCGCCTAAAGCGTGATGCATGAAGGGGCCAAGCCGCAGACGCTATGCTGTTGCCAAAGCGTAATCCCCTTCGAAGGGTTCACCACCTTCGTGGTTCTCCCTTCTGTCTCTCCTTTGTGCAAAGGGGAGACAGAGCCAGCGAGACGCAGGTCGAGTTGGCTCAGAGGGGATTATCCACATGGGTACGCGCCGAGTCTGAGAAACTGTTGAGGAATTAGGCGAGCCGATTGATCATTAAACGGGACATTGCTAGCTGAATCATCGTCTCGCTGCTCTCGGTGGCATACTCG
>JAUIDY010000201.1 GCA_030428385.1 Rhodothermia bacterium | reverse complement strand
CCGGCGAGACGTGTACCACGGGCGGCGGTGGCGGAGGCAGCTATGACTGCGCGGGACAAGCCGAGGTGCCCGTGGCCGAATGCGAAGCGCTCGTCGCCTTCTACAATGCGACCAACGGCGATAACTGGGCCGACAACACGGGCTGGCTTACCGGTGCCATTTCCTCTTGGTTTGGCGTGTTTATTCAAGAAGGGAGCGTGTCAGCGATCTCCATGAACGGCAATCAGGTGGCGGGTTCTCTGCCTCCTGAGCTTGGTGATTTTGCCAATTTGAGCATACTGGCGTTGCAATCCAACCAGGTGACAGGACCCCTTCCGCCGGAGATAGGAAATATGGCAAGTCTCGAATCCCTTTTCCTGGATGGTAACCAGCTTTCGGGATCAATCCCGGTTGAATTTGCTTCCCTCAACAATCTTCAGCGCGCGCAACTTGGCATCAACCAATTGAGTGGCACGCTCCCGCCAGAACTGGGCGGGATGCCGAATCTTGAGGTGCTTGAACTCTCGGTTAACAGCCTGAGTGGTTCGATCCCTACCGAATGGGGGGATATTACCAGTCTTACGCAACTGGGGCTCGGTAACAATCAGTTGACGGGTTCGATTCCTACGGAATTAGGCAATCTCCCCAACCTTGAGACCTTGGTGCTGCATAATAATCAGCTGAGCGGCTCCATTCCTGCGGCGTTGGGCAACCTGAATGCGCTCGCCTATATGTCCTTGTTTGGGAATCAACTGAGTGGGACAGTCCCCTCTGAACTGGGTAACCTGTCCAACCTGGAGTCGTTGTTGATCGGCTTTAACCCGTTAGAGGGGGCGTTGCCACTTTCGCTGGTGGGCTTGCCCTTGAACAGCTTCTGGTTTAATGAGACCGGGCTTTGTGAACCCGCCGATGAAAGCTTTCAGGTGTGGTTAGCCACCATTTCTGATGTGCGACGCTCCGACCTTGTTTGTGAAGAGGGCCCGGTGGCCGCGCAGGACTCACTGGCACTGGTGTCGCTCTACAACGCAACGGATGGGGCCAACTGGACAAACAGCGAGAACTGGATGAGCGGCCCTGTCTCGTCGTGGTTCGGCGTGGTGACGAATGCCGGGCGTATTACAGAACTGTACCTGCAAGGCAACAACCTCACGGGTCCCTTGCCAGCCGACCTCACCCAACTTACCGCCCTTGAGGTGTTGCACTTGGAAGACAACCCCAACATCGGCGGTACCATCCCCGAGGACATCGGAAACCTGACCAATCTGCTTTACCTTGATATGGGGCGGTGTAACCTGTCGGGCTCGCTGCCTGCCTCATTGGCCAATCTGACCAACCTGCAAACCCTTGGGTTAGCCATCAATAACCTCGAAGGGGCGTTGCTGCCCGAAATTGGCACCTTTACGAACCTCATCAACCTGTGGCTGGATGGCAATCAGTTCTCCGGCCCGCTTCCGGCGGAATGGGCGGGCCTGACGAGCCTGACACGTTTTTATCTTCAGTTCAATAGCCTCAGCGGGGCAATCCCCGACATGTTTGGCAACATGCCCAACCTGCAAGAGTTGTGGCTGGCCGACAACCAGTTTACCGGGGCCGTCCCGCCGTCGTATGCGCAGCTTCAAAGCCTGATGTTCACGTCGGTCGCCGTCAATGCCCTCGATGGCCTGCCGGACCTGAGCGGGCTGCCGAATCTGGTAGACCTTCACGTGAACAACAACCGTTTCACGTTTGAAGACCTGGTGCCTAACGCCAGTGCGGCGAGCAATCTGTATGTCTATGCCCCACAAGACACCATGCCGGGCACGCCGCGCACCGAGGTCGTCAACGCGGGCGCGGCGCGCACGCTGGACGCGACGATGGGCGGCACCGGCAACAGCTACCAGTGGTTCAAAGACGGCGAAGCGATAACGGATGCCACCGAGGCAACCTACACCATCGATGCCGCCGACCAGATGGATGCAGGCGTGTATACGGTAGATGTGAGCAACGCTGCCTTGCCCGACATTGTTTTTTCGTGGGCACCCGTGACCGTCGCCGTGCCGATGATTGAAACCGACCCGCCGCCGGTGGTGGATGCCGGAACGGAGGTGCCCATCTCGTTTGATGTAGGTGGTTTTGAGGCGACGGAGCGGTTGCTGTTCTACCGGCAGAGCGGGGCCTCGACGTACCAGAGTATTCCGCTTCAAGTCAACGGCACGGCGCTGGCCGCCAACATTCCGGCTTCGCTCGTTACGGCGCGGGGTGTGGACTACTACCTCTATCTCTCCGACGGCGAGGCGGTGGTTACCTACCCGGCGAATGACCCGGAGAACAACCCCATCCATCTGCCCGTGTCCGTGGCGATGGTTAACGCAGGCGGCACCTTTTCCCCGGCACAATACCGCATGGTGTCGGTGCCGCTCAACCTGGCGCAGCCGGGGCTTCTGGAGGTGCTGAGCGATGACCTGGGCACGTACGACGAAAATGTGTGGCGGCTTCTGCGCTGGAACGCTGCCGACGGCGCGTACCGCGAGTACCCCGACCTGGGCGCGACGTTTACACCGGGCACCGCGTTTTGGCTGATCACACGAAATGGCACCGCGTTCCAGACCGGAGTCGGTCAGTCGGTAGACGCCAGCGAACCGTTTATGCTCAGCCTCCCGCCCGGCTGGAGCCAGATCAGCACGCCGTTTGCGTTCCCGGTGGCATGGGCCAACATCTCGGCGTCGGGGCGGGTGGAAGCCCCCGTCGGGTTTAACGGCACCGATTATCAGTACGAGCAGGCCATCTTGCAGCCGTGGCAGGGCTATTTTGTCTACAACGATGCGGGGCAGACCGTCACGCTCACCATTCCGCCCGTTGAGGCCACGACCGCAGCGGCAGCAAAAACCACCGACGCGCCGCTACCCAGCTATACCCTGCGCCTTGCTGCCGAAACCACCGATGGTGCGTACCGCGACGCGCAGAACGTGATGGGCTTCCGGGCTGGTGCCACCGACCGCCGCGATCCACTGGATGTCTCCGAAGCGCCACCTATCGGGCCGTCGCTGCGCCTGAGTATTATGGCCGGGGAGGAACCGCTGGCCTACAGCTTTAAGCCTGAAGGAACGGCCGGGGCAACGTGGGACGTAGCCGTTGAGGTGCCCTGGGACGACGTGCTCGCTACCCGCCAGCATGTCAGCGTGCAACTCATTGAAGACGGCGTGCGCCCCGACGGGTTTACCATCAAGGTGCTGGATCTGGACCACGGTGGCACATTGCCTGTGACCAGCAACGGCAGCGTCATGCTCACCTTTGATGAGCGCGATGCGGGGCGGCACTTGCGGGTGGTCGTCGGCACGGAGGCATTCCTGCACGAAGAAGCCGCACAGGTGGTGCCACACCGCGCGGGGCTGGATGGCCTCTATCCCAACCCGTTCCTTCCCGCTTCAGCTTCCGCGCTGACGGTGCGGTATC
Source organism: Rhodothermia bacterium (assembly GCA_030428385.1). GTDB lineage: Bacteria > Bacteroidota > Rhodothermia > Rhodothermales > JAAAOL01 > JAUIDY01. Next base: position 2,543 of record JAUIDY010000201.1, on the reverse strand, counting down.
AGGTGCCCGAGCCGGAGGCCGTTTCCGTTATGGTATTCGACGCGCTGGGACGGCGGGTTCAAACGCTTACGGAGGGCGTGCGCGACGCCGGAAGCCACGAGGTGGTGTGGGACGGTCGTGACAGGACCGGGCGGCAGGTGGCCAGTGGGACCTACTTTGTGCGTTTTCAAACGGGCGCGTTTGTCACGACCCGCTCCGTCCTGGTTGTTCGATGAGGGATGTTTTTTTGATGGTTACCATGATGCCAGTTCGTTTTGCTTTCCTCCTGTTCGCCTTTTTGCTCCTCGCCAGCCCGGTGCAGGCGCAGGACGATGCCGTCGCCATCGCTGGTCAGCGGCAGCCGACGCAGGTGCGGGTGCAGCCCACGTATGAGCAATACGACGATGGGCGCATCACCGTGAGTGAGGTGAGCACCACGGTGGCGGCGTTTGTGCCGGTGAATCAGCAACTCGGCTTGACGTTTCATGCCGGGTTCGCCAGCGCCGACAGCGAGCCGGGCTCTCTCAGCGGCCTCACCGATGCACAGGTGGGGGCGACCTTTAGCCAGCCGCTCGGGCAGGCCAGCGTGGTACTGGGGATGGGGCTGAACCTGCCCAGTGGCGCCCGCAGCCTCACGCCCGAAGCGTTCCAGACGCTCACCATCATCAGCCGGACGCCCTACGGCTTTCAGGTACCCAGCCTGGGACAGGGCTTCGGCGCAGCGCCGAGCCTGACGTTTGCCGTGCCCGTCAGTGACCGCTTTGTCCTTGGGGCCGGTGTGGCCTTTCAATACCGGGGCTCCTTCGAGCCACTCGAAGACATGATTGACGCCTATGACCCCGGCGATGAACTGCTACTGACCGGCGGCTTCGATGTGCAGGTGAGCGACCAGATGACACTGTCGGGCGACGTTTCTTATACCAGCTATGGGACCGACAAGGTGGGAGACGATAATGTGTTTGAGTCCAGCGACAAAGTGACCGCCACGGCCCAGTTGCGCCAATACCGTGGCTTTCAGGAACTGTGGGTGGTGGCGCGGTACCGCAGCCGGGGCCGCAGCGACATCGTGACGCCGCAGGGACTGGTGCCCGAGATGGCGAAGACGCTGCCCAATCAGATGTCGCTGCTGGCGCGCTATCGCTTCCGCGCCCTTGCGCAACTCGACCTTGCCATTCGGGCCGAGGCACATTTCTTCGAGGCCGTGCCCCAGTACAAGATCGAGCAGGTGTTTCATGCCGGGGTGCTGCCCACGCTGCGCATCAACCCGCGCGTGTCAGTTCCAGGACGCGTACTCGTGGCCTTCGGCGATCTTTCTGGCATAGAAGCCGGGCTGGGCCTGTCACTGTCCCTCTGAGGACAAACACCAAGGCCAACCCGAAACGTCATCGCGAGGAGCAGCAGGCGACGTGGCGATCTCACCCCACTCTGAACTAGTCGTGCATAGCGACTGAGGGTGTACATCAAGCGTTTTACACCCTCCGACCTCGCCTGTGGCGAGGCCACCTCCCTCAAGGGAGGGGTTTTGCGTTGCCTAGACTCAGCGATTCCACCATCTTCCACACCCAACCTCTCCCACACCCAACCTTTCGTCTCCATCCGCGAACGGACGCCCGTTTCCCGCGTTGCCCCGTAGCTTAAACAACCAACCACCCAATCCCCATACGGCGTGCTGCATACCTACTACACGCTGCGGGCCCTCGCTGAGGCGTGGCGACCGCTGCTTACCGGCTGCATCCTCGGCGATGCCTTTTCGCAGGTGCGCGGCGAGGTGACGCTGGCGTGGGCGCACCCGGAGCGCGAGACCATGCTGCGCATTGCCACGCAGCCGCCCTTTTTGTACGCCTTTCGCTCCGACGGATTCAGCAAGGCCCGCCGCAACGTCGCCACGATTTTTGAATCGGCGTTCGACCAGAAAGTAACCAACGTGCGCTGTGCCGACCGCGACCGCGTGCTTTTTCTCGACTTTGAGGACGGGGGGGGCTTCCAGGTGCTGCTTTTCGGTAGCCGCGCCAATGTGCTGCTGGTGGATGCCGACGGACGCATCGTCGAAGCGTTTAAAGACGACGAGACGCTGGTGGGCACCCCGGCTCCATCACCCCGACCCGCGCCGGTTGTTGATACCTTTGCTGCCTTTGAGGAACGCTGGGAAACAAAGCGCAACACAACGGTGCAGGCCCTCACGCGGGCGCTTCCTTTGTTCGACAAAACCCTGGCCGCCGAGGCGTTATTTCGGGCTGGCGTTTCCGCTGATCAGGCGCCGGATGTGGTCGAGGAAGACGCAAAGCAGCGGTTGTTTGAGGCGGCGCAGATCATCGAGGCGGAACTGATGGTGCCCGCACCCCACATCTACTGGCGTGGCAAATTCGCCGAAACGCTGGCGTTGTGCCCGTTTCACCACCTCGAAGCCGATGCGGCTTTTCGCTCCGAAGCCTTTGACACGCTGGATGAGGCGGTGCGGACGTTTGTGCGGCGGACGCTGGGGCAGCGGCGGTTTAAGGAATTGTACGAACCGTTGGAACGCGCTTTGAAAAAAGCTCACCAAGACGACCAGCGGCGGGTGGAGC
>JAUIDY010000053.1 GCA_030428385.1 Rhodothermia bacterium | reverse complement strand
AGCGGCTTGTTTCTCAAAAGCGAAAACAACCCGGCACGCTACACCCGGCTGACCTATCCCATGCTGGCCGAAGACATCTACAGCGTCGGAGCCATCGACAACACCGTGGTGCTCGACAACTGCAACTCGGGCGCCGCCCTCCCCGCTTTCCGCAGTGATCCCAATTATAGCCGGACCAACCTGACGCTGCTCACCGGGGCTTCGGCAGACAACCTCGCCTATCAGGCTATCCGGGTCAACAACACGCTGCTGAGTTTCTACACGGGCGGGCTGGCGATCTGCGCCAACGATCCGCGGGCCGACACCGACGGGGTGCCGGGCGTGACGCTGAAAGAAGCGCACACCTGGCTGCGCCGCGTCAACCCCCGCCTGCTCCAGTTCCGCAACCAGATGGGCGGCATCGACCGCTTTGGCATCATCGAGAAGCAGGATCCGCAGCTGCTGGAAAACCGCGTCCAGCCCAACGACGGGCAGTCGGCATTCTTTTTCGAGGAAGCAGGCGTGACGGTGATGGTAGGCAGCGGCGGCAAGCAAGCAGGCACCTCGGCCATCGACGCCATCCGCGTGGAAGAAGTGGCACCACGCGGCGGAATTGTCCCCGACGATGACGACCTGATCGAACTGTCGAGCCGCCGCCACCGCACCGTCGAAGTCCTCGAAACGGGCGATCCGGGTTTTGTGATCGACATCGCCTTCACGATGGACGCCGTGCTTGACTCGCTGACGACGACCGAGCTACCGGGTCTGGCTTTCCGCACGGACGACACGGGTACGTGGATGCCTCAGGTAGCGACGGTGTGGGATCCTGCTGACAGCACCGTCACGATGACGGGGGTGACGACGTCGGGCGATTGGGCGTTTGCGCTGACGACGGGCGCGAGCAGTGTGTCGGTGGAAGACGCCGAGGAAGACGCCGAGTTGCCGCTTACCGTTGCGCTGCACGGCAACTACCCGAACCCGTTTAACCCGCAGACGGTGATCGGCTACGAATTGCCACAGGCGGTGCGGGTGCGCCTCGCGGTGTATGATTTGCTGGGCCGGGAAGTGGCGTTGTTGGTGGATGCGCCGCAGGCGGCGGGCCAGTATCAGGCGGTGTTTGAGGCGAGCGGGTTGCCTTCGGGCGTGTATGTTTACCAACTCACCGCAGGCACCACCACCCATGTCCAACGCATGGTGTTGGTCCGCTAGGCGACGGGCACTCCCTATGTTTCTCCCCCTCTTTACGAAGTAAGGAGGGGGCCGGGGGGAGGATCAAAGCCATGGCCATCCATGAGGCCCTAACCAATGCGGCCAAGCGTGTAGCTGCGCAGCATTTCCGAATTTGAGGCTTGCTTACGTATGTATCCTTAACGATGCTGCATACAGCATCTCCGTCAGGCACTAAAAAAGGAAGGAAGCATGCGGCTGTTCAAAATCTCGATGGCGCTGGCAAGCCTGCTGGTGCTTGGCTACCTGGGTGTTCATTTCCTGAAACAACCGGAAGTTTCTGTTTCCACATCAGGGTTTATGTTTGAGCCGGACGCCGCCGAAGGAACGGCAGAAAATCCAGTGGCACGGCGGGCATATGACTGGCAGCGGCTTCACGACCCCGCAACAGGGCACCTTCCGTACGACATCGCCCGCAACGAGTTGGCCTTCGTCCACCAACTGACGCAGCAAACGCAAGGGCAGTCCATTACGGCCGCCGCAGACTGGACCGCACGCGGGCCGCACAACATCGGAGGCCGCACCCGGGCGCTGGCCATCGACATCACCAACGAGGATGTCCTCTTGGCAGGCGGCGTGTCGAGCGGCATGTTTAAGTCGACCGACGGCGGAGCATCGTGGCGCAAAACGACGTCGCCCAACCAACTGCACAGCGTGACGGCGCTTGCCCAGAACACCGCACCTGGCCGGACGCACATCTGGTATTACGGCACCGGCGACCGCAGCCCGGGCCGGTTTTCCGGCGAATCGAATAGTGCACAGGGGCTGTTGGGCACCAACGCCTTTTATCGTGGCGACGGTATTTTTAAATCCACAGATGGGGGTGATACCTGGGCCCAGTTGCCTGCTACGGTCTCGGGCAGCCCCGATCAGACGGATCCCTTTGATTTTATCTGGGAGATTGTCACGTTCGGCGAAGACGGCGTACTGGCGGCTACGCATACGGGTCTCTACCAAAGCACCGACGGCGGGGCCTCGTGGTCGCCCTCTTTGACCTTCGCAGAATCGGAGCGCTATCCCAGCACCGAAGTTGCTATTACCGGCGACGGCACCTGGTACGCCACCGTGGGCGGCGATGGGCCTGACAATGGCGTGTATCGATCAACCGACGAAGGAGCGACTTGGGAAAACATTTCGCCCGCCGGCTGGCCCGCCGCCACCGTGCGGACGGTGATGGGAGCCGCCCTGTCGAATAACAATGTGCTGTATTTCTACACCGAGGTCGCCAACCTGCAACAGCAACTGCGCAAATATGAAGCCGGGGTGGGCTGGACCGACCTGACCGCGGGCCTGCCCTTCAACGCCCAGTTGGCCACCTTCGGCGGGACGTTGCTGATGGTCCATGTGAAGCCGGATGACGAAAACGCCCTCTTTCTGGGGGCCATCAACCTGTTTCGCAGCACCGATGGCGGCGCGTCGTTCGAGGTTATCAGCGGCACGGGTGCAAATTTTCATCCTGACCAGTTCGCCATTTCATTTTACCCCTCGGACCCGCGCCGGATGATTGTGGGCAACGACGGCGGCCTGTACCGCACCGATGACAACGTGGCGGCCACCACCGACCTGAACCTCAACTGGGAGTCGCTAAACAATGGATACCTGACCACCCAGTTTTACACCGTGGCAGTGGATCATGGCACGCCCGGCAGCGAAGTCCTCCTCGGCGGGACGCAGGACAACGGCGTGGTCTACACCGCCTCTTCCGATCCTGAAGCGCCCTGGCGAATTCTGCTCGGCGGCGATGGCGGTACCACAGCGATTGCCAATGGCGGCAACGACTTTTACTACGCCACAGCGGCTACTTTCCGGTTTCTGCGGCATACCTCGCCGGGTGTGAGCGGTGAGGTCCTGACCGAGATCACCCCTGCGTCTGGCAGACTCGGGCTGTGGCTGACCCTCTTTCAACTCGATCCGCACGACGAGAACGTGGTGTATCTGCCGTCGCAGCAGACGCTCTGGCGCAACAACGATCTCTCCGCCATTCCGCGTGAAAGCCCGGGTGGCCCCACGGAGATTGGCTGGGACACCTTCGAGCACGTCACGGGGCATTACATTCATGCGCTGAGCATGTCGGAGGCCGAACCGCGGCGGTTGTATTATGCCGCAGCAGATGTGGGCCCAGACGCAGATGAACGGCTGTTTTACCTTGCCGACCCCCAGCAAGGCCAGCCCGTGCCGGTGGACATCACGGGGGAGAACTTCCCGTATTATCCCTATGTGCCGTTCATCGGTTGCATCACCGTGGACCCGCGCGATGCCAACAAGGTAATTGTTGTGTTTCCGAGTTACGGCGTGCTCAGCATCTACGCCACCGAAGATGGGGGGCAAAGCTGGACGCCCGTTTCGGGCAACCTGGAAGAAAACACCGACGGCACCGGCAGCGGCCCCTCGGTGCGCTGGGTCTCGGTGCTGTATGTGGACGACCAGCCGGTCTACCTGGCTGGAACGAGCGTGGGCCTGTTTTCTGCCGCCGGGCTGGACGGGATGAACACCCGATGGGTCCCGGAAGCCACCAGCACCATCGGCAACGTGGTGGTCGACATGATCGACGTGCGCCAGTCGGACGGTTTTGTGGCGGTGGCGACGCACGGCAACGGCATGTACAGCACCTACATCAATGCCGTCCCAACTCGCACGGAGCCGACGGTGCCTGCGAACACGTTTACGTTAGCGGCGGCCTATCCCAATCCGTTCAACACCGCCACCACCGTGCCTTACGCGTTGCCGCGTGCCGGACACGTTACCGCCCATGTGTATAACGTGCGGGGGCAACGGCTGGCTACCCTGTTTGATGGCTGGCAGCAGGGGGGGCAGCACAACATGCCGTGGGACGCACGCGAGGTTGCCAGCGGCACCTACTTCGTGCGGATGTCCTTTGAGAACATGACACAGGTGCAACAGGTGATCGTGCAGCGGTAGCGATGGTGGATGCCAGTCCGGGAAGCCAAGCTGATCTGATGAACAAGGACTTGTTCCTGTAGCGGCATCCGGCTATTTTCGAGGTGGCTATGCGTCTCCCCTTTGTGCGTGAGCAGGAACGGGAGGCGCTTTGTATAACCCACTGTTTCCTACCGTCCCCCATGAAGTATTGTCTTGGTGTCTTCCTCTTCGCATGGATGGCGCTGTCCCATGCCGCCCTCGCCCAGTTCCGCATAGATCCTGCCATTCAGGCCGAGGCGTTGGCGCAGACCGAGGCAGCGATGGCCGAACAGCACGCCTACCTCAACGCCATCGGCTACGCCTACCTCGCGCAGCGTGCGGAGACGGTGGCGGCGATCAGCAGCCGCGCCGAAGCGGAAGCGCGGCAGGCCGAGGTGCGGGAACAGATCCTGGCGCTGGTCGGCGGGATGCCCGAAACGAGTGGTCCTGTGGCGGTGCAGGCATTTGACACGGTGCAAGACGATGGCTTCCACATCGAAAACATCGCGTACGAAAGTGTGCCGGGCTACTGGGTGACAGCCAACGTGTATGTGCCTATGGGCGAGGGGCCGTTTCCGGCGCTGGTCATCGCGCCGGGGCACGGGGCGGGCAAGTCCAGCCAGTATAGCTGGGCGGCCAACTTCGCGGCGGCGGGCTTCGTGGTGCTCGCCATCGATCCGATGGGGCAGGGCGAGCGCATGCAGCACTACGACGATGAACTGGGCACCTCGAAGGTGGAGCCGAGTGGCGAGCATGAGCACGCCAACCAATCGGCGCTGCTGATCGGGCAGCACATCGCCCGCTATTGGTTTGCCGATGGCGTGCGCGGTGTCGATTACCTCACCCAGCGCACCGACGTTGCCGCCGACCGCATCGGCACGTTTGGCTGCTCCGGCGGCGGCACCGCAGCGGCGTACCTCGCGGCAATGGACCCGCGCATCCGGGCGGCAGCGGTGGCGTCATTTATTACCTCGTTTAAAGAACTGCTGCCCGGCAACGGCCCGCAGGACGCCGAGCAGACGCTGCCCAACTTCATCGGGTCGGGCCTCGACTTTGCCGACTGGATCGAGCAGGCCGCGCCCCGCCCGTACGCAATCCTCGCCTTTGAGCAGGACTTTTTCCCGTATGCCGGGGCTGAGTGGACCTACGAGGAAGCGAATGATTTTTACGCCCACTTCGATGCCGCCGACCAGCTTCAATTTATCGGCGGGGCAGGTGGTCATTGCAACCTCGGTCCCGTGACGCCGCAACTGCTCGACTTCCTGTACACACACCTGCAACCGCCGGGCACGCCTGTTCCCACGTTCGATTGGCGCCGGCCCGCCGACTCCGACGTGTTGCTCGTTACTCCAACGGGACAGCTTTCCACCTCCATCGGCAGCGCTACGATAGAGGACATGGTGCGTCGGGATGCCGACGCCGTGATGCACGAGGCGGTGGCGTTTGCTTCAGCCGAGGCGCTGGCGCAAGCCCAGCCCGAAATACGAACTGAGGTGCGCCGCGTGGCCGCCGTCGTCGCGACCGAAGCGGAGGTGCCTGCTGCCACCGTTGTAGCAGAAGAAACCGCAGACGGCTATGGGTTGGAGACGTGGGTGTTTGAAAGCGAGCCAGGAATCGAAATTGAAGCCGTGGTGGGCCTGCCCAGCGAGCCCGGTCGCCGTCCGCTGGTGCTATGGATGGATGCCACCGACAATGCCCGCACCGCCGCCAGTCCCGACTTCACCCGCCTCGTGAAGGCGGGCAACATCGTCGTGGCGTTTCAGCCGCGTGGGGTGCTGGGCGAGCCGCCGCCCAACCCGAATCAGCTGGCGTTGGGGCCGTACATGCCACAACTGCTGCGGGCCATCGTGGTGGACAAAACGCTGGTGGGCATGCGGGTGGACGACACCCTGCGCCTGCTGAACATGCTGGCGGCCCGTGATGACGTGGATCCCGCCGCCATCACCCTGTATGGCAGTGGTGGGTTGGGACTGGTGGCGCTCCACGCCGCCGCGCTCGATACGCGCATCACAAAGGTGGTGGTAGAGAACACGCTGGTCTCCTACCGCATGGCGCTGGAGGCCGGGCTGCACAAGAACCTGTCAGAAAGCGTCGTGCCGGGGGTGTTGCGGCATTATGACACCGTCGACCTGCTGCACGCCATCCATCCCCGCTCCGTGACGCTGGTTAACCCCGCCAGCGCGATGGGACGGCGCGTCCGTGCCACCCTCACCCACGAAGCACTTGCCCCCGCGTTTGAGACGGACCAACATCTTGGCACGCCCGGTCGTATCCAGGTTGTCCGCCGGGGCTTCCGCGACCCAATCCCGCTGGAGTAGCCTCTTGGAGGGCACAATACAAGCGCGAACAGTTGTAAAAAACAACCACGCTCCCTGATGAAAGAACTGCATACGGAAATAGAGATCCACGCCGCTCCTGCTGTGGTCTGGCAGGTGCTGACCGACCTTCCTCTTTTTGAGGAATGGAATCCCTTTGTCACCCTCGCCAGCGGGAAGGTAGAAGTCGGCGAACAACTCTCGGTGCATATGGAGCCTCCCGGTGGCAAACCCATGACCTTCCGGCCCACCGTGACTCGGGTGGTTGCTCAGAAAGAGTTTCGGTGGCTGGGCCACTTGCTTTTTCGTGGCCTGTTCGATGGCGAGCATATCTTTGAGCTAGAGCCACTTGCAGAAGGTCGCCTCCGGTTTGTTCATCGTGAGAAATTCCGAGGGGTGCTGGTGCCGCTCTTATGGAAAAGCCTTGATACCAACGCGCGCGCCGGGTTCGAGGCCATGAACCGCGCCCTCAAGGAGCGGGCCGAGGCAAGGATGTAGCACGGATAGTGTCCGTGGCTATTGTATCATCGAGGCCGTATCGCGTGCAACTTTTTTGATGGACCTTGCTGTATGAGTCGGGCACGTCAAACCATAAAAAAGAGATCGACCTATGATGATTGTAACCACCCCCACCATTGCGGGGAAACGTATTGTGCTCACCCACGGACTCGTGCGGGGTAACACCATCCGCGCCCGGCACCTCGGCAAAGACATCGGGGCGGTGTTTAAGAATATGGTCGGCGGCGAGATCAAGGCCTATGGCGAACTGCTGGAAGAAAGCCGCGAGGAAGCACTGGATCGCATGATGGCCGATGCCAAAGCGCTGGGTGCCAACGCGGTGGTGTCGGTGCGTATCGCCACGTCGGTGGTGATGGGCGGGGCGGCCGAAATGATGGCCTATGGCACGGCCGTAACGATAGAGGAGGAGTAAGGCAAATAGGGAGGAAACCATGTGACCCAGGGGAGGCGGTTGCCATCGCTGCAAGCGCGTGTTACCTTGGCGACGATGCCTTGGAGTCACCTCCCTTTGTAATCCCCCACGATGATGCCTAAAACCTCCCGTCGCCAGTTTTTGAAACAATCCGCCTCCGCGTTGACCGTGGCCAGCATTGGTTTTCCTGCCGTCATCTTGCCTAAGCAAGACCGCAAAATCGGCGTGGCGCTGGTGGGGCTGGGCGGATACAGCCGGGGGCGGCTTGCGCCGGGCCTTCAGCAAACCGAACACTGCGAGCTGCGCGGCATCGTCACCGGCTCGCCCGACAAAATCCCGGTGTGGCAGGAGCAATACGGCATCCCCGATGCCAACGTGTACAGCTACGACACCATCGAGGACATCGCCAACAACGATGACATCGACGTGGTGTATATCGTGACGCCGCCGGGCCTGCATGCCCGCGATGCCATCAAAGCCGCCGAGGCAGGAAAACACGTCTGGTGCGAAAAGCCCATGGCGATGAACGAAGCGGAGTGCCAGGCCATCATCGACGCGGCAAACAAAAACGGCGTGCAACTCACCATCGGCTACCGGATGCAGCACGAGCCCAACACCCAAACGCTCATCCGCTACAGCCAGGAGCAAACCTACGGCGCGGTGACGGCCGTGGCGACCGGGGCGGGCTACAGCGGCGCGCACCGCGACCCCACGAACTGGCGGCGCATCGGTCGGCTGGGCGGTGGGGCGCTGTACGACATGGGCGTCTACCCGATCAATGCCGCCCGCTATGCCATCGGCATGGAGCCCATCGCGGTGACAGGCCGCCAGTGGTCCGTCCGCGAGGACATGTATAACGACGTGGACGAGTTCTCGGAGTTCGAACTGGAATTCCCGAATGGCGTGGTCGCACGCGGCGAAACCAGCTTCGGGAAATCGATGAACTACCTCGACGTGACGTGCGCTGACGGGTGGTACCGCCTCCGCCCGTTCCAGTCGTATTCCGGCGTGCAGGGCGAAACCAGCGACGGCACCGCGCTGCCGCCCGATCCGAATCACCAGCAAGCCCGCCAGATGAACGACGACGCCTATGCCATCAAAACCGGCAGCGCGCCCATCGTGCCCGGCGAAGAGGGCCTCGCCGACATCCGCATCGTCAACGCCATCATGGAATCCTCGCGGCAAGGCGGGGCACGGATTGAGCTTTAGCGAAGCGGTTCTAGTCCGTCGTTGGATGCAGGGTGGTCGCTTTCACCCGGTGCAGGTGCGCCAGGGCTTCCTCGTCGTCGTCGGGCAGGTCGCCCCAGAAGATTTCTTCTTTGATCGCCCCCGTGGCCTTGCGTTCGGGGCCGTGTAGCGAGCGGATCATGGTGTCGAAGAGCCGTCCGCGCCGCAGCGCGTCGTCTTTCATCGCCATCATGTACGCAAACGCCGCGTCGTGCTCGTTCGGGATGTCACCGTCGAGGATGGCTTCGCGGATGTGCTCCTTGATGATGCCGACCGCCACGCCCTCGTTGATGCCGATCACTTCCATAATTTCGTGCCCGTCTACCGGCGGCTGGAAGTTGCGCAGGCGGTCCTTTTCCTCCACCTCGGCGAACTTGGCTTCCACCCGGTCGAAGGCGTTCAGGTAGCGTCGCACCCGGTTCGGGTTTTTCGAGGTGATGTCGGCCCGCACCAGCGTCATCAGGTCGTCGATGGCGTCGCCCGCGTCGAAAAGCAGGCGGCGTACCGCCGAGTCGGTCACTTCATCGTCCACCAGCGCCACAGGGCGGTGGTGCAGGCGGACGAGTTGCTGCACGTACGTCATGCGTTCGTCGGAAGGCAGCTTGAGTTTGCGGAATAGCTTCGGGATCATGCGCCCGCCCAGGTCTTCATGTCCGTGAAACGTCCAGCCCGTCCCTTTCTGAAACCGCTTGGTGCGCGGCTTGCCGATGTCGTGCAACAGTGCAGCCCAGCGCAGCCACAGCGTCTCTTCGGCAGGGCGCTGCGAGGTGGCGTCCACGAGGTTGTCTACCACGTGGAGCGTGTGGTAGAAATTGTCCTTGTGCCGCTGCCCGGCTACTTCCTCCACGCCCTTCAGGGCTACCAGTTCGGGAAAAATGTGCGCCAGAATATCGGTGGCTTCAAGGATTTTGAACCCCACCGACGGTTTCGCCGACAGCATAATCTTCTGCACCTCGTCGATGATGCGCTCCTGCGACAAAATTTCCACACGGTCTGCCTTCGTTTTCATCGAGGCAAAGGTGTCAGCATCAATGGTGAAGCCAAGCTGCGTGGCAAACCGCGCCGCCCGGATCATGCGCAGCGGGTCGTCTTCGAAGGTGCGGTGCGGGTCTAGCGGCGTGCGCAACAGCTTTTGGGCTAGGTCGCTCTGCCCGTCGAATGGGTCGATTAATTCCCCAAAACGATCGGGGTTGAGGTGTACGGCCATTGCGTTGACGGTGAAGTCGCGCCGGGCCAGGTCGTCGGCCAGCGTGCCGTCTTCCACAATCGGTTTGCGCGACGAGCGGCGGTAGCTTTCTTTCCGCGCCGCCACAAACTCAAGCACGGTGTCGGGCTCGCTTTCGGAGGAGCCCGGTAGGCGAATCGCGGCGGTGCCAAAGCGCTCGTAGACATGCGCCGTTTTGCCGCCGAGGGCCTGTCCCACCGCGTCGGCCAGCCGGATGCCTGCGCCTGCGCCTTCGGTGACGAAGTCGAGGTCGTTTTTGGTGGGACGACCTAGCAGCACATCACGCACCACGCCCCCTACGGCGTAGGCCGCGAGGTTTTCCCGCGCCGCAATCGCCCCGATCTGCCGAAGCAGTGGGCCGTACGGCTGGGCATCAAAGAGGGGAGCAAGCGAGGGGTACATGGCGAGGCACGTCAGATAAAAAATCGGAGCCAATCAATGGCTGCACCGGCGGCAGGTTTCAGCTAAGGTAGCCGTTCGGGCGGAGTTTCGCCGAAATTCGATACAGGCGGCGTCCCTGCGAAGAATAGATGATGCCGGGAATGGGCTGCACCTTTGTGTGTGGGGCTGAGTAGCAACCCATACGTTCTTTTGGTTTCTTCCTCTTACTGTTCCTCATGGCTACTCTTTTGAAGAAGGATCTTTACGTGCCGGACGTGTACGAGGCCTGTCTGGTCCGCCTCCACCAAATTAATGAAGGCACCCGCCCGCAGTGGGGCCAGATGAGCGCCGCGCAGATGTTTGCGCACTGCGCCGAGGTGCTCGAAGTGGCCAATGGCAAGCCGCTTGAAAACACGCCCTTCCTCGCCCGGATGTTTAAAGGTTTCATCCGTGACGGCGTGGTGAACGAAAAGCCGTATCCCCAAAATCTGCGGACACACCCGCAGTACAAACAAACGCAGCAGCGTGACTTTGCCACGGAGAAGCAGCGGCTGCTGGAGGCGCTGGCCCAGTTTTACCACGAAGACAAAGCCGAGGCCGTGACGCACGTTCACCCGCTGTTTGGCACCATGACACTGGAGGAACGCGGATGGAGTCAGTACAAACACCTGGATCATCACTTGACGCAGTTTGGGGTGTAGCTGGCGGTTTTCAGGGCGGGATTTGTGCGCCATGTACCGGGGAACAAAGCCCCCAAAATCTCTTTCCAGCGCTTCCCTGCCGGTACACAAATCCATCACCGCAGGGCCGAGTTTTGATTGAACGGAATGGATGGCGCATGACCCACCGCTACCCCGTCATTGCATAAGCGCCCGGGCTCGCGGGTAGTGTAATTGCCGCGCACCCGTTCCCTGTTGTCCTTCCTATGCGTCGTCCTTTTCTCCTCGCCATCGCTACGCTTTTCCTGGTTGCCGGGTGCAGCAGCAACTCGTTTGTCGGCCGCCGCTACGACAACTTTACGGCGTACTACAACACGTTCTATAACGCCAAGAATGCATACGATCAGGGCGTGGAAGGACTGGAGCAGGAAGACCAGCCCGTGGATCGCAACCTGTACCTCCCCGTGTTCAGCGGGTTGTCTAACGGACGGGTTGGAAGCGGACAGGCGTTTAACGATGCGATCGAAAAAAGCGCCGATGTCTTGCGCGAACACCCCAACTCGAAATGGGTGGATGACGCGCTGCTGCTGATTGGAAAGTCGTACTTCAACCTGCAAAACTTTGTTGGCGCTGAACAGAAATTCCGAGAGGTGATGTCGCTGGGCTCGCGGCTGGACGGCGAGGCGCGGTTCTGGCTCGCCCGCACGCTGATAGCGGCGGGGCAGTATGAAGCCGCCGCCGAGCACCTGGAGGAAAGCCTGAACAATGAGGACGTGCCGGGGCGCTGGCGCTCGCGGCTCCGCCTGGCGCAGGGCGAACTGGAAGTACAACGCAAAGACTGGGAGGCGGCCGCCCAGGAACTGGCGCAGGGACTGACCGACGTGCCCGACAAAGAACTCGGCGCCCGGGCGCAGTTTCTGCTGGGCCAGGTCTACGAAACCCTCGGGGCGTATGAAGAAGCCATTGCGGCCTATGAACAGGTGCAGCGCTACAAGCCACTCTATCAGCTTTCGTATGCGGCTCAGGTCAGCGCCGTGCGTACCGAAGGCCTGCATGGTGATGCCGAGGAGGCGTTGCGCAGGCTGCGCCGGATGGAGCGCGACGACAAAAACTATGACAACCGCGCCGAACTGGCCTACCTGCGGGGACGGCTGTATCAGGCCCAGGGCCGCACCTATGATGCCTTGGAAGAGTATGACGAACTGCTCTACGACTCGGACGCCACCATTACCCAGGTGGCGGGTCGTACCTATTATGCCCTTGGCGAACTGTACCGCGACCTGATCGTCGATTTTGAGGTGGCTTCTGCCTATTTCGATACGGCGGCCACGCGCCTGCGCTCCGGCAGGAATCAGCAGCAAGCCGGGAGCACACCACCCGTCTACACGCCCGCTGCCATCACCAATGCTCCCGAGCAACAGCGCATCTTTAACAGCTTCCGCACCGAGATGGCGGAGATCAGCCGCATGGACTCGTTGCTGGCCCTTGGGGAGCTGGACCAGGAGGCGTTTGATGCGTTCGTATTAGAACTTCGGGAGCAACGCGCCGAGGAACTGGCCGAACAACGGCGTGAGCAGGAGCGGCAACGCGCCGAGCAGAGCTTCGGCAACTTTGAGGATCGGAACCAGCGCAACCCCGTTTCGGCGTCCAACACCTCCGGCAGTGCCGAGTCGGGTTTTCTGTTCCACCTGGACCCCGTGCGGGTGCAACAGGCAAGGGCCGAGTTTGAACTGCGCTGGGGCGATCGCCCACTGGTCCCCAACTGGCGGCGCGAAAGTGCCCTCCTTGGTGCCCAGGCGGCACTCGATCCTAGCGGTAACGCTGTGCCGGATAGCCTCGTGGTAGCAGGCGAGATCGAGGCGGGGGAAGACGAGCTTCCTGAAGTTGACATTTCAGCCGTGCCCCGCACGCCAGAAGCCCAGGCCATCATGCGGGAGGAGCGCTCGGTGGTGTGGTACGAACTCGCCAATGTGCTCTTTCTCTCCATGAACCGCCCCGACTCAGCAGCGGCGTGGTACCGGTTGGTGATTGATGAAAGCGGTGACCTGCCCGTGGCGCAGCGGGCCTACTATGCCCTTGCCGAGGTACAGCAAGCCTTGCAGGATTCTGTTTCGGCCCGGGAATTGTACCGCACCATCACCGAACGCTATCCCGATTCCGAGTTTGCCAACCGCGCCCGCGAGCAAATCGGGCTCCCCGTCATTGAGGTCGTTGAGACGGACAGCCTTGCCTTGGCCGAATCCGCCTATCAACTGGCCTATGCTTCGTGGCAAGACCATCAGTACGCGTCTGCTCTGGACCACATGGTAACCCTTGCGGCCGCGTATCAACGTACAGACATAGCGCCGAGGGCATTGTTTGCCGCCGGGCGAATCTATCAGGAATGGTCGGTGCGCGACAGCCTCGACCTTTTTGCGCCGCTCCCCCTCGGGCTTCCCGACTCCGTCCTGCTCGCTATTGGTTTGCTCGAACCGCCGCCGCCCCCTGATACCACCCAGGTTGCCGACAGCACCTTGGCTCTGCCGCTGCCTGCCGTGCCCGACTCGTTAACAACACCGGCCCTTGTGCCTAGCGATACGCTGGCACAAGTCCTCGATGCCGCCGGAGTCACGCTGGAGGCGGGTGCCGATTCGTTGTCGCAAGCGGGCATGCTGCCTGATTCGGCGCGGGTGGGCGCAGCGCCCGTCGACTCGCTGATTGTTCCTGTAGAAGACGTGCCCCCCTCTGAGCCCGAGCCTGTGGTGCCCGACTCGGTGCGCCTCCAGACCCTGTACACCAACATCATTCAGCAGTATCCGCGTTCGCCACAAGCGGATCAGGCCAAATTTGTTCTTACCGCACTCGAAGAGTACCAAGCGGCACTGCAGGCCCAGGCCGATTCCATCTTGGCGTTGTCTGCTGACAGCTTGAATGTGGCGGCGGTACCGGAAATGGCCGTAGATAGCACTGACGTCGACAGCATGGCAGTGGTCGTGCCTGTCGCCATGACTGATTCAACGGCAAGCCTCTCAGACACCCTCGCTGTGGCTCAGGACATGGCCGAAGAGCCGGAGGATTCGGCAGAGGAGCGCCGCCGGGCCATCCTTGAGGAACGACAGGAGCGTCGGAGAACCCTTATCGGAGAAAACGAGACGCGAGCCCTGGAAGCAGACGGGACAGAAGAAGCCGTATCACCTCCGCCCACCCCGGCGCCATCGCCTACGCCTGCCGCCGTGCCTATGGAGATGCCACTGGAGGTCATGGAGGAGCATGCGGGCGAATGGACCATTATTGCTATTGCTAACAACCAACGGCAGATGGCCGAAGCCTTTGTGCAACGCCTGCGCTCGTTGTACCAACCTGATGCCTTGCCTGTCTACCTGATGCCCTTCACGGATGAAAGTGGGAAACGGTCCTTTCAGGTGGTTGTCGGGTTTTATCCTTCCCAAGAGGCCGCGGCTTCCGCCCGCGCGACCTTGCGTGATTTGCCACCTGCCGAACAAGGGGGTGCCAGTTTTCGGCAGATTATTGCTCCCCGCCGGTAATTGCCGGGCGCAGCGCGATGCAAGGTCGTGCAACCTGTAGCCCCCCTGACTTCGTAGGCCCCGCGTTCATGGAACCTAAGCTTTATCGGGGGGGTTGGGCACCTCCGCGTAACTTAGCCGTTCAAAATCAGACGCATACGCCCTACGTTTGCGCATCGCGGCGATTGGTTTGGCCAGGAAGCAGGGCTTCCTCTCCAAGGTGCCGTGTGCCCAGCGCTGATGAACTTTCCTCCGATGGTGTGAAAAACAGGCAGTGGTGTGGGAAGAGGGTGTGGGGCGGTTAATGAACAGAACCAACGGTGTAACTTCATGGCGCAAAACGAGCGCAACGACATAAATAATCCGAGGGATGCGGATGACAAGGGGCCCCGGCTTCAGCAGCGCCCTCGCCTCTCCCTGTGGATCTATCTCGCTATTTTTTTGGTCCTCCTCATCCAGATCTTCTTCTTCTGGCAGGGCGTGGATACCAATACCATCGAATATAGCACCTTCCTCAGCTACGTCGAAAATGGCTATGTTGAGAAGGTCGAAATCATCAACGACCGTCGCGTAGAAGGCACCTACTCCGAAGACGGTATCAAATCAGGCAAGGTGCAACTGGGCGAAGCACGGCAGGATCTCCTGGGTAACTCCATGGAGCGAAATGCCTTTGTAACCACCAAGCCCATCGAGAATGACCTCGTCGCTTTTCTGCGCGAATACAACGAAGAAGCCGCCAAAGAAGAACTGCCGTCCGTCGAGTTTGCGGCCAAGTACGAGGAGAACTGGTTTGGCGGCCTGCTTACCTGGATCATCCCGCTTGGGCTGATTGTGTTGCTCTGGGTGTTCTTGCTCCGGCGTATGAATCCTGGTTCACAGGTGCTCAATATTGGCAAGAACAAGGCAGTGCTGTTTGATGCGATGGGTGAGCAGAAAATCACGTTTAAAGACGTGGCCGGCCTTGATGAAGCCAAAGAGGAAGTCGTCGAGGTGGTCGAGTTTCTCAAGAACCCAAAGAAATTCACCAAGTTGGGCGGCAAGCTGCCCAAGGGCGTCCTGCTCGTGGGACCGCCGGGGACGGGCAAGACGCTGCTCGCCAAAGCCGTCGCGGGCGAGGCGGGCACGCCGTTCTTTTCGCTTTCGGGCTCCGACTTCGTGGAGATGTTTGTGGGCGTGGGTGCCGCTCGTGTACGCGACCTGTTTAAGCAGGCCAAGGAGAAAGCGCCCTGTATCATTTTCATCGATGAGATCGACGCCATCGGGCGGAGCCGTGGCAAAGGCATGATGATGGGCGGCAACGACGAACGGGAGAATACGCTGAACCAACTTCTGGTGGAGATGGACGGCTTCAACACCGACAAAGGCGTCATCATTATGGCGGCCACCAACCGCCCCGACGTGCTCGACAACGCGCTGCTGCGTCCGGGCCGCTTCGACCGCCAGATTCTCATCGACCGCCCTGACCGCCGCGAGCGGGAGCAGATCTTTCGCGTCCACACGCGCAACCTCATCCTCGCCGACGATGTGAACTGCGATGTGCTGGCGAGCCAAACGCCCGGTTTCGCCGGTGCCGAGATCGCCAACGTGTGTAACGAAGCCGCGCTGCTCGCCGCCCGCCAGGACAAGGACGCCATTGAGATGCACGACTTCGAGCAGGCCATCGACCGCGTCATTGGCGGGCTGGAGAAAAAGAACAAGCTCATCTCGCCCGAAGAGAAGAAAATCGTGGCCTACCACGAGGCAGGCCACGCCATCACCGGCTGGTTTTTGAAACACACCGATCCGGTGGTGAAGGTCTCCATCGTGCCGCGTGGGTTGGCCGCGCTGGGCTATGCGCAGTATCTGCCGGAAGAGCGCTACCTCTACTCCAAAGAATACATCGAAGCCCAGATGATCTTTGCGATGGGCGGGCGTGTGGCCGAGGAGATTGTCTTTGGCAGCATTACGTCTGGAGCACAGAACGACCTGGAGCGCATCACCAAGATGGCCTACGCCATGATCGTCGATTACGGCATGAGCGAAACCATCGGCCCGATTTCGTACAACCTGTCAGGGCGTGGCGACGACCGTCCCCTGTTCGACAAACCGTATTCCGCCGAAACGGCCCGGCTCATCGACGAGGAAGTGAAGCTCATCATCGCTGACGTGCGGCAGAAGGCGCGGGCCTTGTTAGAGGAAAAGCGCGACAAGCTGGAAGAAATGGCGCAGGCGCTGCTGAGCAAAGAAGTGCTCGGCCCCAAAGACCTCGTCCAGATCCTGGGGCCGCGCCCGTATGGCGAATATGTATCGTTTAACGGACACGCGGCAGGAGATGGGGCTGCCGAAGGCGAAGATCCGACGAAGCCAGAACCTGCAACCGACGTTGGCATTTCAGACGAAGGCTCCAGCACAGAAGCACCAGCTCCACCGCTGTAACCGCGCTTCTTCAGCCAAGTATGTACTACGAGATTCAGAAAGGGATTGGCGATGCCGTCCCTTTCTTTTTGTCTATCCTTGTATCATATTGATCTGTTGATATAGGGTGGTAGATCGGATAGGAGGGGCTCGTTATAGCCAATTCAGCCAAGAAAATATGAAGTGCGTGGATCTTGACATGATCTTGGAGTAAGCGCTTGAAGAAGGCGCTTGACCTACTTTATATTGTAAGGCTCGAAATAGTTTTGGTCTCGCGATGGCGAGATTGAGTGTAACGCCAGTAATCAGAGGACGGACTGTGCCTACGATTCAGCAATTAGTACGGAAGGGCCGCGCGACGCCGGTCAAGAAAACAAAGGCGGCGGCGCTGCAAGGCAACCCGCAGCGTCGGGGAGTGTGCACGCGTGTGTATACCACCACGCCGAAGAAGCCGAACTCGGCGCTCCGCAAGGTCGCCAAGGTGCGCCTGACGAATGGGATCGAGGTGATTGCCTACATCCCCGGCGAAGGCCATAACCTGCAGGAGCACTCCATCGTGCTGGTGCGCGGTGGTCGTGTGAAGGACTTGCCCGGTGTGAAGTACCACATCGTGCGTGGCGCGCTCGACACGTCGGGCGTTGAGGATCGCCGCCAAAGCCGCTCCAAGTATGGAGCCAAGCGGCCCAAGAAGTAACGGTTTAGGAAACAGAAGATCAGCGATGGAAAAGGGTAAGCCTTTTCTGTCTCTCCATAACCAAAGGCTATGCGCAGAAGATCAGCAGAACGCCGTCAGGTCCGCCCGGACCCGATCTACAACGATGAATTGGTGTCTCGCTTCGTCAACTATGTGATGGAAGACGGGAAAAAGAATGTGGCCCAACACATCGTCTACCATGCCTTCGATATCATCGAGGAGCGGGTCAGTGAGCCCGGCATTGATGTATTCAAGAAGGCAGTGAACAACGTGTCGCCACTCGTGGAGGTGCGCAGCCGCCGTGTAGGGGGCGCCACCTATCAGGTGCCGATCGAAGTCCGGCCCGATCGCCGGGTGGCGCTTGCCTTCCGCTGGATTATTCAGTATGCCCGTTCCCGCAACGACCGTTCGATGGCTAATCGCCTCGCGCAGGAGTTGATTGCGGCGGCCAAAGGCGAGGGAGGATCCATCAAGAAAAAGGATGACACCCACCGCATGGCCGAGTCGAACAAGGCCTTTTCACACTTCTCCCGGTTCTAAGCTGGGAGGCTCGTGTTCAGGTGTTCAAGTTAATCGCGGGTATGCATGCTTGAACACACCTCACCTGGACGTACCTAACGCCTGGACACAAACCAACTGACGACTATGTCTACCAACGGACGTAACATACCGCTCGCGAAGACGCGCAATATTGGCATCAGCGCCCATATTGATGCGGGCAAAACGACGACCACTGAGCGGATTCTCTTTTATACGGGGCGCTTGCATCGCATGGGCGAAGTCCATGAAGGCGGCGCAACCATGGACTGGATGGAGCAGGAAAAAGAGCGTGGCATCACGATTACCAGTGCCGCAACCACCTGTTTCTGGCAAGACCACCGCATTAACATCATCGATACGCCGGGGCACGTCGACTTCACCGTGGAGGTGGAGCGGGCGCTGCGTGTGCTCGACGGGGCCGTGGCGCTGTTCTGTGCCGTGGGCGGCGTGGAGCCGCAGAGCGAGACGGTGTGGCGGCAGATGAATAAATACAAGGTGCCGCGCATTGCTTTTGTGAACAAAATGGACCGCACCGGGGCCGACTTTGAGAATGCCATCAGCCAGATGCGTGAGCGCCTCAAGGCAAATCCGATTCCGGTACAGATCCCGATTGGCGATGGCGACATGTTTCGTGGGGTCATCGACCTGATCACGAACAAAGCCATCGTGTGGCACGACGACACGCAGGGCTCGACGTGGGATGAAATCGATATCCCCGACGATTTGAGAAAAACGGCCCGTCATTGGCGCATCCACCTGCTCGAAGCGGTGGCCGAGCACAATGACGAGTTGCTAATGAAATACCTCGAAGGCGAAGACATTACGCCTGAAGAGATCCGCGCCGTCGTCCGCGAAGCTACCGTGGACCTCGACATTACGCCGGTTTTCTGTGGCTCGGCATTCAAAAATAAAGGTGTACAGCGTCTGCTCGACGGCGTCATCGACTACCTGCCGAGTCCGCTGGACCTCCCGGCGGTGAAGGGACAGGTGCCACGCAGTGACGAAGAGGTGGTGCGCAAGGCCGAAAATGACGAGCCGTTCAGTGCGCTGGCTTTCAAAATTGCCACCGATCCGTACGTTGGGAAGCTCACCTTCTTCCGCGTATACAGCGGTACGCTCAACAAGGGTACCTCGGTGCTCAATGCGACGACCGAAAAGAAAGAGCGTATTGGACGCATCCTCTTTATGCATGCGAACAGCCGCGAAGACGTGGAAACGGTGCATGCAGGTGATATCGCCGCTGCCGTGGGTCTCAAGCAGGTCCGTACAGGCGATACACTCTGTGATCCCAGTAACCCGGTGGTGCTCGAAAAAATGGAGTTCCCCGAGCCGGTTATTCGCATTGCCATCGAGCCGAAGACCAAAGCCGACAGCGACAAGCTGGGCGTGGGTCTCCAGAAACTCGCCGAAGAAGACCCGACATTTAAGGTCAGCACCGACGAAGAAACGGGCCAGACCATCATTGCGGGAATGGGCGAGTTACACCTCGAAATCATCGTGGATCGTCTGAAGCGCGAGTTTAAGGTGGAAGCCAACGTGGGCAAACCGCAAGTGGCCTACCGCGAAGCACTGCAAGCGGTGGTGGACGAGAAGTACACCCACAAGAAGCAGTCCGGTGGCCGTGGCCAGTTCGCCGAGGTTTATATCGAGTTCTCGCCGAAAGAAGACGGCGTGGGCTTCGAGTTCGTCAACGAGATTGTTGGCGGGTCCATCCCGAAAGAGTTTATCCCGAGCGTCGAGAAAGGCATCGCAAGCGCCTTAGGTCAGGGCCCCTTGGCGGGTTATCCCGTCGAAGGCGTCAAGGCCCGGCTCTACGATGGCAAGTTTCACGCCGTGGACTCCGACCAGATGTCCTTCGAGATTGCAGGCCGCATGGCGTTTCGTACGTCGGCCCGCAAGGCCAGGCCGGTTCTGATGGAGCCGATTATGGCCGTCGAAGTCATCACGCCGGAAGAATACATGGGCGACGTCATCGGCGACTTGAACAGCCGCCGCGGACGCATTCAAAGCATGGGGCAGCGCGGTGATGCCCAGGTGATCAAGGCGCATGTGCCGCTGAGCGCGATGTTCGGCTACTCGACCGACATGCGGTCGATTACGCAGGGCCGCGCCATTTACTCCATGCAGTTTGAAACCTACGAAGCTGTGCCAAAAAGCATTGCCGACGAGGTTATTTCCACATCGGTTGGCGCAGCCGCCGTTTAACCAGCGAATACTAACTGATTTAGAACGCACACTACTATGGCGAAGGAGACGTTTCAACGCACGAAGCCGCACGTCAACGTGGGCACCATCGGCCACGTCGACCACGGCAAAACTACCCTCACGGCCGCTATCACGATGGTCCTCTCGCGCCGCGTCGAAGACCCGGCCAACATCGTCCGCTCGTTCGACTCGATCGACAACGCGCCCGAAGAGCGTGAGCGTGGCATCACCATCGCCACGGCCCACGTCGAGTACGCCACCGAAGAGCGCCACTACGCGCACGTCGACTGCCCTGGCCACGCCGACTATGTCAAGAACATGGTCACCGGGGCGGCGCAGATGGACGGGGCCATCCTCGTCGTCGCTGCCACCGACGGCCCGATGCCGCAGACGCGGGAGCACATCCTCTTGGCGCGCCAGGTGGGCGTGCCCTACATCGTCGTGTTCATGAACAAGGTCGACCTGGTCGACGACGAAGAGCTCTTGGAGCTCGTCGAGATGGAAGTGCGCGAGATCCTGGACCAGTACGAATTCCCGGGCGACGACGTGCCGGTGATCGCCGGCTCGGCGCTGCTTGCGCTCAACGGCGAGACGGAGTGGGAAGACAAGATCATGGAACTGATGACGGCCGTCGATGAATACATCCCGACGCCGGAGCGTGACACGGACAAGCCGTTCCTGATGCCGATCGAAGACGTGTTTTCGATCACGGGTCGTGGCACGGTGGTGACGGGCCGCGTCGAGCGCGGTGTGCTGAAGGTGGGCGACGTGGTGGACATCATTGGTATGCAGGAAGAGAAGCAATCGACGACCGTAACGGGAGTGGAGATGTTTCGCAAGCTCTTGGATAGCGCCCAGGCAGGCGACAACGCGGGTGTGCTCTTGCGCGGTACGAAGAAGGACGATGTGGAGCGTGGGATGTGCTTGATCAAGCCGGGTAGTGTGACGCCGCACAAGGAGTTTGAGTGTGAGGTGTACATTTTGTCGAAAGACGAAGGGGGTCGCCACACGCCGTTCTTCAAGGGGTACCGTCCGCAGTTTTACTTCCGCACGACGGATGTGACGGGCGACATCGAACTCGCCGAAGGTGTGGAGATGGTGATGCCGGGTGACAACACGAACTTCCGCGTGAAGCTGATCCAGCCGGTGGCGATGGAAGAGGGGTTGCGCTTTGCGATCCGTGAGGGGGGCCGGACCGTGGGTGCCGGTGTCGTCGCCAAAATCCTCGACTAAGCATTGTATGTAAACGGGCAGGGGCGCGAAGCCATTCGCGCCCCTGCGTTCGTTCCTGAAGAGATAGAAAAACTATGGCAACAAGCCAGAAAATCCGCATCAAACTCAAGTCGTACGACCATACGCTCATCGACAAGAGCGCGGAAAAAATCATCAAGACGGTAAAGTCGACGGGCGCTGTGGTAAGCGGACCGATTCCGCTGCCCACGAAGAAGTCGATCTACACCGTGCTGCGGTCTCCGCACGTGGACAAGAAAAGCCGCGAGCAATTTGAGACACGCAGCCACAAACGTCTCATCGACATCCTGTCGACGAGCAGCAAAACGGTGGACGCGTTGATGAAGCTGGAATTGCCCAGCGGCGTGGACGTCGAAATCAAAGTGTGACCAATCGGGCGTTTCTACACCGTCATTCCTTACCTGGAGGGACCATCATGAAGACCCAAGTTTTACGCAAGCTCTTTTTTACCATCATCACCTCGTTTGCCCTGCTGACGGTTGTCGGCTGTGATAGCAGTGATGATGATCCTGCCGACGTTTTTGTGGGCAACTGGGCCGTTACCAGCATCACGGATGGTGACGGTGACCAAACAGCTGCCTTTGGCGCGGTTGCCAACAGCCTCACGGTGACGTTTGAGGAGGATGGAAGCTTCAACCTGCTGCTTGACTACAACGACCTCGCCAACCAGGCCGGCCAGCCGGACCTTCCGGCGGCAGGCACCTACACGGTGACGGAAACGAACCTTTCGTTGGCCATCCCTGCGCTGGGAGCGACGTTGCCGTTCACGTACAACGTGGTCAGCAACAACCAGATTGAACTGACAAGCCAGTCGGACATCGTCAACGCGGCTTTCGGTACGAACTACACCGGGAGCGTGACGCTGACCGTCACGCGCCAGTAGCTATAAACATGCACAGCTTACCAATCCGGCGGCAGCGGTCGCCACAAACCACAGGATTGCAATGAGCGGACTCATTGGAAAAAAAATTGGGATGACGAGCGTCTTTGACGACTTCGGGAATAACATTCCCTGTACTGTCATCCAGGCGGGGCCATGCGTGGTCTCGCAGGTCAAGGAAGCTGACGGCGACGATGGTTATGCCGCCGTCCAGTTGGCCTACGACGACAAAAAGGTGAAGCGTACCTCGCGTGCCCAGCAGGGCCATTTTGAGCAGGCCGGCACGACCCCGAAGCGCTACGTCAAGGAATTTCGTGACTTTACGAACGAGGTAGTCCTTGGCGACGAAGTACGTGTTGAAGAAGTCTTCGCTGAAGGCGAGATCATTGATGTACTCGGCGTAGCAAAGGGGAAAGGTTTTCAGGGCGTGGTGAAGCGCCACGGCTTTGCCGGGGTGAACGACGCGACCCACGGCCAGCACAACCGCCAGCGGGCGCCGGGCTCCATCGGGGCTTCGTCGGATCCGTCGCGTGTGTTTAAAGGCATGCGCATGGGAGGACGCACCGGCGGTGCGCGCCGCACCGTGAAGAACCTTCGGGTCGTCCGCATCTTGCCGGATCATAACCTGATCCTGGTGCGCGGCGCGGTGCCAGGGCCGAAAGGCAGCTACGTAGAGTTGTATAAGAAGAAGTAAGCAGGAGGCGATTCGGATTTTCCC
This sequence comes from Rhodothermia bacterium, assembly GCA_030428385.1. Lineage (GTDB taxonomy): Bacteria > Bacteroidota > Rhodothermia > Rhodothermales > JAAAOL01 > JAUIDY01. The sequence goes on along the minus strand of JAUIDY010000053.1, from coordinate 16,831 downwards.
CCGGTCGATTCCTTAGACAGATAGACACATGGAACTGCAAGTTTACGGGCAAGATGGAGCTCCGGCAGGACGCACGGTGACGCTTGAAGAGTCGGTGTTTGGCATCGAGCCGAATGACCATGTCGTATGGCTGGACGTGCGGCGCATTCAGGCCCACGCCCGGCAGGGGACACACAAGACCAAAGAACGGGCCGAAAACGCCCGCTCAACGCGCAAGCTGTACCGTCAGAAAGGAACGGGTTATGCCCGTGCCGGGAGCGCCAAGTCGCCCACGCGCAAGAGCGGGGGCCGGGCCCACGGTCCGCGTCCGCGCAACTACAACCTGAAGGTCAACCGCAAGACGCAGCAGTTGGCACGGCGCTCGGCGCTGAGCTACAAGGCAAGCGCCGAGGCGGTACGCGTCGTCGAGAATTTTTCGCTGGACGCGCCGAGCACCCGGACGTTTGTGGAACTGCTGAACGCGCTGGAACTCGGTGGTCAAAAAGTGCTCCTCCTTACGGCGCAGCATGAAGACGCCATCTATCGCTCCAGCCGCAACGTGGGGAAGCTGAGCGTGTGCGAAGCCCGCAATGCCAACACCTTCGACCTGCTCAACGCCCAGGTGATTGTGATGCAGGAAGGGGCCCTCGACGTACTGAACGAGACGCTGGGAAGCCGCGCTGAAGCGGACGCCTAGCCCATAGAGAAATAAGCATTATGAGCCGAGAGATTCTCATTCGCCCGCTGGTTACGGAGAAACTGACCCATCAGATGGAGTCGGGTCACTACGCGTTTGTTGTCGCCAAGTCGGCGAACAAAGTAGAGATCCGCAAGGCGGTCGAAGCGCGGTATCCGGGTGTTGTCATCAAAGATGTACGCACGATGATCCAGCGTGGCAAGCGCCGCCGTCAGTTTACGCGCCGTGGCGTTAATGAAGGCCGGACGGCCACCTATAAAAAGGCCATCATCACGATTGACCCGAATGGTGCCGCCATCGACTTCTTCGAGCAGATATAAATAAACGCGGGCGCAAAGCCAGTGCAAAGCTGCATCGGCAGGTAAGCCCCAACCCATAGACATTATGGCACTCAAGAAACTTAAGCCGGTAACGCCAGGATCGCGGCAGCGCTCTGTTTCGGCCTTCGACACCATTACCAAGTCGGAGCCGGAAAAGAGCTTGCTTGCACCCGTGAAAAACAAAGGCGGACGCAACAGCCGGGGGCGCATTACAGTGCGTCATCAGGGTGGCGGCCACAAGCGGCGGTATCGGAAGATCGATTTCAAGCGCAACAAAATAGGCATTCCAGCCACCGTTGCCAGCATTGAATATGACCCGAACCGCACCGCCCGCATCGCGCTGTTGGTGTATGCCGATGGCGAGAAGCGCTACATCATCGCGCCCGACGGTGTGACGGTGGGGCAGACGCTACACAACGGCCCTGATGCCACTCCCGATACCGGCAACTGCATGCCGCTGCAAAACATGCCGCTCGGTACGTTTGTGCACGCCATTGAGATGAAGCCGGGCAAGGGTGCCCAGATGGCCCGCTCGGCGGGGACCTTCGCTCAGCTTACAGCGAAAGAAGGCAAATATGTCACGCTGAAGCTGCCTTCAGGCGAGGTGCGCATGGTGCCGGGCGTGTGTGTGGCTACCATTGGTACCACCAGCAACCCCGATCACATGAACATCGACTGGGGCAAGGCGGGGCGCAAACGCTGGTTGGGCGTACGGCCCAAGACCCGTGGTGTGGCCATGAACCCCATCGACCACCCAATGGGTGGTGGGGAAGGGCGTGCCTCTGGAGGACACCCCCGCTCACCGTGGGGCCAACCGGCCAAGGGCTTCAAGACCCGCAAGAAAAAGAAGCAGTCGGACAAAATGATCGTCCGTCGCCGTTCCGCGAAAAAACGCTAACCGCTGAAAGCCACACGTTATTATGGCACGTTCGCTGAGAAAAGGACCCTTCGTACACTACAAGCTGCAACGGAAGGTCGATGCGCTGAATCAGAGCAATAAGAAAAAGGTCGTGAAGACGTGGAGCCGCGCCTCAATGATTGCGCCGGACTTTGTTGGTCACACCTTCGCCGTCCACAACGGCCGCCAGTTCATTCCTGTGTATGTGACAGAGAACATGGTGGGCCATCGTCTGGGCGAGTTTTCTCCCACCCGCACGTATCGCGGTCACGCGGGCGGCAAAAAAGATAAACGCGGGAAACGGTAGGCTACGGTAGGCGCACCTGCGCTACCCAACGTGCCTTCCTGCACCCTGCAAACGTTAAAGACCCATGGAAGCAAGAGCCGTACGCAAATACATCCGCAGCTCGCCCCGCAAGATGCGCCGGGTGGTGAACGTGGTGCGTGGCGAAACCGTCGCCGACGCTGTTCACGCGCTGACGTTTATGCCGCAGGCGGTCACCTCGACGGTTGTCAAGACGATCCAGTCGGCGGTGCACAACCTGATCGACCAAAACCCTGATGAGCGCCTCGATGAGGAAAGCCTCATCGTTCAAGAGATTCGCGTGGATGAAGGGCCGCGCTTCAAGCGGTTTCGTCCGTCCTCGCGGGGGCGTGCGCATCCGTACAAGAAGCGCCTGTGCCACCTCACCGTGGTGGTGGGTACGCCCGACGATGCGGACGAACTATAAATCGCACGCGACCAAGCAAACGACATCATAGAAGGATAGAGCCTTGGGACAGAAGACACACCCTATCGGATTTCGACTCGGCGTCATTCGCGGTTGGGACTCCAACTGGTATGCCGAGAAAGACATGCCGGAAAAGCTGCTTGAAGACGAAGAGATTCGTCGGTACCTGACGGCACGTTTGAAGCGGGCTGGCCTCAGCCGGGTCGTCATTGAGCGGACGCCGAAGCGCGTGATCCTCACGTTGCACACCAGTCGCCCGGGCGTGGTCATTGGCCGCGGCGGGGCTGAGGTGGAAAAGCTACGCGAGGAACTGAAAAAGCTCACGAGCAAGGATATCCAGATCAACATCAACGAGATCAAGCGTCCTGAACTGGACGCCAGCCTTGTTGCGCAAAACATCGCGCAGCAGCTCGAAGGCCGTGTCTCGTTCCGCCGGGCCATGAAGCAGGCCATTACCGCCGCGATGCGCATGGGTGCCGAAGGCATCCGGATCAAGCTGGGCGGTCGCCTGGGCGGTGCCGAAATGGGCCGTGTGGAGCAGTACCTGGAAGGCCGGGTGCCGCTGCACACGATCCGTGCCGACATCGACTACGCCGAAGGCACAGCCTATACCATTTATGGCACCACGGGCGTGAAGGTATGGATCTACCGGGGCGAAATTCTCGGCAAGCCCGACCTGAGCCCGAACGTACAGGCCCAGCGCCAGCAGATGCAGCAAATGCAGGGTGAGCGCCGTGGCCGTCGAGGGGGACGTAACGACCAGGACGGCGGTGGCCGTGATGGTGGTCGTCGTCGCCGTCGTCGTGGCGGTAATGATAGCGGTGGTGGTCGTGGTGGCAGTGGCGGCGGTCGCGGTGGACGCGGCGGCGGTCGTGGCGGCAACCAGGGCGGTGGCCGCAGCCGATAACCCACAGCTAATCGCATAATCACGTAACGAAGCAGGGCCCCGCGCCCAAATAGATAGCAGAGGTACCAATATGTTGATGCCCAAGCGCACCAAGTATCGCAAGCAGATGAAAGGCCGCATTAAAGGCAATGCGGAGCGCGGTACGCGGGTCAACTTTGGGAATTTCGGGATCAAGGCGCTGGAGCCGGGCAAGCTGACGAGTCGTCAGATTGAGGCGGCCCGTATCGCCATGACCCGCCGGATGAAGCGTGTCGGTAAGGTGTACATCCGCATCTTCCCCCACAAGCCCATCACCAAGAAGCCTGCGGAAGTACGCATGGGGAAAGGGAAAGGGGCCGTGGAGCATTACGTGGCCGTTATCCGGCCGGGCCGCATCCTGTTTGAAATTGGCGGGGCGGTGGATGAGTCCCTTGCCCGCGAAGCCATGCGCCTGGCCCAGCAGAAGCTTCCGATCAAGACCAAGTTTGTTGTTCGCCCGGATTATCAGGGCTAATCCGTCCGTGTTACGGGCAACGCAAAACGTTTAAGCGTCATGAAAGCAAAAGAAATCAGAGACCTGAGCACCGAGGAATTGGTCGAGCGCGTCCGCCAAGAAGAGGAGGATCTGCGCCACCTACGGTTCCAGCACGCCATTGCGCAACTGGAGAACCCGCTCGTGCTTCGCCACAAGCGCCGCGAGATCGCGCGCTTAAAAACCATCATCGGCGAACGCGCCGGTGCCTAATCATAACTGGTAGTTGGTGAGGTCTCGGCTCACCAAGCCCAACCTGAGCAAACCCTTATGGAAACATCGCAGCAACCCACCCGGAGCACCCGCAAGGAGCGTATCGGTGTGGTTTCGAGCAGCAAGATGGACAAGAGCATTGTCGTGGCGATTCAGCGCCAGATCAAACACCCCATCTATGGGAAGTTTATCAAGCAGACGACGAAGCTGATGGCCCACGATGAAAACAACGACGCGGGCGAAGGCGACACCGTCCGCATTATGGAGACCCGCCCGCTGAGCAAAAACAAGCGCTGGCGGCTCGTCGAAGTCCTCGAACGCGCAAAATAAGTGGTCGAGAAAGGGAAATGGGTGAGTGGCCGCGCCGCTCGATTCGCTCCCTTTCGCTCTCTCCTTCACTTTTGAATAGGAACTCCCATGATTCAGCAGGAATCTCGACTCGCCGTCGCCGATAATAGCGGTGCCAAAGAAGTGCTCTGCATCCGTGTTCTTGGCGGAAGCGGTCGGCGCTACGCCCGTATTGGCGACAAGATTATTGTTTCCGTGAAGTCGGCCATTCCCGGCGGCAACGTGAAGAAAGGCGAAGTGTCCACCGCCGTGGTGGTACGCACAAAGAAAGAATTCCGCCGCAAAGATGGCTCGTACATCCGCTTCGATGAAAACGCAGCGGTGTTGCTCAATGCACAGGACGAGCCGCGCGGCACGCGTATCTTCGGCCCCGTGGCCCGCGAACTGCGCGAGCGCCAGTTCATGCGCATCGTCTCGCTTGCCCCGGAAGTCATCTGAATGACAAAACCCGCATCGGGCCGCGTGTTTGCCGCGTCCCCGTTCGATAGTTGAAATAGCGTTATGCCACGTACAACAAACAAACAAAAGAAGCTGCACGTCAAGAAAGGCGACATGGTGCGCGTGATTGCCGGGAATGACAAAGGCGCAGAAGGGAAAGTCCTCAAGGTCTTTCCCAAGAAGGAGCGTCTGATCATCGAAGGCGTGAACGTGCGGATTCGGCACCAGAAGCCGAACCAGATGTACCCCAACGGCGGGCGTGTGGAGCGCGAAGTGGCGATCCACATCTCCAACGTGCAGCCCCTCGACTCCAACGGCAACCCCACCCGCATCGGGCGCAAGCGCATCGATGACGCGGAGACGGGCCAGGGCCGCTGGATTCGCTACGCCACCACGACCGGCGAAGAACTGGATCGTTAGGCCCACCGAATGAAGCGTTGGTGCAGGTGGAACCTGCCCGGCAGGCGCACATTCGAAACCGTCTGTCTCGGCGCGACGCCCGGCAGGCAAACCCTTTAACACTTTGTACTCCGCACAGCGATTAAGCTGTTCGAAATAATAGACTTGCTAGAGCGATGGAGAACTACGTACCCCGGCTCAAAACGCACTACCGCGAAGAGGTCGTCCCCGCACTGACCAAGCAGTTCGGGTACACCAACCCGATGCAGGTGCCGCGCCTTATCAAAATCAGTGTCAACAAAGGTGTGGGCGAAGCCACACAAAACGCCAAGCTGGTGGACGACGCGGTGGAAGAACTGCGCAAAATCACGGGCCAGCAGCCCACCGTCCGCCGCGCCCGCAAGAGCGTGTCGAACTTTAAGCTGCGCGATGGGATGCCCATTGGTGCCCTTGTAACGCTGCGCGGCGACCGCATGTACGAGTTCTTGGACCGGCTGGTGACGCTTGCGCTGCCGCGCGTGCGCGACTTCCGGGGCGTGCCTGACAAAAGCTTCGACGGGCGCGGCAATTACACGCTGGGCGTGAAGGAGCAAATTATCTTCCCGGAGATCAACGTGGACAACATCGACCGTATCAACGGGATGGATATCACGTTCGTGACCTCGGCACAGACTGATGAAGAGGCCCACGCCCTCCTGAAGCTCATGGGTATGCCGTTTGTGCGCCGCGAGCAAGCACAAGCCGCGTAAGACCACCAACTGTTATTAGGAAAAGCTGATATGGCCAAGAAAAGCATTATCGCCCGCGACAAGAAGCGCCGCCGCACTGTGGCTAAGTATGCTGCCAAGCGGAAAGCGCTCAAAGAAAAAGGCGACTGGGAAGGGTTGCAAAAGCTCCCGCGTGACGCCAGCCCGGTTCGGGTGCACAACCGCTGTGCCCTCACCGGACGCCCGCGTGGCTTCATGCGCGACTTCGGTGTCTCCCGCATCGTCTTTCGCGAAATGGCGCGCGATGGTAAGATCCCCGGCGTCCGCAAGGCCAGCTGGTAAACACTATTTTTTCCATCTAGTGGCCAAGTGCAGAACTGAAACCTGCAAACTGGCCGCAGCATCGGACTTTTAACTATGAGCGCACTTACTGATCCTGTCGCTGACTACTTGGCGCGCCTCCGCAACGCAATGATGGCGCGTCATCGCTACACCGACATTCCTGCTTCCAAGCTGAAGCGTGCCATCACGCAGATTCTGCTGGACAAAGGCTACATCCGCAACTACCTGAACGTGGATGATGGCAAGCAAGGCCTGCTTCGGATCTATTTGAAATACGACAAAGATGGCAACCCGGTCATCCGCCAGATGAAGCGCGTCTCCACGCCCGGTTTGCGCCGGTATGTAGGGGCCAACAACCTGCCCCGCGTGCGCAACGGTCTGGGCGTCGCCATCATCTCCACCTCGCGTGGCGTGATGACCAACAAAGAAGCCCGTCGCTACAATGTAGGCGGCGAAGTGCTCGCGACGATCTTCTAGGTCGTCCCTCGTTTCCGCCCTTGTTTGGTATTCTCAAGGAGCGGCCACTAGACATTCAACGCGTAACTCAGAGGAATTTCCATGTCACGGATAGGCAAGCTGCCAGTCGCCCTCACAGGTGGTGCGAAGGTCGATATTGCTTCGAACAACACGGTGACGGTCACTGGGCCCAAAGGCACGCTTTCAGTGCAGGTAGACCCCGACATTGCGGTGAAGCTGGAAGACGGCGAGGTGGTGGTCACCCGCCCGACCGATCAGAAACGGCACCGCTCGATGCATGGCCTCTATCGTTCGCTCATCCAGAACATGGTGACGGGCGTAACCGACGGCTACAAAAAAGACCTTGAAATTATCGGCGTGGGCTACCGCGCCCAGATGCAAGGCAACCTGTTAGAACTGGCGCTTGGCTTCTCGCACCCGATCTACTTCCTTCCGCCCGAAGGCGTGAAGCTTTCGGTGACCGAGGCGCGCGGCAAAAATACGCTGGTGCATATCGAAGGCATCGATAAGCAACTCGTGGGACAGGTCGCCGCCAAGATTCGCGGGTTGCGTCCGCCCGAGCCATACAAAGGCAAAGGGGTGCGCTATGTGGACGAATACGTCCGCCGCAAGGCCGGTAAAACCGCCGCTCGATAATTACATCGTAACCCTGCCAGAGGGTCGGAAATCTTCTGGCGATAGACAACAAAACGATGGCAACAGTAAAATCAATCAAAAAGAAGCAGGCCCGGCGCGCGCGTGTCAAGCGCAGCATTCGGGGCAAAGTCAGCGGGACCGCCGAGCGGCCGCGCCTGACGGTGTTTCGCTCGAACGCTCATATTTACGCCCAGCTTATCGACGACCTGGCCGGTCATACCCTGGCTTCGGCTTCCAGCCTCGAAGAAGGCATTGACGGTGCGCCGACGGAAGTAGGCAAGGCCGTCGGGCAGCGCGTCGCCGAACGGGCCAAGGAAGCCGGTGTCGAGCAGGCCGTGTTCGACCGCAACGGGTATCGGTATCATGGCCGTGTGAAGGCACTGGCCGACGGGGCGCGCGAAGGCGGCCTGAAGGTATAAACGAAATTACGCGACAGGAAAGCGATCATGGCAAAAGAACGTAAAGGCCGTCGGCGCCAGCAGGCAAACAGCGAGGCCCAACAAGATTGGATGGAGCGACTCGTCGCTGTCAACCGCGTAGCGAAGGTGGTGAAAGGCGGTCGCCGCTTTTCCTTCAACGCCGTCGTGGTGGTAGGCAATGGCGATGGGCTGGTAGGCGCTGGGCTGGGTAAAGCCAACGAAGTGTCCGACGCGATCCAGAAAGGCACCGAAGACGCCAAGAAAAACCTGGTGCGGGTGCCGCTGCGCAAAGGCACCATCCCCCATTCAGTGACGGGGCAGCAGGACGCCGGGAAGGTGTTCTTGAAGCCTGCCGCGCCGGGGACCGGGGTTATTGCCGGTGGCGGCGTACGTGCCGTGCTGGAATGCGCCGGGGTGCACAACATTCTGTCCAAGTCCATCGGGACGAGCAACCCGCACAACCAGGTCGGGGCGACCATCAACGCGCTGGAGCAGTTGGAAGACCCGATGGAAGTGGCGCAACGGCGCGGCATTCCCCTGAAAAAAGTATTCGAAGGATAAACCCACGCGACGGGCGACCGGGTGTTTGATCTCCCTCGCCACTCGCGCTTAGCGAATAGCGCATCATGGCAAAGCTTAAAATCACACAGGTACGCAGCACCATCGGGCGAATCGGGAAGCAGAAGCTGACGATGGAGGCCCTAGGGCTGCGGCGTTTGCACCAGACGGTGGAGCACGAAGACACGCCGCAGGTGCGCGGAATGATCAACAAGGTACAGCACCTCGTTGAGGTGGAAGAAGGCGCGTAAGGCGGGAGCCTAGCGGTCACTTCCCCGTAACCCACACTCATGCGAGTCCGCCCCGACACCCGGCGGCGGGCGTTTTAGCCAAAGAAAATCATGGATCTTAGCAATCTGAAGCCTGCAGAAGGCGCGACGAAAACCAACAAGCGCCTCGGGCGTGGTGTCGGCTCTGGAAAAGGGGGACACACCGCTTCGCGGGGTAACAAAGGCCAAACCAGCCGGGCCGGGCATCGCAAAATGCCCGCGTGGTTCGAGGGGGGACAGATGCCCCTCCAGCGCCGCATCCCCAAGTTTGGGTTTAAAAATCGTTTTCGCACCGAGTATCGCCCGGTGAATGTCTCGTGGTTGCAGCGCCTTGTTGACGAAGGCCGCATCAACCCGGATATGCCCGTGACGCCGAAGGTGCTGGCGCGTGTCGGCGCGGTTCGTGAAGGCGATCTCGTGAAAATTCTTGGCAATGGCGAACTCACCACGGCGTTGGTTGTGGCGGCGCATCGTTTTAGCAAGAGCGCCCAGGCCAAGATCGAAGCCGCTGGTGGTAATACCACCGTTCTTCAGTAGTCCCACCGCCTTTCAGGCCCTCTAAGCCAACGCGTAGTTATGGCCGGTTTTGCCGAAAGTATTCGGAATATCTGGAAGATCGAAGAGCTGCGGAAGCGTATCATCTATACGCTCGGCATCCTCATCGTCTACCGCTTTGGAGCATATGTGACGCTACCCGGTGTTGACGCCGGGGCGCTTTCTGCCATCAATGAAACGAACGACCCGAACAACATCTTCGGGTTTTTCGATTTGTTTGTGGGCGGGGCGTTCAGCGCAGCCGGGGTGTTTGCCCTGGGTATCATGCCCTACATCACGGCATCCATCATCATTCAGCTCCTGGGAGCGGTGGTGCCCTATTTTCAAAAGCTGCAACGCGAAGGCGAAGAAGGCCGCCGCAAAATTACGCAGCTTACACGTTATGGCACGGCCGGCATCACAGCGCTGCAGTCTATTGGCTACGCCATCTATCTGCTGAACGGCCCCACGGCCCCCGCCGTGATCATCAGCCCCACGTTTTTTATGGTCGCCACGGTAATTACGCTGACGGCAGGGACCATTTTTGTTATGTGGCTGGGCGAGCGCATTACCGAGAACGGGATCGGCAACGGGATTTCGCTGATCATCACCATCGGTATTATCGCCTTCCTCCCGCAGTCGTTGTTTAACGAACTCGAACTGCGCGACAACCTCTTTATCTTCCTCGCGGAGATTGGCGTCCTGGCTATCGTGACCGCGTTTATCGTGTTGGTGACGCAGGGCATGCGCCGCATTCCGGTGCAGTACGCCAAGCGCGTCGTCGGGCGCAAGATGTACGGCGGAACCACACAGTACCTGCCGTTGCGCGTCAACGCCGCAGGCGTGATGCCCATCATCTTTGCGCAGTCGATCATGTTTGTGCCGGCCACCATCGCCAGCTTCTTCCCGGACAGTGGCTTTATGCAGCAGTTTGGGAGCTGGTTCACGGACTTCACGGGCTGGGGCTACTCGTTCATCTTCTTCTTCATCTGTGTGTTCTTCACCTACTTCTACACCGCCATCGCGGTGAACCCGAAGGAGATGGCCGACACGATGAAGCGCCAAGGCGGCTTTATTCCCGGCATTCGTCCGGGCAAGCAGACGAGCGAGTTCATCGACAACATCCTGACGCGTATTACGTTGCCGGGCTCGATCTTCCTGGGCTTCGTCGCCATCCTGCCCGCCATTGCGTTTAACCTGGGCCTCGTCGAGACGAACAGCTTCGCGCAGTTCTTCGGCGGTACCAGCTTGCTCATTATGGTGGGTGTGACGCTCGACACATTGCAGCAGATTGAGAGCCACTTGCTCATGCGCCACTACGACGGATTCATGAAGAGTGGGCGTGTACGCGGACGCCGCGTGTAATTGCTAGACCGATAGCCTCATGGTGCACCTGAAAAGCCAACGCGAGATTGAACGGATGCGCGAAAGCGCGGATGTCGTCGGGCGGGCGCTCGCCCTGGTGGCAGAGCATATCCGACCGGGCGTAACCACGCGTGAACTGGATCGGGTGGCAGAGGAGTTTATCCGCGACCATGGCGGCGAGCCTGCGTTTAAAGGCTACAAGGTAGGCCGTCATGTTTTCCCGGCCTCGCTGTGCATTTCGCGTAATGATGTGGTGGTGCATGGCATTCCCGGCAGCGAGGTGCTGGAAGACGGCGACCTCGTGTCGGTAGACTGCGGCGTGAAGCTGAATGGTTACTACGGCGACAGCGCCTACACCTTTTCCGTTGGCGAGATCAGCGCAGAGAAGGCGGAACTATGCCGGGTGACGTACGACGCGCTGCACGCGGGCATTGCGCAGGCCGTCCACGGCAGGCGTGTGGGCGACATCGGCTACGCCGTGCAGCACCACTGCGAAAGCCGGGGCTATGGTGTGGTCCGTGACCTCGTCGGCCACGGCGTGGGGCGCAAGCTGCATGAAGAGCCGCAAGTGCCCAACTACGGCGAGCGCGGCAAAGGCAAAAAGCTCAAGGCTGGCATGACCATGTGCATTGAGCCGATGATTAATGCCGGAACCGGCGAAGTTATACAAGAAAGTGATGGATGGACCATCCGCACTGCCGATCTCGCCCCGTCTGCTCATTATGAGCACATGGTGCTGGTTCAGCGCGGCGGCCCCGAAGTGCTTTCCACGTTTAAATACATCGAAGCGGTGATTGATGCGCCCTACAAACAGGCGACGCTCAGTCATGGCTAATGCCGAAGAATTGACGAAGAAACCTTCGCCAAGAACTTCGAAACATGAATCGAGTAAACCACAAGCTCTGCCCGAAGCGGCAGGTGGTGGCTTTTCACCATAAAACGCTGATTTTCGAACAGCATCCCGCACAGCATCATGAAGGTTCGCGCCAGTGTCAAGAAGCGGAGTTCTGACGACAAGATTGTTCGTCGCAAAGGCCGCATCTACATCATTAACAAGAAGAACCCGAAGCACAAGCAGCGCCAAGGGTAAGCTTCGATGAGCGAGCAGGGACGCGGACTTCGTAGGGCGTCCCTCGAAATTCCATAGTACACATTATGCCACGTATCGCTGGAGTAGACGTCCCGAACAACAAGCGCGGCGAGATTGCGCTGACCGCCATCTTTGGCATTGGTAAATCGCGGGCGAACGAAATTCTGGAAACTGTTGGGCTGGACCCGAGCGACCACCCCGAAAACTGGACCGACGAGCAGACCCGCAAGGTGCGCCGTCTTATCGAAGACACGTATCTCGTAGAAGGGCAACTTCGCACCGAAGTCCAGATGAACATCAAGCGGCTGATGGATATCGGCTGCTATCGGGGGTTGCGCCATCGCCGGGGCCTGCCGGTGCGTGGCCAGCGGACGCAGACCAACGCCCGTACCCGCAAGGGACGTAAGAAAACGGTGGCGGGTAAGAAGAAGGCACCGCGTAAATAATTTTGAACCCCTCGGTGGCGTGCTGTGCTAAACAGCAGCACCCCGGTGGGTGACACAAGCTGAAACGCTTAACATCTATGGCAAAACGACAGCAGCAAAAGCGAGGACGCGGACGTTCCGTTCGTAAGAAAAAAGTAGTCGTCGAATCGAACGGCATGGCTTTTATCCGCGCCACGTTCAACAACGTGATCGTGACGTTGACGGACCAGTACGGCAACTGCATCTCGTGGTCGAGTTCAGGCAAGGAGGGCTTCAAGGGCAGCCGCAAGAGCACGCCCTACGCCGCCCAGGTTGCCTCGACGACGGCCGCGCAGGAAGCCTACGACCTCGGCCTCCGCCGCGTCGATGTCTACGTCAAAGGACCGGGTTCCGGACGCGAGTCCGCCATCCGCGCCCTTTCGATGGTCGGGCTCGAAATCGCGACGATTCGCGACGTGACCCCCATCCCGCACAACGGCTGCCGGCCTCCGAAGCGCCGCCGCGTCTGACGCAGGCGGACGTGGGCTGCTAAAAGTAGGCGCACGTTCGGAATAAGCCCGGTTCAGATACGACGATTGGGCGTATCTGTACGTTTGTATTTTTCCGCAAACGAGAACAAGGAGAACGCACTATGGCCCGATACCGAGGCCCCAAACAAAAAATTGCACGTCGGTTCAAGGAGCCGATTTTTGGTCCGAGCAAGTCCCTGGAGCGCAAGCCGTTCCCGCCGGGGCAGCACGGGCGCACCCGCCGCCGCCGCGAAAGTGAATACGCGGTTCAGCTCAAAGAGAAGCAGAAGGCCAAATACACCTACGGCCTGTTGGAGCGGCAATTCCGCAACCTGTTCGAAAAAGCCGCCCGCAAAAAAGGCGTGACCGGTGAAAACCTGCTGCGTTTCCTCGAAGCCCGGCTGGACAACACCGTCTTCCGCCTCGGCTTTGGCTCTTCCCGGCGGCAGGCCCGCCAGTTGGTGACCCACGGGCACATCATGGTGAACGATCAGGTGGTGAACATCCCGTCGTATCAGTTGCGTGCCGGAGACATTATCTCTGTGCGTCCGCGTAGCCGCCGTTTGGTGGTCGTCCGCGAGAACATCCAGCGCAACCGCCGCTCCTTCCCATGGCTGGAAGTAGACCGGCAGCAGATGGCAGGCAAATTTCTTGACTTTCCGGAGCGCAGCGACATTCCGGAAAACATCAACGAGCAGCTCATCGTCGAGTTGTACTCCAAGTAGGAGGCTGCCCGGACCCCACACCGTGAACGGTGTAACTCTCTCGAACCTTACCAGATTGATCGGGCTGATATGAGCAATTACGGAATACAGATGCCAGATAACGTGGTTGTCGAAGAGGCAACCGAAGTTGATGGCCGTTTTACTATCCAACCCCTGGAACGTGGCTTTGGTGTGACGATTGGCAACGCGCTGCGGCGTGTGCTGCTTTCGTCGCTGCAAGGCATCGCAATTACGGCGCTCAAAATCGAGGGCGTCCAGCATGAGTTTTCGACCATCCCCGGTGTCTCGGAGGATGTTTCAGATATTATCCTGAACCTGAAAGGCGTGCGTTTTCTCGCGAATGAGAACGCAGGCGGTTCGGTGCACCTGAACCTGAAAGGCGGCGGCAATTGGACAGCAGCCGACATCGCCGAGGCGACCAGCGAATACGAAGTCCTTAACCCGGACCACCACATCGCTACGCTGTCGGACGATTCAGCCTTTACGGTAGATCTGCGCCTGGAAGCCGGGCGTGGCTACGTGCCGTCGGAAGAAAACAAGCGCGCCGACGATCCCATCGGTGTCATCGCCATCGACGCGATCTTTACGCCCATCAAAAACGTCCGCTACAAAGTGACGCCGACGCGCGTGGGTCAGAAGATCGACTACGAGCGGCTGGAGATGGAAGTGGAAACCGACGGCTCGATCTCGGCGGAAGACGCGCTGGCGCAGGCCGCGATGATTCTGCGGGATCACGTGAACATGTTCATCAAGATGGACAGCGAGCCGCAGCCGGTGGAAGAAGAGAAAGAAGTGGACGCCGAAGTGCAGCGCGTACGGGAACTGCTGGGCCAGTCGGTAGACGAACTGGACCTGTCGGTGCGGGCGCACAACTGCCTCAAGGCCGCCAACATCAAGAGCATCGGAGACCTGGTGCGGCGCGAAGAAAGCGAAATGCTGAAATTCCGCAACTTCGGGCGCAAGTCGCTTCAGGAACTCATCGAAGTGCTCGACGACCGCGGCCTTGGTTTTGGCATGGACGTGGAAAAATACATCGCAGACGTGAAAAGTTAGCGTCGCCGGTTGCGTGCGCAACGGACGTGTTTAGCGAATAAGATTATGAGACATCAACGTAAAGGATTTAAGCTGGGGCGCACCAAGGCGCACCGCGACGCCACGCTGGCCTCGCTTGCCACGGCGCTTATCAAGCACAAGGCCATCCGCACCACGCTGACGAAGGCCAAGGCACTGCGTATGTACGTGGAGCCGCTGATCACGCGCAGCAAAAGCGACACGACGCACAACCGCCGTCAGGTCTTCCGCCATCTGCAAAACAAATACGCCGTCACCGAACTCTTCGACGAGATCGCGGGGCAGGTGGGCGACCGTCCGGGTGGCTACACGCGCATCATCAAGTTGGGCCAACGGGCGGGTGATGCTGCCGAAATGGCGCTCATCGAACTGGTGGATTACAACGACGTGAAGCCGGAAGGCAGCAGCGGCGGGCGCAAGAAAACGCGCCGCAGCCGCAGCCGTCGCGGAGGGGGCAAAGCTGCTGCCACGGCCCCTGCCGCCGTGGCCACCGCACCCGATGTGGTGGAGGAAGTCGCTGATGACGATGCGGTGACCGATGCTGAAGACGTGGAAACGCAAATCACCGACATCGCTGACGATGATGCGGTCACTGACGCCGACGACATCGAAACGCAGATTACGGACGTGGACGACGAGGAGAAAGAAGCCTAGTCGCTTCCAACCCGTTTAGTTTTGGGGGGGCACTTGCTGATCGCAGGTGCCCCCTTTTCTTTGGGGCCGTATTTTGGGATTGCAGATGAGGTTAGCGACCATTTGATTTGTAGGCGTCATGCCGTTTCCGGGGGGAAGTGCATCGTTTGGTTCAACCTCTCCGATTCCTTTCTCACCTTCGTTCGTCAGGAATCTGTCTCTCCTATGTCTTTAGGAGAGACAGACAACCAAGCGAGTGAAGGCAAAGCCGGATCGAGTGGGTTGTCAGAGAGGAAAGTAAGGGGGTGGCCCGGTCAATTAGGGAGGTATTTTTCCGCTAACATAATGTGGTGTGCGCAACGGTTGAAAATCACCGACTCTCATGTGATTGCCTTGGCTGTTCTTATGGCGGTTGGTATGCTCATGGGCTGCTCAGAAAATCCCGCCGGAATGGAGCCACCTGAGGAGGAGGCAACCCTCCCCATCGATACGCTTCCCCTTTTCAACGCGGGCTGTACGCCGAGACCAGTTAACAACATCGAAGGGCGCATCGTTTTTCAGGCCCGTGCCGAAGATGAAAAAACCCGGCTCTATACCGTCAACCCTGATGGGTTTGACCTGCGTGTGGTGACGAGCGGTAACTACAACAGCACCAAAGCGCGGTGGTCGCGTGATGGCACCATGCTCGCGTTCCAATCGGATAGCATCAACACCACCCTCGGCCCGATGATGTATGTGATGGATGTCTCGGGAAACATTCAACCTATTGTACCCGACTACTATGGCTCCGATTTACATATGGTAGGGGAAGTACATGATTGGTCGCCCGACAATCGCTTCCTGTTGGCTCTGGCCTGCGAAGTATGTAATCCTTTTCCGTCTTACTTCCAGTTTCTCCTAGATCTAACGGGTGCAATGCCGCTGCTTCGGCTTACGGCGACGGAAGAAGTTCCGTTTAATGTGAGTGGTAGTACGCTTTCGCCGGATGGATCGATGATCGCTTTTTCCTGGGCGGATACCACCTCACGACGGTTGCTGGTTACGGACGCGGATGGCACGAACCTGCGCCGCTTTGACACGACTGAGCCAGGGGCGTGGCCTGCGTGGTCACCGGATGGATGCAAGATTGCTTTTACTAGAAAACCAGAGGGTGAGCGACTCAATGAGATTTATTACTACGACCTGACGACGGGTGAAGTAACCCGGGTGACTGAGCATTCGGATGAGCGGCATTATGGCTCTGCTCGTTGGTCGCCGGATGGCACACGGCTTGTCTTTTCTTCCCGCTTCACCGGACGTGTCCCAAGTGACCGTACTCTCAATATCTACACGGTCAACCTCGACGGCACGGACCTGCGCCGCGTCGTAGATATTCCGACCGCCGATTTCCCCGACTGGTCGTGGGCCGATTCGGACTTTTAGCTTTACGAACTAATGGAGCCAAACCCCTCCCTTGAGGGAGGTGGCCCGTCAGGGCCGGAGGGTGTACCAACCGTTTTTACACCCCCAGTCGCTGCGCGACAGCCCTCTCAAGGGGGCGGTTTTGTTCAGTGCAGCATGTACGGAGGCGCTCACACAGGCACGTGGCCCCTTCCTTTATTCGACGATAAATTTCCCTTTCACCAGCGCA
>JAUIDY010000052.1 GCA_030428385.1 Rhodothermia bacterium | reverse complement strand
ATCTTTCCGATGATCAGGGGTGGCGTATCGAAATTCCATCCTGGCCTGATCTTACGGCCATCGGCGGGGGTACCCAGGTGGGCGGAGGTCCCGGCGGACACTACACCCAAGAGGGCTTCGCCGAACTCGTGCGGTATGCGTCGGATCGCTTTATCACCATCGTGCCGGAGATTGACCTTCCCGGACATACCAATGCCGCCCTTGCGTCATATCCGGCGTTAAATTGTGAGGGCGTGGCGCCTTCCTTGTATACGGGCACCGAGGTCGGCTTTAGCTCGCTCTGCGTCGATAAAGAAATCACGTACCAATTTGTGGAAGAGGTGGTGCGCGAAATCGCTGCCGTTTCGCCGGGGCCGTATTTTCATATCGGCGGTGATGAAGTGGAAAAACTGAGCCATGACGAATACGAACAGTTTATGGTGCGGGTGCAAGAGATCGTGGCTATGCAGGGGAAACAAGTGGTGGGTTGGGATGAGATAGCAGAGATCCCTTTGCTTCCGGGCACCATCGTCCAGCACTGGCGGCCCTCGGGGGCGGAGGATGCTATAGCCCAGGCGGTCGAGCAGGGAGCGGTGGTGGTGCTATCGCCCGCCAACAAGGCCTACCTCGATATGAAGTACCACACCGGCACCGTGCTGGGACTGAACTGGGCCGGTTACCTCCCGGTCGAAGACAGCTATTCCTGGACTCCTGAAACCATGGTCTCCGGCGTTTCTGACGAAGCCATTATCGGGGTTGAGACGCCTTTGTGGTCGGAGACGCTGGGTACCCTTGATGATGTGGCGTACATGGCTTTTCCCCGAATTGCTGGCATCGCCGAAATCGGGTGGTCGCCCGCTGAAAAACGCGCATGGGCAGAGTATCGGCTACGGCTGGGAGCGCAGGAGGCGCGTTGGACGGCCTTGGGGATTAACTTCTATCGTGCCCCTGAAGTACCGTGGTCAGCCGAATGGTAACCGCCCATTGCTCCCGCCACCATATTTACGTACCCTGTGCTACCTGTCGCTGTGTTCCCCTCATTGTACTAGGACAAACCCATGAAAATACTCGACTGGATCGTGCGCATTGTGGCCGCCGTCATCTTTATCCAAACCCTGTTTTTTAAGTTTACTGGGGCCGAGGAGAGCATCTATATATTTGAGCAGGTAGGAGCCGAGCCTTGGGGAAGGTATGGAAGCGGCTTGGCGGAACTGATTGCTTCCATTTTGCTCCTCATTCCGCGTACGGTCTGGATCGGAGCGCTGCTCGGGCTGGGTGTCATTTCGGGGGCCATCCTCAGCCACCTCACCATTCTGGGTATCGATGTGCAAGGCGATGGGGGGTTGTTGTTTGGGCTCGCCCTGGTCGTCTTCATCTGTTGCCTCGTTGCCCTCATTTTGCATCGCAGCGAAATCCCATTTCTGAAAAAGAAGGAGCAGTAGCGGCCCATTCTGGTGTCGTAGTCCAACGACGAAGAGGTGCAACAGCTATTGCCGGGGCTCGTACGGGGAATGGACCTTTCGGGAATGCCCCCATTGCCCATGCCCGTTGAACAAGCTGTAGGTGCCTGGACCACAATCCGGGAAACAATCGAACGAATCGCACCCATCCCTGAGAGCGAGTGGGCGTATGCCTGTGCCCGCATGCGTCCGCTTTCCCTGCTTAAAGGCCAGCATCTTATTCGAGAAGGCGACCGGGTGGATCGGCTGTACTTTGTGATGGAGGGCTTGCTCCGGGTTTATTATCCTACGCCCGAGCGCGAGTTGAACCGCAGTTTTGTATTCGCTCCGCGCTTTTTTACCAACTCGATCAGCTTTCGGGAGCAACTCCCCAGTCATTATGCCGTGGAGGCGTTGGAGCCGACCGATTTGTACTATGTCACGTATGAGATGGTACAGGCTTCATATGACCGGCACCCCTTCTGGGAGCATTTTGGGCGGTTGATGGCGCAACAGGAATTTTTACAAAAGGAGTGGAAGGAGTGGCGTTTTCGGCGTTTTTCGCCGGCTGAGCACTACCAGTATTTGCAGGAGCACGTGCCTCGCCTGATTCACCGCGTTCCCTTGTATCACCTCGCGTCGTATCTGGGCGTCACCCCCGAGACCCTGAGCCGTATCCGAAGTCGCCGCTCGGGGTGAGAAAAATGCGAGGCGTAATAGTAGATAAAGGCCCGATTTCTTGACGAGGATCAAGGCATGGGTTTCCAGGGATAGCTTTTGTTGGCAGGGTTAATAAAAACGACCCTTGAACCCTTGTTCTGATGGCTTCATTCAAGCAATCTATGCGCCACACCCTGTTTTTCCTGGTCCCGCTTATTCTTGTCTCGTTTGTTTCGGGATGTCTGATCCACCGCGATTTGATTCGGGGACCCCGCCTGCAACCGACAAAGGACTCCGCATCGTTGCAGCCTGTTTTTCCCCCTGTTGCAAATCGTTCAACCTCACAACTGGAAGGGGCGCGGAGGTACGCTGATAGCCTGGGCACAACGGCGGTGATTGCCATACAAAACGGGCAACTGCTTGCGGAATGGGGAGCCACGGAAAAACGCATCAGCGTGCATTCGGTACGCAAAAGCCTGGTGAGTGCGCTCTATGGCATCGCCGTCTCTCGTGGCATGATCGATATCAACCAGACACTCGAAGCGCTGGGTATTGACGACAAAAATCCACAGCTAACGAAAGCAGAACGACAGGCACGGCTAGAAGACTTGCTGACGGCGCGTTCTGGGATCTATCATCCGTCCGTGAAGGACGACAATGGGCCCTCGCCCGAACGCGGGGCGCATCCCCCCAACACGTTTTTCCATTACAACAACTGGAGCTTTAACGCCAGCGGCATCATATTCGAGGAACTGACGGGCCTCACGCTTGGCGAAGCCTTCAAAGCGTGGATCGCCGACCCGATCGGGATGCAGGACTTTCGGGTCGAGGATGTGCGGTATTATGAAGGAAAAGAATCGGCCTTTCCCGCGTTTCGGTTCTGGATGTCGGGGCGCGACCTGGCGCGCTTTGGGGTGCTATACCTCCAGGAAGGACGCTGGGAAGGAAAGCAAATTATTCCAGCGTCGTGGATCGAGGCAAGCATGGTGCGGTATTCGGATCTGGGCGATGGCGTAGGATATGGCTACATGTGGTGGCTGATGCCCGATGGTACCTACATGGCGACAGGTACCGGAGGACAAAAAATCATCATCGATCCCCAGCGTGAATTGGTGGTGGTAAACCGGGTGAATACGGGAGAACGGTTAGGGCGCCTTATTTGGTGGAAGTTTGGTCCCCGGGTGAACAATCCCCAACTCCGTCACCTCATCAACCTGATCCTCGAAGCATCGCCCGAAAATGCGCCAGTCATGACCCAATCCTGATTTGCGTGAGGATGTAACGAGGGGGTTCTCACGCACGTAGGGGCGCACCATAGCCCCGATTCCTCACTGCCTTGTCTGACATCATGCGCTTAATCCCTGTACTCATTGCTCTGCTCTTCAGTCAAGTCATCGTGGAGATGAGTTGGGGACAAGCCCGAGAAGCCAGGTTGGACTCCCTCGTGCAAGCCCTGGTGCATGAAGAGGGTGGACGTTGGACTGTGGAAGAGGCCATGGAGGCACATGGGTTACAAGGGTTAAGTCTCGCGGTCATAAATGATTTTGAGGTGGTGGGGGCGAGGGCTTTTGGCTTGAAAAAAGCAGGGGAGGGGGCGTTGGTTGACACCGCAACCGCATACTCCACGGGTTCCATCTCGAAGGTGGTTACGGCCACGCTCGTGGTCCTGCTGGCCGAGGAAGGACTGCTCGATCTGGATGCGCCGGTGTCCAGCTATTTAAAGCGATGGTCGCTACCCGACAACCCGCATACACAGGTCACGCCCATCACGCTGCGCCACCTGTTGAATCACACAGCAGGGACCACCCAGCACGGGTTTATGGATTTTTACGAAGGCGATGAACGGCCCAGTCTGGTGCAAAGCTTAAACGGAGACCCGGTAGCACGGACGCCACCGCTTATGATTACCCATACACCGGGGTCCGAATGGCGCTACAGCGGAGGTGGGTATGTGATCGCCCAAGTCGCCATCGAAGATGAGCTAGGCAAGCCACTGGCTGCGTTGGCACAGCACTATCTGTTTGAACCCCTCGGGATGACGAGAACCGCCATGTATCAGCCCGACGAGGAGGCCTTTTTTTCAAACGTGGCGCGGGCTCACAACCGGGATGGCGAAGTAATCCGCACGGGATTGCCCATTTGCCCACAGGTAGCGCCGTCGGGCATGTGGAGTACTCCGCTGGATATCGCGCGCCTGATGCTAGCGTTTCAGCGTGCCCTAGACGGCGAAGAAGAGGGCGTCATTTCGCCAACAGTGGCGCAAGAAATGATGTCCCCTGGCAAAGGCGGATTTGGTTTGGGATGGATGGTTTCGGACTCGCTCGGCTCTTTTCCAGCCTTTTCGCATGGCGGATCGAATACGGGAACGGGAGGAGAAGTCGTGGGCACCCTTAAAGGGGGGCATGGCATGGTGGTTTTTGGGAATGGTCCGTCCGAACTGCGAAACCCCATCATCGCTCAATTGAAGGCACGGATGGTGGAAGTCTTTGGCTGGTAGCCATTCGGAGGATGGTTCAAGAATGCACGAAATGGTTCGGTTTTCTAGGAACGAACGATTCTTTGAAAACACGGTCTTACCCTGCGGGCGCATGTAATCCGTCAAGAGGTAAGGCATATGGGTGAGCGTAGACCTTCGGGCAGCAACACCAGGCGTGCTTTTCTAAAACAGGGAGCAGCGCTACTGGGAGCTTCGGTTTGGGGTACCGCCTGTGCTGACCCTGTTGCGCTATCGAGGGTGGGAGATCCTCGGCTAACTGTTGGCGTGGGTGCCCCCCTCGAAGCGCCGCCGCGGGGGTTGTCACCGCTGGGATTGGGGAGCGAACGGGATGGTTTTTTGTATGTGCCGAAGCGGGTACATCCTCGGTTTGCTTTGCCCCTGATGGTCATCCTTCATGGAGCGGGTGGGTCCGCCCATGGAGCGTGGCTTCCGTGGATTACCCTCGCCGAGGAACGAAACATCATTCTGCTAGCCCCGGATTCTCGTTCTTTTACATGGGACCTGATGGAGACGGGCACGTATGGGCCGGATCGTGCCTTCCTCGATGAAGCCCTTGCGTATACCTTCCGGCGGTGCCGTGTCCAACGGGGCCGCATCGCGCTGGGGGGATTTTCCGACGGGGCCACGTATGCGCTTTCGCTGGGGGTGTCGAACGGCAACCTGTTTAGCCATTTGGTGGCTTTCGCACCGGTGGCGTTTGTTCCGGGTTCACCAATCGTGGGACAGCCGCGCATCTATGTGTTTCAAGGCACCCGCGACTATGGGCTGCTGGGGCCTACCCGCGACCAAATCGTCCCCGAATTACTTCGGATGCGCTATCAGGTATTGTACGAAGAATTCGATGCCGGGCACACGGTAACCCTGGAGGTATCCGAGCGGGCCCTTGACTGGATGCGCGGTTAGTTGAGGGGCAGCTTGGAGGCTGTGAGAATGTTCGTCGTCATGCGACCCATCATCACCCCATCGGTCGAAAGCCGACCCAGCCGCTCTGCTAGTTGCTGTTGAATCGTTTCTTGCTGGGCGAGGGGTAAAGCGTGAACCTTCGGGGCGATGGGAGTCGCCGAAGCCACCTTGAGGGCCTGGGGAATTCCGCCAGGAATGACAAAGGGCATCGATACTTGTTGCACATCTACGGCATGGAAACCGGCTTCCGTGAAGGGAGCCGCCAGGTCTTTGGTCGATAAAAAGTTGAAGGGCTTACGCATCATCTGAGCAATGTCGGGGACACCATGTTCATCTAGTACCTCACACAGAATACCAAAGAGAGAGTCCGGAGAGACAGGCATCCAGGTGGCGATGACGACACGGCCTTGAGGGCCAAGCACCCTGTGCATCTCGCGGGTGGCTTCGAGGCGGTCTGGGAGAAAACTGAAATCCATGATGGCAGATAACGGCGTCGAAAGCATCATCTGCAAAGGTCAATTTATGGGCGGGCATGTGCTCAAACTGGACCGGCATATTCTTGCATCGCTTCAAAGCGAAGGTGAGCATATCGGCGTTGATGTCTGCACCAACAACGGTTCCTGGTTCACCAACACGCTGAGGTAGTTGGGACGCGATCGCCCCCGTGCCCGTCGCAAGGTCGAGGACCCGGCATCCTTCCCAGGGCCCGTAGTTGTCGAGCAGGTAAGAAGTCTAAGGAAGAAAAAGGGTTGGTACGAGAAGGTCATCGTAGGCCCGGGCGATGGCCTCGGAGCCAAAATTGAATGTGGTGGGAGTGTTCATGGATCAATTGGGTTTGGAACAGGAGGATGTTTCCTTCCGAGACGCAAAACCCTACATCCCTACACCACCCTTCAAAAAAGAGGCACGCGTGTTTTCTTGAGAGACGAACTGGCAATGCCTCGGTGTTTTGATATATTGAGATCCCCAAGCCTTCCCCCAATCATATAACGCCCCAGGAGGCTTTCCTTGCCCAATCGTAGAGACCACTTTTTGTGTTTTCAGCTGGGGTGTTGGTTGCTCAGGCTCCTTGTACTTGTCTTCACCGGAACAGGGTACGCTCTGTCGACAGACACCCAGACGAAGATGGGTTTTATGACCTGGAAACGGACTCCATGGAGCGCTTCAACCTGATTCACAGCCCCGTACACCGGGAGGAAATAAGCCACTTGCGGAATCGGTTGATTGAAACGTTGAATAGAACCAGCGGGATGCAGATTCCCCTGCGGATACCACAGGGCTTTCGAGGGGGCGATTCGCGGCTCGATGATGCACCACGCACGGATCCGCTGCTTGACAACGAATAACCTGATCGTGAAGATGGAGCAACTAAGAGCTGAGCATAAAGAAGCAGGCAAAGCGCGGCTTTGGGGGATTCTTCTTCTCGTGTTGTGTTCCCTGATGGTGGTGGGTTGGTTTGTGGGCCGGGAATTGGGAGACAAGGATACGGATACGGTTCTTCAGACAACACCGCCATCACCCGCAGCGCAGGTGATCGAGCCGTTTTCCGTTGAGGTGCCGCCTTCGGTTGCTGTGCCTGCGGAGATGGTGTACGTACCCGGCGGACGTACCCGTGTGGGCGATGATTCGGGGACCCTCGAAGAGGTCGGACCAGGGAGCCGGCACAACGGCTCAGCCCGACCGGCCTTTTGGGTGGAGGTCCCCGCCTTTTTGATGGATCGGTCGCCGGTAACCGTGGCACAGTTCAGGCAATTTGTGGAAGCGACGGCGTTTGTTACCGAAGCCGAGCGGTTTGGTGATGCAGGGGTGTTGGATGAACAGGCGCGGCAATGGCTTCTGGTGCCCGGGGCTACCTGGCATCATCCCTTTGGACCCGAAGGGCCTGAAGCTCCGGATGACCATCCCGTCACCCAGGTTTCTTGGAACGACGCGGTGGCCTATGCCACGTGGGCTGGCAAACGACTTCCCACGGAAGTAGAGTGGGAGCACGCCGCCCGGAATGCACACAACACCCGAACCCCATTACCCTGGGGGGAGACCCTGGCGATGGCCGGAGTGCATCGGGCCAATACGTGGCAAGGCTCTTTTCCCGCTTTTAACACGGTAGCCGACGGCTTTCGATACACCTCGCCCGTAGGAGCATTTGGGGAAACGCCCCTGGGATTAACCGATATGGCCGGAAACGTATGGGAGTGGTGCGAAGACTGGTACCGCCCCTATGCCGAGCGAGGAACCCCGTTTACCCCGCATGACCAAAGTGAAAAGGTACAGCGAGGAGGGTCGTTTCAATGTGAAGAATGCCACGGATACAACGTGTTTACGCGCTCGCATTCCACGCCGGAGACCTCGCTGTTTCACGTGGGGTTTCGGTGTGTAAAAGACCTCGAACAAGATCCCCCAAATCGTTGATTGCTGATCCGAAGAATCCTCAACCCTTGCTAGAAGAGCCTCGTTCTTCATCGGCACCAGCGCCTGCACCTGGGCACCCGGTACCCTCCAATGGTTGGCTTTCCCTGCTGAGGCGTGGTTTTTTTGAGCTGCTTATCGTGTTTTTTGGGGTGTTTGCCGCCTTTCAACTTTCTGAATACCGAGAAGGGCAAGAAGAAAAAATTCACCGCGCACAAATGCAGCGGGCGTTGGTGCAAGAGATCGAAGAAATCACCATTCGGACGAGGCGGGCAGCCACCCAAACGCCCCGGATGATCGCGTATTACGATTCGTCCATCGCCGCCGGGGCCATGCCGCCCCTACAACCGCTGATTGAACCCATCAGTGTGCGGTCTCATATGTGGGAAGCCGCGTTAGAGAGTGGAGGACTAAATCTTCTCGATGTGCCCACCCTATACCGCATTTCTGAGTTTTATAACGCCTTAAACGCAGGGTTTGAACAACTGGCGCAACTGCGGCACCTGTCCGAAACGGTCCTTATTCCCAACCTTGAGAAGGGCCCCGACGAATTTTACGATCCAGAAAATGCAACACTGCGTCCAAAGTACCAATGGTACCTCCAAGGCTTACGGAATGTGGCGGATTTAGCCGGGGGGATTACGGACATAGGCGACGAACTCGTGGCAGACCTAAAACAAGAAACGACCGACGAATGAGGACGCGGGCTCAGTGTCGAATAAGAAGTTAGGGGACTACCTGGAACTGAAACATCGTGATGGTGAACCCGGCTTCATCAAAGCGCCAACCTGCATTCATACGTATACGCACGGTGTTGAAGCCTAACACGGTGAAATACCCCGCTGTGGCGTAGGGAGAAATCCTATTATTTCCTACCCGCTTTCTTTGTCACCACACGTTTTGGTCGTTTCTGACTTTTCTTCGATGCCTAGAGCGGAGATGTCTTCAAAGGTATTGGATAATTCCTGGTACCGGTATCGAAACGTGACAGGAAAGGGGTGTGTGGTTTCGCCATAGCCCGTAAAGAGCGTTCGTCCGCGTCGGTACCAAAAACCAAGGGCGCCCGAAATATACGAGGTCGGATCTTGTTGGACGTACCCCGTGCCCGCATTTATGTTGAAGGAAAAGAGACCCACCATGCGGGAGGTGTCTTCTCATTGCCCTGAGGCGGGCATGCAGGCGATGCCCCATGTGCTGGGTAGAAGCACCAGGGAGAATTGAGTACGAGCAGGTGGATTTGCAGGGCTAGCCATGAAATCGATAGCCCGTGCCATAAACCGTTTCGATAAAAGTAGGGCGGGTCGGGTCGGGTTCGATCTTTTTCCGAATCGACGCCATATGCCGGTCGATGGTGCGCGTGACGATGTCCTGCGGAATATTCCAGACATCCCGGAGCAACTGCCGGCGAGAGACCGTTTCCCCCCGGTGTTCGATGAGATACCGCAGGATTTCGAATTCCAGCGCGGTAAAATTGAGGGGTTCACCGGCCTTGGTGGCTTCATGGGTGCTGAAGTTGATCTCCACATCACCAACAGTGAAAATGGACATCGGGGCCGCACTGGGTGGCTGGGTGCGCTGCAGAATGGCGCGAATACGCGCCGCCAGTTCGTCCACGTTAAAAGGCTTTGTCACATAATCATCGGCTCCCAACCCAAAGCCTTTCAGCACGCTTTCCTGTTCTCCGCGTGCCGTAAGCATCAAGATCGGAGTATCAATCTGCAGCGATTGGATTTCTTGCAGGATCTCAAAGCCGTTTTTGTGAGGAAGCATCACATCCAGCAGGGCAATGTCAAACCGGGGTGACCCGTTCAGAAAAGCCAGGGCTTCGGAACCATCGGCGGCAACAGAAACGTGGTAGCCGTTCAGTTCGAAATAATCTTGGAGGGCAAAACGAATTTCGTTGTCGTCATCGACGATCAACATGCGGTAGGTGGGAGCGTGCGGGGAAGGCATAGGCGGGAAGCAGACAGCGGGATCGTAAAGGGGGCTTTCCGTCTGACCAAAAACAGATGGCCCACCCTAGAAGAACGACATGCTTTCCCAAAATATCAAAAGGAACAGATAGGAAAGACGAGGAAAAGAAAAAAAAGGGCGACTGCCGTTAAAAGTTGGCCGATGTTTCGACAGATTCGCCCCTTGTCAGGGGATAACTGATCAGGTTGGCGAAGAAGGCGTAGGCACCCGGATGGAAGAGCTTGAGTTGGCGATACCATCCCAGGGCGGTATACACATATGAGCCTTCACCGTGCGTCGTTAGCAGCGTAGAGCTGCACAAAGGAGCTTCGCCGGGGTCGTTCATGCAGAATAGTTCGGTGTAAGCATCACTGTAGGTGGCAGGAAAATATAGCCCGCGCTCCTGAACCCAGCCGTCCCAATCGTTCTGGGAGATTGGGTTGGGCGAATGCAGCAACGGGTGATCAGGATGGCGGACGGTAACGGGGGCGTCTTCGCGGGTCACACGGTCGCGTCCCAATTTTAACGCGTAGGGGGCAAACCCTGAAGGATTATTCTGTCCTTCCACAAACGGGTCGGCGAAGTTATCATTCCACTCGAACGTTTTCTGGTAGTTTACCACCAGATGGCCCCCCTCGGCTACCCAGTCGAGCAGCCGGTCGTTGTGGGTCCGCAAGTCAGCGCGGACGAGATAGGCGCGAATGTCAACAAGAATGGTGTGAAGGTCGGCGAAGGAGCGAGACGCCAGCGCCGTGGAATCGAGCAGGACGTAGTTGACGCCCAGGTTTTCCAGGGCCACAGCCATGGCATCGTCATAACTTTGCACCACCCCCACCTTGAGGGGTTCAGCTACCGCCACTTTAAAAGCCCGGCCCATGCCTTCTGCCGTGACGGCTCTCGGAACGAGGGTGGTTGGTTGGGGGAGGGCAGAGACGGTGAGGGTGTAGGTACCTGTCTCCAGATCGGCTGGCAGCACGTACGCAATAGTATGCTCCAAAGGCCCGGCTCCCTGCACGTTGATAGAAGAATGTTGTTGTGTTTCCACCGTGCGGGTGGTGGGGTTGGCCACAGCAAGGTTTACGGTCAGGGCTTCAATGGCAGGATCGAAGACTTGCGCGCGAACCTTAATCTCGTTTTTACCCGCATGAAGCCGCACCACAGGCTCTGCCAACTCCAGGTGGACAGGAGGGGCGATGTTCAACGGAAGGTAGCCGCCCGCCAGCAGTTCATCGGTTTGGGCGTCGTACACCGCCATGCCAATGGGAAAACGATTCTCAAAGCGGGTGTATTGGTGCACGGCGTGAGGAACGGTTGGAGATGCGTCGGCGGGTAGTTGCAGCGAAAGACGATGGATCGCAGAATCTGCAAGGTATACTGTGGAATCGAGCGCGCCAAAGAACTGCCAGCGTAATTGGGACGCCGGGAACGTGGCCGGGTCCCAGGAGAGCGAAATGGTTTGGCCCGGCACCGCAACATCGTCATCCAGTATCAGGGCGTCTTTTGGAAGAAGGGGCACCCGTCCCGCATCAATACGATAGGCCAGCGACGGGCGGGCCTGGGTGTTGGGGGGCAGGTTGGCGGCGAGGTCGTCAGCAACAAAGGGCGCTTCGGTAGCAGTGCGGAGCAACTCGAAGTGGGTAGCTGGGATGGACTGCATCCGGTCGGCCCAACGATCCATGCCTTGCGAAGCGTGTTCGCGTAGCGCATGGGCCGCGTACGCAGCGTAGGGTTCGCCCGTCGCTGGATTGATTGCGCCCACAGGTACCGACACTACCGTACGTTCAGAGGATTGCCATGTGCGAAGAAACAACCGTTTCGGTTGCCAGAGGTCCACGCCCTCTTCTTCAAGTTGCTCCGGGTGGTAGGCAGGGTCACTGGCCAGGGCAAAGGCATCATAGGTGGACAGGCCCACGGCTTGATGTTGTCCGTGCTGGCGCTGCGGGCCAACCGTGACGGTATCGTGATTGGTAAAGATCACATCGGGCTTGAGCTTGCGGATGAGGTACACCAGGCGCGCCGTGACAGCATCGCGCCCGCCCCATTCCTCAAACGCCTCATCGGCGTGTTTGGAATAGCCGAAATCCTCGAAGTTCAGAAAGAACAGTTGCGTGCCGAGGTGACGCGCTGCCCGTTCCGACTCGTCGGTGCGGATGGCACCCAGTTCTTCGTACAGTTCAGGCCCTATTTCATTCTGCCCGCCTTCCCCACGGGTATAAATAACGCTATAGGCGAGGGCATCTTTAGCATGACGATAGTAAGTCAGGGTCGCACCGTCTTCATCGTCGGGATGAGCGGCGGTGTTCATGACCACCAGGTGCTGTTGGGCGTAAACGGACAACGTCGTTGCCGCAAGGAAAAACAAAACACCAACAAGAACGCGCATAACCATCATACTACGTGTAAGAAAGCACAAGAGGGAAGAGACAGGTTGGTTTATTCCCGCACATGACCAGCACCCAGGCCGATCCATTTGTACGTGGTGAGGGCTTCGAGCCCCATCGGACCGCGGGCGTGGAGCTTCTGGGTACTCACGGCCACCTCTGCTCCAAGGCCAAACTGACTGCCATCTGTAAAGCGGGTGCTGGCATTGACATAAACCGCAGCGGAGTTGACCTCGCGCACAAAGCGTTCGGCATGGTGGGTATTTGTGGTCAAAATGCTGTCCGAGTGCTCCGTGCTATGGGCATGAATATGGGCAATGGCTTCCTCCATGTTGTCTACCACCTTAATGCCCATGGTGAGTCCCAGCCATTCTTTGTCAAAATCATCAGGGGCCGCCGGGATGAGCGGGGCTGTGCTGTCGCGCAGAATCTCGTGCGAGCGACCATCTACATGGAGTTCAACCCCATGCGTGGCGAGACGCGCAGCAACGTTGGGGAGGAGAGCTACAGCGGCGGCCTTATGGACCAACAACGTGTCGAGGGCATTGCAAACACTGGGGCGCTGAACCTTGGCGTTTTCAATGATATCCACAGCGCGTGTCAGATCAGCCTCGGCATCTACGTAGATATGGCAGATGCCAATGCCGCCTGTGATGACGGGAATGGTACTTTGCTCCTTACAAAGCCGGTGAAGGCCTGCACCGCCTCTAGGAATGATCATATCCACATAGTCATCGAGGCGGAGGAGTTCGGCTACCAGTGCCCGGTCGGGGTTTTCGATGTATTGCACCGCGGTGGCAGGAAGGCCAGCGGTCGCAAGTCCTTGCTGGATGAGGGCCACCAGCGCGAGGTTACTCCGCAACGTCTCGCTTCCGCCGCGCAAAATGACGGCATTACCGGTTTTGAGGCTCAGGGCGGCGATGTCGATGGTGACGTTCGGGCGGGCTTCGTAAATCACGCCCAGCACGCCAATGGGCACGCGCCGACGGATCAATTCCATGCCGTTCGGGAGCGTGCGCTGATCGATGTCGGTGCCTACCGGATCAGGCAGGGTAGAGACATTGCGCACGTCATGAGCGAGGGCCGCAACACGGGTTGGAGTGAGCAAGAGCCGGTCTAGCAAGGCGTCGCTCAGGCCACGGGTTTTGCCATCGGCGATGTCCAGGGCGTTGGCCTTCAGGACGTCGTCCGCATTGGCTTCTATCGCGTCGGCAATAGCGTGCAGGGCTGCATTTTTCTGCTCGGTGGTGAGGGCCGCGAGGGTGCGGCTGGCGGATTTGGCCGCCTTGCCAAGCTCAGCGAGGGAGGAATCAACAAGTTGCATGATGGGGTGGATCAGGCAAAGGTTAAAGAAGGATTAAGTCGTTGCGGTGTACGGCGACGGGGCCATAGGCATATCCGAGCCGGTCAGCGATGGCGCTAGAATGACACCCACGGATACGCGACAGTTCCGCCGCGCTGTAGCGAACGATACCGCGGGCAATCGGTGTGAGTTCTTCGTTGGCAATGTGAACCGGGTCGCCCCGCTGGAAGTCGCCCTCGATGGCCGTGATACCAGAGGGAAGCAGACTGCTGCCTTTTTTAAGCAGGGCTTTCGTCGCACCCGCATCAACACAAAGGGTGCCCACGGGGGTGGGACCGGCGAATAACCACCGTTTGCGGCTTTCAAGCGGCGTGTCGAGGGCGGGAAAACGGGTCCCTAGGGCTTCACCTTTAGCGAGGCGAGTAACTACGTTTTCGAGGTGCCCGCTTGCTATAACGACGTCGGCCCCAGCCCGACGCGCCGTATCGGCTGCTTCTAGTTTGGTTAACATGCCGCCTGTTCCCAAGGACGTTCCACTGCCTCCCGCAAGCTGCCGCAGCGCGTCATCGATCGTATGCACTTCGGCGATCAATTCGGCCTCGGGGTTGAGGCGTGGGTCGGCGGTAAACAGGCCCGGCTGGTCGGTAAGCAGAAACAAGGCGTCTGCTTCGGCAAGGACCGCCACCAGCGCCGACAGATTGTCGTTATCCCCCACCTTGATCTCGGCGGTCGCAACGGCGTCATTTTCGTTGATGACGGGGATGATGCGGTGTTCCAGCAACGTTCGCAGGGTGTCCCGGGCATTAAGAAAGCGGGGGCGGTCTTCCACGTCTTCCCGGGTAAGCAACACCTGACCAACTGGCACGCCGTAAATCTCAAAAAACCGTTCCCAGGTGTGCATGAGCCGGCTCTGTCCTACGGCGGCCAGCATTTGCTTCGTGGTGATGGTAGCAGGAAGGGAGGGAAACCCAAGCCGCTCGCGCCCCGCCGCGATGGCACCCGACGTACACACAATCACCTCGCATCCCTGGGCATGCAACGCGGCGCACTGCCGCACCAGATCGATGATGCGGGGGCGGTTCAGGTGAGGCGTGCCACCAGTGAGCACACTGGTGCCGAGCTTAACGACAATACGATGATACGACCGAGAGGCTGACATACACGAAGAATCAACCGACGAGGGGTGAGCCGCGCTACAACGCGTGAAGGAGAGAAAAGGCTTCCTTCTTCAATCGAAATCTGAATTCCTAGACATACGCACCCTCCTCTGGTTTTCGCCATCAAGTAGGATCGTATACCCTGTGGTGATCTCGCCCGACAGGGGAAAAGCACAGGAGACGGCGTGAGGACGTGGCTTCGTTTTACGCCTCGCGTTGACGAGTGAGAGCGGGCATAAGTCCAGAAAAAGGAAACGGCGCAGCTAGGCGGGTTCAATTAGAGGGTCGCCCATGAACCTGGAGGGGGCTTGTCCGAAGGTGGGGGGCTGTCGTTCACGGGCGGATCATCCAACGTCGCATATTCGGCTTCGAACATCTGCCAGATCGCCAAAAAGAGCGCGGCGATAATGGGTCCAATGACAAACCCTGAAATCCCATATATGGCCAGACCGCCCAATGTAGCAAGTAGAATGAGCACGTCGGGCATCTTGGTGTCGCGCCCCACGAGTATTGGGCGCAGGATGTTATCCACCATCCCGATAAGCAAGCCGCCAACAAGAAGCAGGATAATGCCTTTCACTACCTGTCCGCTCACCATTAAAATGATGGCGGCGGGTAGCCATACGAGGGCGGCCCCAATAGCCGGCAGCAGCGAGAGCACCGTCATAATAACGCCCCAGAATACGGGGGCACCGATACCCAGGATCCAGAAGATGAGCCCGCCCAGCGCGCCTTGCACCACGCCCACCACCAGGGTTCCTTTGATCGTTGCACGCGAGACGTTGGCAAACTTGTCCACCAGCATCTGCTCGCGGTCGTCACCTAGCGGCAGCGCCCGCATAATGTGCACCAGCCAGTTCGGTCCATCCCGCAGGAAGAAGAACAGGAAGTAGAGCATGAGGAAGAAGTAGGCCGCAAAACGCAAGGCGTTCTGCCCAAAATCCACCGCCTGTGAGGCCAGAAACTGACTCGTCGTGACAGCGGCACCCGAGAGCTGTTCTTTTAGCTGGTTCAGGTCGATGCCGTAGTCGTTTAGTGTTTCCTGTGCGACGGGCAACATGGCCGTCAGTTTTTGTATCAGCGCCTGAAGGTCAATGTCGCCCGACTCAATGCGCTGGTACAGATTCACCGCCTCGTTCGATACGGCTGCTCCAACAAACGTTAACGGGAGGATGACGATGAAAAAGATTGTCAACGTCGTGAGGAGAGAGGCCAGCGTTCGTCGGTCTCGTACTACCCGAAGCCAGCGATTCTGGATGGGGTAAAACAAGACGGCCAGGACGGCCGCCCAGAAAACGGGCTGCAAAAAGTCCCGGATCAGGGCGAGGAAAGCAACCGTTACGACGACCAGCAGGGTGATAAAAAAACCACTCTGAATCGATTTGAGGCGCATTGGCGTTCCGGGCGAATGGGCTACTTCGTGAAGTAGATAATAAGGGCCAGAATAAGGATTGCCAAGATGACGACCCCGGCAATTTTAACCCAACTCCACGGGCGTTCGCCTTGCACCTTGCCGGTCCGGGCGTTCACAATAAAACGAAATACCTTGTCATTGTAGCGATAGGCGCTGATCCACACCGGCAGCAGGATATGTTTGAACGTGATGTCGTTGTAGTTCGAGTTTTTCCAAGTGATTCGCTGCTCGTCGCCGCCGATCTGTTGTCGAATCATGACGTCGATGTCGGAGTCGATGCGATTTTTGGCATGGCCCCATCCCGGTTCCAACTCTACGGAATAGGCCTCAGACTTAAACCCACTCAGGTAGGCTTCGTCATAGGGCACGAGGGCTTCTAAGTCCCAGGGTTCAAGCAAGGTCATGTACTTACGCGGTAGCGAGTTGGTCGCACACACCAACACATCATCAAAAAAGTGATGTAGGTGGCCGCTGCGTGAATACCACCGGGTTTTGCGAACCTGCCGGGTCTGGGTTTTACCATCTACGGTGTATGTTTCTGTCACGTAATAATATTCGCCGCGTTGCCCCCGCCAGTCGGTAGCGGTATCGGAGTCGAAGGTCCAGTGGGGCAGGTATACCCCATCCAGTTTTTCATCGCGGTGGGCGTATTGCTTCAGGGAGTTCGGGGCGAACCAGAGCCCTTCCAGCCATTTTCGAAACAGCTCATGGGCCTCCCGGTCGGCGATTTTAAACGGGAGCAGGGCCTTCGGTTTGATGATCCGCTCGGTGTGTTGACCGCCAATCAGGGCTGTCCCACAAAATGCACATTCATCCGCCGTAATATTGGGGTCGAAGGTGGTCTCTGCGGCACAGTTTGAGCATTTGACAACGGTAACCACCACCGTCTCACTTCCAGAAGCAAGTTCGGAGAGGTATGCATGGAAGTCGAGTTCTTGGAGGGCTTCTTCCTGGACGGCCACATCCACTTCCGGCATGTCATTGGCAGCGCCGCAGAAAGGGCAAACGAGGGCGTCCTGGCCGGGGGCGAAGTGCAGCGTTGCGCCACACGATTTGCAGGGGAACTTAACGGGTTCCATGTTTACAGGGGGTTGGGGAGGGAGATCATTTCACGAGCGGTAGAAGCAGGCACCCAAGATGGGTAAAAGTCCGGCGTGTAGCGTTTGAAGAACCACTACACGCCGGAAAACACGACAGTACACCGGTCATGGGATAACGCGACAAAGGTGCCTGCTTCTTATAACGAGAAAAGACGGATTAAGGGGCCGGAGGAGGCGGCGGCGGCGGTGGCGGCATCGCCTGAAACACCTGCTGCAACTCGGTCACGTCACCCGCGCGGATCCAGCCGCTCATCCCTTGCTTCCACACCACAGAGTCGGGCGTAAACTGTCCCTGAGCAGCTTGCTGGCGCAGCGTATTCAAGTCGTAGGGGCCCGTGGTTTGTCCATTCACCGCCACGTGGTACGCCACCGGGGCAGGAGGCGGAGGGGGGGTGGCTCCCGTTGCTGCCGGGTTGAAGGGCTGCGCAGGCTGGGCCATCGCTTGCCCCATTTGGTTGGCCATGGCAAAGCCCATGCCCATGCCCATGCCGCCCGAGGCCATGCCGCCCGGATTCTGCGCGGCCTGCTCCATGGCGTTGGCGGCCTGAAACTGCGTGTACGCGCCCAGATTGCCGATGACGCCCATGCTGGTGCGTTTGTCCAGTGCTTCCTCGACGGCGGGTGGGAGGGAGATGTTCTCTATCAGGAGCGTGGTGAGTTCGAGGCCGTAGGCTTCAAACTCAGGCTGGATTTTTTCTTTGACCTGGGAGCCAAAC
The DNA here is from genome assembly GCA_030428385.1 of Rhodothermia bacterium. GTDB lineage: Bacteria > Bacteroidota > Rhodothermia > Rhodothermales > JAAAOL01 > JAUIDY01. The sequence continues at coordinate 22,019 of JAUIDY010000052.1, read as the reverse complement.
TCGTCGTAGTTGGCTGCGAGGTCCAGCACCGCCAGCTTGCTCTCGGCCACGTTGTCCACAAAACGCGAGACGACGAGGTTACGCAACTGGTTGGTGATGTCGTCGGTGGTGAAATGGGCATTGGTGCCCACAATCTCGCGGATAATGTCAGCCGGGTCTTTGGCGCGCATCGCGTACGTCCCGAAGGCGCGGATACGAACCGGGCCAAACTCGGGGTCGCGCAGCATCACCGGGTTTTTGGTGCCCCATTTTAAGTCCGTAAACTGGCGCGTGGATACGAAATAGACTTCCGCCTTAAAGGGGCTGTCGAATCCGTACTTCCAGCCTTTGAGGGTGGAGAGAATGGGGAGGTTGGCGGTTTCGAGCGTGTAGGTGCCGGGCGGAAAGACATCGGCGAGTTGGCCTTCATTCACAAAGACGGCCGACTGTCCTTCGCGGACGACTAGCTTTGCGCCATTTTTGATTTCATTATCGTGGCGGGGGAAGCGCCAGACGAGTGAACTATGCGAGTCATCGAGCCATTCGATGATGTCGATGAGTTCCCCTTTAATGCTTTTCCAGAGTGACATGGTTCAAGAGATTGGATGATCGGCATAATCCTGAGAGAGGAGACGGGCAACAACCGAGCAGTGCGCCGCCGCCTCGTACGATACCCAACCCACACGCGAATCGCAAGCAGACCAGCTATCCATTGGTCTTGCGGAAAACGAAAGGTCAGGTTGCAGCATAAAGAATAACGAAACCGCCAACTGATTCGGGACAAACGAAAAAAAATTCTCCCAGGATGATCCATCTTGGGCGGCTTTCACGAATATATAGATGAACACCCCAAACGACCTCATATCTAGCTATACATCTCAGAGCATACGGTCTGGTGGGAATGAAGGTCTGATGCCTGGTGGGGGCATCGGGCCTTCCCGTTACCTCAACAAAAAAAAGCCTGGTGCTGGTGGGGCACCGGGCTTTTTTATTTCTGTCGTTATTGTTCGCCTTCTCAGTCCCGTGAGAGGAAAAGGCTAAGCACGTACCAGAACATCAACGCGACCGAGGCAAACAGTTGGAGCGAAGCACCCACATACCGGTCTTCGGGATAATGCAGCAGGATATTGGACGTGTCATACAAGATGGCCCCGCCCGCGAGGGCAACCATCGCAACGGAGAAGAAGGTGCCCAGTTGGAAGCCAAACAGGACCCCGGCGACGATGAGCACCAGTGCCACAATAAAGCCCCAGCGCAGGATACCACCCAGGAACGAAAAGTCTTTCCGGGTGAAAAAGACAATGGCTGTCAGGCCCGTGAACCCAATGAGGGTGACAAACGCAGCACTTTGGATGGCACCGGGCGCGTAATAGTTGGCGATGTAAAGCAGTGGGACAAAAAGCAACGCTTCCGCCACCACATACCCGCCCAGCGCGGCATATTGCATGGGTTTGGAGGTGGTGTTATGCGCCGTACGTGATGCCAGCCAGCCCACAATCATAAACCCACCCAGCACAAACAGCCAATTGACGCTCAACATGCTTTCAGCAATGGTGGCGGCAAGTCCTGAAGAGAAGAGGAAGATCTCGACAAAGGTGAAGAGCACGATGGCCCCGAAAAGGTGCGCGTAGGTGCGGGCGATAAACTCGGCGCGTACGCCCACATCGAGTCCGGCGACAGGGAGTGACGCCGCAGCGCCAGGTGACGTGTTCATATTCATGGCGGGCTAATGGAGGAAGGTATTTACCTAAAGGTATACGGATTCAATTTGAAGCTCAAGCGCTTGTAAGAATTCTAATTGTTGTGGCCATAGGTGCAGACATGCACCTTGGCTGAAGGGACACGTCAGTCGGGCATTCGCTGCTTTTTATGCACGATAAGCAGCACCATTTCGAGGGCTTGCTCCGCATTCAGGCGCGGGTCGACCAGTGAGTGATACGCTTGGTCGAGGTCTTCTGCGGAGAGGCCACGCGCACCTCCGATACACTCGGTCACGTCTTCTCCCGTCAACTCGAAATGGACACCACCAAAATAGGTACCCATAGCGCGATGAATATCCATGGCGTGTTCAAGTTCGCCCAGAATATTGTCGAAATGGCGGGTTTTAAAGCCATTGTCGGTGGTTTCCGTATTACCATGCATGGGGTCCGCACACCAGAGGACCGGGGATCCCGTGGCACGGACAGCATCAATCAGCGGGGGGAGTTGGTTCTCGATGTTGGCCACTCCAAACCGGGTGATCAGGGTGAGGCGCCCCGGTTCTTGTTCGGGATTTAAGTGACGGATCAGGGATTGGAGTTCCGACGGAGAAAGGGAGCCGCCCACCTTGATCCCAATGGGGTTGCGGATGCCCCGGGCATATTCCACATGCGCGCCGTTTAGATGGGCCGTGCGGAGTCCGACCCACGGAAAATGGGTGGAAAGGTTATACGTCCCCGTCCGGCGCGGGACAGTCCGGGTGAATGCCTGCTCGTAGTGCAGATGCAACGCCTCGTGGCTGGTGTAAAACGAAGCCTCACGCAAACCACTGATGGGGCCATCGGCTACACTTTCGGCAAACATCAGGGCGGCCCGGATGGTGTCGAGCATGTGCTGGTATTCAGCAGCGAGGTCGGCTTCATGGACGAACCCCTGGTTCCAGTATTCCGGGTGGTGTAGGTCGGCAAATCCGCCGCTTACGAGAGAACGAACAAAGTTGAGGGTAAGCGCCGAGGTGCTGTAGGCTTCCAGCAGACGCCGAGGGTCGGGGGTACGTTCTTCCTCCGTAAACCCAATACCATTGATGATATCACCCCGGTAGCTCGGCAGCGTCTTCCCATCGAGGGTTTCCATTGGTGAGGAACGGGGCTTGGCATATTGACCTGCAAACCGGCCCACCCGTACCACCGGCATGCGCAGGCCATAGTTGAGCACAAGGCTCATTTGCAACAAGATTTTCAGCCGGCTCGTGATGATGCGGGCGGTACATTCATCGAACCGTTCTGCACAATCGCCGCCTTGCAGCAAAAACCGTTTGCCATAGGTTGCTTCTGCCAGCTTTTCCTTGAGCGATTCAATCTCCCACGAAGTGACCAGCGGGGGTTGCATGGAGAGCGTTTTCAGGGCCGCGGCGAGGGCGTCGGCGTCGGGGTACTCAGGTTGTTGCAGGGCTTCTTTGTCCTGCCACGACACGCGGCTCCAGGTTTCGGTGGGGGTTGGTTGCATCGGGAGTACTCGGAAAGATGGGGTGGGGCGACACAACGCGTGGGCGACATTCGCGTTTCCCCCTTCATGGCACTTTGGTCGTTGATGTTATGGTTCCGTGATGAAACCTTGGGGGGGTAAACAGTATCTATGGGGAGAAGCTTAGAATTTCATTGATCCATGTCTTTTTCTTCCCGCGCACCCTCCACGCCCTCGATTCTCGTCGTCGAAGATGACCCGGACCTCGCCGACTTGCTTTGCATTCATCTCTCCGATTTAGGGTACCAGGTGGACCACGCCAGCGATGGACGGCAAGGATTGGCACTGGCGCTGGAGAATACCTATGCCCTGCTTATCCTGGATGTGATGCTGCCGGGAATCGATGGTTTTGAAGTGTGCAAGCGGGTCCGCGCCGAAGATCGGTATTTGCCCATCCTTATGCTGACGGCCAAGACCGAAGAGATGGATAAAGTTCTGGGCCTTGAACTCGGAGCGGATGACTATCTCACCAAACCGTTCAGCGTTCGCGAACTCTTGGCCCGCATCAAAGCCATTCAGCGGCGGATTGAGATTGACCATGCGCAGTACCAAAAGGAAGAGGAAGAGCCGCTGCTGTTTGGGGACTTGATTGTCTATCCGCAGAAACGCAAGGTGACGCTACGGGGCGAGGCGATTGAACTCACGGCCAAGGAATTCACCCTGCTCCTGCTTTTTGCGCAGAATCCAGGGCGGGCCTACAACCGGCAGGAGCTCCTTGATCAGGTGTGGGGCTACCAGTACAGCGGCTACAGTCACACGGTCAATTCGCATATTAACCGGCTGCGTAGCAAGATCGAAGAAGACCCCTCGTCGCCCCGTTTCATCCAAACCGTGTGGGGAGTGGGCTATCGGTTCATCGAACAGGCCGAGGTGCGCCTATGAGGCGGTTCGCGGAAAGTTTATACGCCAAGCTGGCGGCGGTCATTCTTGTGGTGATTGCCGTTTTGGGGGTGGTACTGGCAGTTATCTGGACGCAGTCGGTTTTGCGTTTTGTAGACGAGACCGAGCAGAGCCTGAATCAGAACCTGGCCGCTGAACTTGCTGCCGAGTTTGAACCGTTATTGCAAGAGAAAATTGATAAAATGGGGGTCATGCAGCGCATCGAATATATGATGGGCATCAATCCCCGCATCGAGATGTATCTGCTGGACCGTACGGGCGCGATTACGTCTTCTTTCCTAGAGTCGGACGAGCCCGTAGAAAAGGAGCATGTTTCCCTGGCCCCGATCCAGCAGTTTTTGGCAGGCGACGCCCTGCCCATCCTCGGCGATGATCCGCTGCATGCTGTGCGCCAAAAACCGTTTTCGGTCGCCCCCATCAACGTGATGGGGGACAGCTATTATTTATACGTCATTCTTGGCAGCGAGCGCTACGACTCGGCCGCGGCGATGATTCAGGACAGCTACATCGCCAAGGTAACGTTGGAGGTGTTAGGGCTGATCTTGTTGTTTGCCGTACTGGTAGCGCTGGTGGCTATGGCCTTGCTCACCCGTCGCCTGCGCGAGATGAAACAGGTGGTCACGGCGTTTGAGGCGGGGGCACTGGATCGCCGCATTCGGGTCGGGCCTCCCGATGAAATTGGCAAGTTGGCGTCGTCTTTTAACCAGATGGCAGACTCTCTCGAAGCCATGCTGGATGAGTTGAAGCAGGCGGATCGGCTGCGCCGTGAGTTGGTGGCCAACGTCTCCCATGACCTCCGCAGCCCTCTCGCGTCAATGCTTGGGTATCTGGAAACCATTCAGATGAAGGTGGGCACGCTCGATGAGGAGGAACAACATCAGTACCTGGCCACTGTTATGAAAAGCGCAGAGCGGCTCGGCGGGCTCATTGACGAGTTGTTCGAACTTTCCAAATTAGATGCCCAGCAGGTACAACCGCATTGCGAACCGTTTCCTTTGGCTGAACTGGTTCAGGACATCGTGCTCCAGTTTGATCAAACGGCAGAAGCCGAAGGGATTGCCCTGGAAGCCAAGCTTCCTTCTACCTTGCCACATGTATTCGCTGATATTGGGCTTATCGAGCGGACCCTGTCCAACCTCATCGAGAATGCCATTCGGTATACGCCGCGTGGCGGTTCGGTGTGTGTGCAAGTAGAACCCTCCGAGGAAACGATCCGCGTCTGTGTGCGCGACACGGGCCAAGGCATTCCGGCGGAAGACGTGCCCCATATCTTCGACCGTTTTTACCGGGTCGAGAAAAGCCGCAGTCGCGAAGAAGGAGGAACCGGGCTTGGCTTATCCATTGCCCAGAAAATCCTGGAGCTACACGCGTCAAAGCTTCTTGTTGAAAGCGAAGAAGGACAGGGCACCTCCTTCTTCTTCGATCTGCCCCTTGCACACTCCTTCACCGGGCAACGGCAACAGGCGCAACTGGTTTAACCTCCGCACAGTACGCTACGACTCAGTGGGGCTGACGCGCCCATCTTCCAGGCGATGGGCGAAATAGTGCTTGAGGTAGGCACGTAGCTCGTGATTCGGCGTGTTCCAGCGCCACGAGCCTTCGGCGTCGAGGCAAAGGTCGGTGTACGGGTCAAAGTCAAACGTGCTGAGCCTTTGGTGCCGCTCATTATACTGGCGATCCTCAATTGCTCCGTGCCAGAGATGGAGCAACGTGGCATCGATGTAGCCCACATTCCCCTTCACCGACTCATAAAAGGACGTAGCCCACGCAAGATAATGCTGGGCACGGCGCCCCTGCAGGCACGCCATGTATAGGGCATCATCGAACCGGCCGAACGCGGCACACGCCATGGCCCGGTCGCCACCGCCTATTATAAGCGCGTCGTAGAACCCATGTTGATCAAGTAGTTCCTTGCGAGCGGCCCACGCCAATCCGGTTGTACTGATCCGGGCGAGTGTTGTGCTGGCGGGCCTGAAAAAATTAACACCAGCTTCCGGGGTTGAAATTTTGTACGCAAACGAATAGGCTGTGGGGGGCTGAGAGAGCCCAGCGAGGGGTTCAGGCGAGGCGCCACGCGGAAGGTCGTACAGGGTCTTAAATGGCTGAACAAGCGGGTGCGATTCGAGCTTTATTCTAGCAAGGTGGTGCCAGTCCGGGTTTTCAAAGATCACATCACCGTCGAGCCAGGCGACATACCTACACGATGAAGGAAGGGCCTTGAGGGCGACATTGAGCAGCCGTTCCTTTTGCCACATCACATCGGGGCCGGTGATCTGAACGAGCAGGTCGGCATCACCTGGGCCTAATTCAAACTGCCCGTTGTGTGAGAGTTCGACCGTGAGTAACGGGGCATCCAGGTGTTGGCGAAAGTGGTGGTAATTATGTTTGCGCCGCCGGTACCGAATCGGATTAAAATAGGTGGTGATCACCCAGAAATCGTCGAACGAGGACTTCACGAAAGCTTGCCATTTGAACCAACAGTGCACGGAAGGTGCTAATTACAAAAATCAAGGGTCGTATGTAAGTAGTTTTAAGTGGGATCGGTGGGTAGACAAAAGGAGTGCTGTTGGCGCGTCGGGAATGGCAAGCACTTCGTCCCTTGAAAGTGCGCACCGGGCAACTAGGTTTAGAGGTTTTTGAGATTTGTGATCTTGTGCTGCGCAAGTGACCTTGCGGCGTCTTTGTCCCCGCGTTGTCGGCCCGTAGTGCGGATACGATCCTCCAACGTTGTGACCAAATACATCCACAAGGGCATCCTGCTCGCTCCAAACTGAAAACCTCAACAGCCTCTACGGCGTCGAGGATGTGTCAGACGGTGCGTCCCGCAGGGCGTAAAAGGTCCCATCCAATCCTCCAAACAGGATGAGGCCGTCTACCACTTCTGGAGAAGCACCCACTCCATATTCGAAATAGCCATCTTGTGGTTCGAACAGGTACCGCCAGATGATGCTGCCCGATTCTCGGTGAATACGCACCAGTGAACCGATAAACCCCCGCCCATTATTAAAACCAACGGTGCCAGAATAGTGAGAATCCTCCGTTAAGGCAGGTGTGGAATAGGAAGCACCCGCCACGCGGCGCTCCCAATATGAGGTGCCATCCAGGGGATTAAGCGCCAGCGTTGTGGCCCAAAAAGACGACCCGATGTAAAGGACATCGTCATAAATAGTCCCGGCAGCTTCCACCCACGATCCTTCGCCATACACCTTGTGCCAGCGCACCGTACCATCTGCCAGGTTCAGCGCATATAAGGTGCCGGTTGCGGTGCGGGTGCTTCTGTTGCCGATGTAGACCATGCCCTCATAAAACAGCGGGCCTGGTGTGATGGGGGCACCTGTGTCAAACGTCCACCGTTGGGCTCCGGAGATAGCATCGTGGGCATACACCACCCCATCATAGCTTCCAAACACCACCGTTCCATCGGCTACAACTGGTTTTGACCGGACGATGTCGTTGGTTTCGGCATGCCATCGTTTAGTGGCGGTTTCGGCATCAATCGCATACAACCGCTTGTCGGGGCTGCCTACGTAGACGATCCCGTTGGCTTCCACCGGGCTGGGGCCCCGGAAATCAAGGCCCCGGTTGGAGTCTTCGGGCGGGAAGTTGCCAGGACCATACCGAACCAGTGGGGGAGCCTCGTGCAGGTTAAACCGCCAGATTGTTGAGCCGTCAGCAAGGTGAAGCTTATACAAAAAGCCATCGTCTGAACCCACGTAGAGGTAATCCTCATACACCGCCACATCACCGTAAATCGCTCCGCCAGTTGCTACCGTCCAAACCGTTTCGCCGGTTGCAACCCGAAGGGCATAAACGGTGCCATCGGTGTTGCCGAAATAGGTGATGCCCTCTCTGGTGGTAGACGATCCCCAGATGGGACCACCTGTGTCAATGGACCACGCCACCGAAGGCCGCGGGAGCGGCTGTGCCTGACTGAGAACGGAAGGGGTGAAAAGAAAGAAGAAGGCCAGGAGGCTGGAGAAGGCGTGAGGCATCGTGGAAAGAGGGCGGATAGGGTTGAGGTTGCAAGAAGGCGTTCGGTGCCGAGAGATAAGCTGTCGGTGTGAGAAAGTCGTTCGGTTGCCCAAGTCAAACGTTCGTTTCGGAAAAGTCGAACGAAATAACGCCCTACGCCCCTATCTGTTATCCAATGTTGAAGGTGGTGTGATGCTTCTGTTAGAACTGGCAAGGTATCTTGTAGCTGTACAGTACAAGGTGATGGGTTCCCACGAGCCACGCCTTGCCCAATGGAACGGTCACCTGAGTCAACATTCCCCCCGGAAAGCAGATCTAGGGCCTGGTCAAGTGAGCGGAACTCTATCTTGCCACGTCTTTTGATCCGCAAAGAGCCTGCGCGGTATGGGAAGTATCCGCGCAGGCTTCTTATTTTAGAAATGCTATTGCTTTCCTAAATCTCTCTTCCACTCCCGATGATTCGCGACTTTCTGGGAATTTCCCCCCGCTTTGATGATTCCAACTTTATTGCCCCTTCTGCCGACCTCATTGGCGATGTTACGTTGGGCTCTGGAGCGAGTATTTGGTACAACGTCACTATCCGTGGCGATGTGAACTGGATCCGCATTGGGGAAGCCACCAATGTGCAGGACAACACCCTCGTGCACGTGACTCACGGGACAGCCCCCACGGACGTTGGTGCGCGCGTGACGATAGGTCATTCCGCCATCATTCACGGTTGCACCATCGAAGACAACGTGCTGATAGGAATGGGAGCAACAATCATGGATCACGCGGTGATAGGAACCAACAGTATTGTGGGGGCGCGGGCATTGGTCACACAGCGCATGCACATTCCGCCGCGTTCGCTGGTGTTGGGAATGCCTGCGCAGGTGGTTCGGCCACTGACCGATGAAGAGGTGGCTACGATTGGACAGTATGCCGCGAACTACCTGCGATACAGCGCCATTTATCGGGGGGTGGAGACGCCCAAAAAAAATCCGTACTACGACCCCACGCAGCCTCGATGAGCGTTTACAAAGAGGGAAACCGCCAGCCCTCGGCGGTGAGACGTTCTAGGATGTCGTGCAGGGCCCCCGGAGCTACTTCACGGGCCTTGAGGTTGTCGTGCAGCACCACAATCGAGCCGGGCCGAATGGCACGAACCACCCGTTGCGCGATTTGCTGAGTGGAAGCGTCGGGCAGAAAGTCGCCGGGGCCAATGTCCCACATCGTACATTGCTGGCGGCGTACCCGGCACCAGTGCCGCATGGCGTCCGTAAAGCGGCCATAGGGCGGGCGCATCCAGCGAACCGGCTTTTGGATCAGGTTTTCGAGGATGCCTGTTGTTTGCTCCAATTCCCGAACCAGTTGAGCGTCTGGCGTTCGCCACGCATTAGGGTGGGTGTAGGTGTGGTTGCCGATGGTATGTCCTGCGGCGGCAATATCACGAACAAGATGGGGGTGCCGTTGCGCATGGGTGCCGAGTAAAAAGCATGTGCCTTTGGCATCGAAACGGGCCATGACGTCCAGCAACCGCGCAGTAACCGACGTGGTGGGCCCATCATCGAAGGTCAAATATGCCACTTTATCGGTCGTCGGAATCCGCCACGTGATATCGGGGAAATACCGGGCCGACCAGCGGGGGAGGCGGGTTCCAAATAGATCAACAAGATCGATCATGGCTGCACCGCTCGTCCTTTCCAAGAAGAAGGAAAAAGGGCACCCGCTCCGGCAACCCCAACGAGATAAGGTATCTGTAGCATTTGTCCGGGAAGATGGTGGAAGAGCAGGCGTAGGCAGTTGAAATGCCGACATACCTGCCAAAGCAGAGGAAACTCGGCACCAATTTTAACAAAAAATGCCAACCCTGCGACACCTGAAATTGATCCGGCAAAAAAGAAGACGGCTGGGCTGATCAAGAGCAACAGATAAAACAGATAAATCGCAACCAACAGGGCCTTGAGGCTTTTTCCCTCAAACCGAGCCCCCGTGGATGCCCATCGCTGACGCTGCTTCAAAAAAGCACGGACCGTTGGCGCAGGGCGCGTCGTGATGATAGATTCTGGGAGCGGGCAGAAGCGGACGGCCTTGGGTTGGGTACGGCCCAGGTGCTGGGCGAGCAATTCATCAAAAGCGGGGTCTGAAGCCGGGTCTTTTTCTTCCGCATAGGCGAGATACGCCGACCGCCGATAGCCCACATTGGCGCCATTACAGATGGTGGGGCGGCCGAGTCCCATGCTGCCTGCCCCAACCGCTACCAGCCCCGCAAATTCTAGTGCCTGCAGTTGGGAAAAGAAGGACCCGTGGACCTCGTACTTCACGGGACCCGCCACAAAGGACACGTCGTCTGAAAAGGCACGGGCCATCGAGCGGATCCATTGGGGGCCCACGGTACAGTCGGCATCGGTGACGAGGATCCATTCGCCGGAGGCGTGTTCTATGCCGTGGCGTATAGCGGCTTGTTTTCCCCGTCCCTCAGAGGACGGCATCGAAAGAATAGTGACATTGCTGGCAGGATGACGGGACCGCAGGGTAGCAAGGTGGGAGGTGGTGCGATCTTCCGAATGGTCATCGACGATAAGGACTTCGAACCGATCTGATGGGTAGTCATTGGCCAGGATGGCTTCCACACAAGGAAGAATGGCGTCGGCTTCATTGCGTGTCGCAACGAGGACAGAGATGGTTGGGTTCGTGACGGGTGAGAGGGGGGGCAATGTGATTCCCCTTATCCGCCGAAAGCCTACGGACAAAGACAACAGGAAGGCTCCATATACCAGCGCCAGTATCACCAAAAGAGACTCGTATAGGACTACCATCAGTGCGGGGACGTCATCTTGGTAGTGGAATCATGAGGCGTCCTAGAAATGCGGAGGCGTTGCAAAAGGGGAATGCCCATCAACGCGGGCAGGGCTATGTTGATGCAAAACATGAACAAAGACGCGTTGAGCGCAGCAGCTTCGGTAAAACCCAACCCTCCAAGAAAATAAATGGCAGCCCCTTCCCGAATCCCCAGGTCCATCCAGGTGATGGGAGGAAGGAGGAATTTGACCACATAGGTCAGTACAAGCCCAAGCAGCGCAGCCTGTATTGAAACGAGTGGACCAAACGCCCGGAGCAGCAAAACAAACTGGGTCACATACACAGCGTAGCGCAACGCCGCCAGCCCCAGTCCTCGCCCCACCACGCGAGGGTGGAGTGCTGTGAGATACTGCACCGCCTTGTGCCACCGCGCCGGCATCCAGCGAAGCAACATTCGGTGTAGGTGCTTCGGAAAAAAAAGTGCCGCATAAAGTAACACGGCCGACGCTGCGGTATAGCCGAGTACGATGAACCAGAGCAACCGGGGAGCGGGGTCTGCCGTGGCGAGAAAAAGCACGAGGGCCCCGATCCCGGTGGTGACAGCGATGACTTTCGAACTCGTGCGTTCAGCAACAATCGCTACCCCCAATCCCCACGAATCGTCGGCTTGCAGGTACAACAAGCGGCCGGCATATTCGCCCACCTTGGCGGGGGTGAAAAAACCCATGGTGTGACCCACAAGCAACGCACCTAGGGCACGCCACATGGTCAAAGCGGGAAGCACCAGGCGGGCAAACAGGTTCCACGTTTTTGTTTCGAGCCACAGGTTGAGGGGCAGCAAGACCAATGCGCCAAGGAGCCAGCGTTTTTCGGCGTTTTGAAAGTTGGAAAACAACACGCCAAGATCGACGACATACACCAAGTATCCCAGGACAGCCACCGTCACCAGGGTTTTTAACGCAGTAATCCAAAATGTTCGCTTCACATCATGACCTGGCTTTGGTACCTTCCTGCGCAATGGGGCTCTCTGATGGGTGTCCTTATCGAAAGTAGCAAAACCCAGATGTAAGTTCAGCAAATCCTGATGCGTATTCTTATTGTCGGCGGCGGTGGTCGCGAACATGCCATAACCTGGGCGCTGGCCCGCAGTCCCCAACGTCCCGAACTGTTTATTGCGCCCGGCAACGCGGGCACGCAGCGCCTGGGCACCAATGTCGCCCTCGCTCCCACGGACAATGAGGGGCTGCTGGCCTTCGTCCAGCAGGAAGCCATCGACCTGACCATTGTGGGACCCGAGGTACCGTTGGTAAATGGGCTGGTGGATGTGCTCGAAGCCGAAGGCCACGCTGTGGTTGGGCCCTCGGCTGCGGCTGCGCGGCTGGAGGGCAGCAAGGCGTTCTCCAAAGCCTTCATGGCAAAGTACCACATCCCCACGGCGTCCTACCGCACCTTCAGCGCTGGGGAGATCGCTGCCGCCCGGGCCTATGCTGAAGCGCAGGGCGCCCCGATTGTGATCAAAGCCAGCGGGTTGGCGGCGGGGAAAGGTGCCATTGTGTGTGCCACGCTGGCCGAGGCGTATGCCGCGCTCCACCAGATCATGGAAGACCGGGCCTTTGGGGCCGCAGGCGATGAGGTGGTAATCGAAGCATTTATGGAAGGCGAGGAGGCAAGTGTGTTTGCCCTCACAGATGGGGAGCGGTATGTGCTGCTTCCTCCGGCACAGGACCACAAACGCATCGGCGAAGGGGATACGGGGTTAAACACGGGGGGGATGGGGGCCTATGCGCCAGCACCCGTCATCACCGGAGGACTGCTGACGCAGGTCTGCCGCGAAATCATCGAACCAACGCTGGCGGGCATGATGCAGGAAGGCTGTCCGTACCGAGGGGTGCTCTACGTAGGGCTGATGATGACCTCCGAGGGGCCTAAAGTGGTGGAGTACAACTGCCGCTTCGGCGACCCGGAGGCGCAGGTGCTCTTGCCCATGATTGCCAATGACTGGGTGACAGTGTTCGATAAACTGGCGCACCGGCAGTTGCAAGATGTGCGTTTGGAGACGGCCGTAGGTGCTGCAGCATGCGTGGTGATGGCTTCGGGGGGATATCCTGAATCCTATCAAAAAGGGTATGCCATCACCGGCCTAGACGACGCCAGTCGGATCGACGACGCCGTGGTTTTTGAGGCCGGCACGCGGCAGAAAGGCGATCAGGTAGTAACGAGCGGTGGGCGGGTTCTTGCGGTGAGTGCCTGGGGCGATCACTTGCAGGAAGCGTTGGACCGTGCCTACGCAGGCGTGGAACGGATTTCCTTCAAAGACGCTACCTTCCGCCGCGACATTGGGCAAAAGGGATTGAATAGATAGGAGAGCGCAAACGAAAGTAGACATGGGGCGTTAGGTTTTTTAAACAAACAAGTGGCTCCATGCAAATACTCCCCATATACGTTGTAATGCTGCTGCTTGGGGCTATGCCTGTGCTTGCCCAACAGCCGGATCTCGTCCTCCCCGAAGCCAAAACCCTCGCCCGCTTTGCCGAGGCGCGGGCGATGGCGATGGACCCGCAGGGTCGACTCTATGTCGCCGACGCCGGGGCCGACGTGGTCTACCAACTGACGCAAGAAGGGATGTGGCTGGCAAAGATCGGAGGCGCAGGTGCCCAGGAAGGAGCCTTCTTCGAACCCTCGGATATCGACCCGACAAACGGGCTGTCGCTGGTGGTTGCAGACGCGGGCAATGGTCGTATTCAGCGTTTCTCAAACCGCTTTGTGCCACTGGAATCTCTTTCCGTGGGCCGGGAAAACGCAGGGACGCGCCGCTCGTCGGAACAAGCCTTCTACCAGTTCGGCGAGGAATCACCGCGGGAGGCTGGGGGGGAGCCCGTTGGGGTAGTAACGAGCGTGACCAATGAGCTTTTTGTACTGGACGCTGCCCAACGCGTCGTGCTGAAATGGGATGTCCGTCGGAAACTGGAGCGAACCATTGGCGGCTATGACGCGGGGGAGGGAGCGCTCCAAAATCCTGTGGCGCTGGCGTTGGATGCCACCTCTTTGTATGTAGCCGACCGCGAACGAGGTGCGGTGCTGGTGTACGACCACTTTGGCGATTATATCCGGGCGATGGGGCAGGGGCAACTCGCTAACCTCCGGGCGGTGGTGGTGGATGACAACCGCATCTGGGCCGTGGGAGAGAAGGGGCTATGGGTCTTTGAAAAGCCTGGGCGGTTGCAGTGGCGTAGTACGATGTCGCTCGGCGAGCCGCTCGTAGATGTACTGCCTTCCGCAAACGGGCTGTTTTTGCTCACACCCACACGGCTCCTCTTCGCCGAAGGCTTCACCGGGAGATTGTAAGAAACCACGTTCTATTTCTACCGTTGGCACTTCCACAATCTCAGCACCTGCCCCGAAATTAACGGCCTCTCGCTACCACGGTTATTTCCCTTCTCCACACGTTGCGCAGCATGGGGCGGATTGCAGGCGTTTTGCTCGGTTTGATGGTGTTGCAAGTAGGCAACGCGGTAGGGCAGGAGCGCCAGGACAACGGTGAATACCTGGGCGCGTGGCAGGATACCGTTGCACTGGCTTTGCCACAGCCATACCAACTGCGTCCCTTCGTCATCCCCGGCTCCGAACGTTTCTTTTTTGAGGGCCGCGCACTCGATTCTACACAGTATCGCATCGACTACCGAGAAGGGCACTTGTGGGTGGTGTCGCAATCCGCCCGCCAAAATGCCCAACTCGTAGCCTACTACCGCACCTATCCCTTCGATTTTCAGGACAGCTATCGCCGACGAGGGATTGCGGCGGAGGAGGCCGACAGCACCGGCGCTTTGGCGGTGGTGGAAGAAGCACCTCCCACAGAGGGGTTTGCGCCGTTTGGCGGGACCAACCTTCAACGCAGCGGCTCCATCTCGCGCGGCATCGCGGCGGGCAACAACCGCGACGTGACCGTGGAGTCGGGGCTACGCATGCAGGTATCGGGGGAAGTGGCCGAAGGCGTGCGCGTCAACGCCGTCCTCACCGATGAAAACACGCCCATCCTTCCTGAAGGCACCACACAGCGCCTCAGCGAATTCGACCGGGTCTTTATCGAAATTGCCGCGCCACAGGGGACGGCGCAACTCGGCGACTTCGACCTTCAACTCGGCGGCAGCGAGTTCGCCCGGTTCAACCGCAAGCTGCAAGGAATTACCGTGTTCGGCGATGTACCCAATCCTGAAGCGTCCGTTT
This sequence comes from Rhodothermia bacterium, assembly GCA_030428385.1. Classification (GTDB taxonomy): domain Bacteria; phylum Bacteroidota; class Rhodothermia; order Rhodothermales; family JAAAOL01; genus JAUIDY01. The sequence goes on along the minus strand of JAUIDY010000052.1, from coordinate 6,941 downwards.
TTGGTGGCGGACGCATGACCGTAGCCGGAGCTACGGCACGAGGCACCTTTCGCTCGCAAGACATCGTTGCGCTCGATGGGGTGCAGGGGCCGTATCGCCTCGAAGGATTAAACGGAGAGCAGTTTATTATCGTCGTGCCGGGGTCCGAGGCGGTGTATCTCAACGGGCTGACGCTCACGCGCGGCGAAGCCAACGACTACGTCATCGACTATGCGACGGGGGAGTTGACCTTTACGTCAAATCAACTCATCACCGAGGAAAGCCGCATCACGATTGAGTTTCAGTACACCACCAACCAATTCACCCGCACGCTGTTGGCCTCGCAAGGCGAAGCGCAACTCTGGCAACGGGACGATGGCACTGCCCGTGCGCGTTTTGGCGTCACGTTCCTTCGTGAAGCTGATGCCCGTCAGCTGAATGAGGAATTCGGGCTGACTCCTGCTGACTCATTGCTGCTGGCCAATGCCGGAGATGAACGGGCGGTTCGCAGCGGAGCCGAGCAGGTGGTTTTTGACCCAGAAGCGCCCTACGTGCAATACATCCGGGAGGTGATCGACAGCGATACCATTTTTGTGGCCCTCAGCGCTGCCCCGCCGGAAGGAACGCCGGTGTTTCGGGTGCGCTTTACCCGCCTTGGGTCGGGGCTCGGCGACTACGTGCGCGTAGGTCGCGAGGTCAACGGGATTCGCTATGAGTACCGGGGGAAAGGGTTGGGCGAATACGCACCGGTTCGGATTTTGCCCCAGCCCGCGCAGCAGCGGCTGCTGGACCTGCGGGGTGGCTTCGCCCCCGTCCGCGGCGTGGAGGTATTTGGGGAGTGGGCGGGATCATATAACGACGTCAACCGCTTCTCCGAGCAAGGCGACAATAACAACCGAGGCGATGCGTATCTGGCGGGCGTCCGGCTCGATCCTATCCCCCTTGTCATTTCCGATCATGGCCTCGGGACGCTAGAAGCGGAGTACCGCCGACGGTTCGCCGGGCAGAACTTTACCTCGTTCGACCGCACGCGCCCGGTGGAGTTTGCGCGGCGCTGGAACCTGGGCACGGCGGGGCTTGGGACTTCGGGGGGGACGGTGCAGGCGTTTGATGAAACCGTTGATGAGGGGCGTGTGCGTTATGCGCCAACGACGCTAAGTCATGTCGAAGGGGAAGTGGGACGGATTCGGCTGGGCCATGCGTTCCAAGGTGATCGTAGGGCCTTACAGGTGCATCTGGCAGAAGTCGGATTCCCACGGATTGATTATCGCGTCGAGCACATCGCCAGCCTCGACTCGCTGGCTCGGTTGGGAGGAACTGTAAACGAAGACGGGCGATGGTTTCGGCAGCTTGGTGTTCTGGCACAACCCATGCTGGAAGGGAGGTTAACGCCACGACTTGAAGTAGAACATGAAAATAGACGACAGCAAATTATCAATACGGACAGCCTGAGCCAGCGTTCGCTCTCGTTTGTGGAACTACGCCCTGGCGTCACCTGGCTGACCGAGCGATTGGAGCTCACGGGGTCGCTCGAATGGAGGGAGGAGCAGCTACCACTAGATGGGGTGATGGAGGAGGCATCCAGCGCCCGAACGGTGCAAACGCAGTTTGTTTGGACGCCGCGCGCCACATTTAAAACCAATGGTAGTGTCGGCTATCGGGTACGGACGTTTACGGAGATGTTTCGCGTGGAGGAGCAGCGCGAAAACAGCGAGTCGCTGGTGATGAAGTGGGACGGCAGCCTGCGGCCCTGGCGCAGTGCCGTGGATGTAAATTGGTTTTATGAAGCCCTCACCGAACGCACGCCGGAGTTGCAAGAAATCTACGTCCGTACCGGACCGGAACTGGGCCAGTTTGTGTGGGAAGACCGCAACAGCGATTCCGTTATTCAACTCGATGAGTTTATCCCCGAACGCACCCCAGACGAAGGGACTTATGTCCGCACGTTTATCCCCTCCGACTCGTTGACTTCGGTGATCAGCGTGCAGGCACGGCTTCGGTTTACGCTCGACCCGTCGCGCATCTGGCGCAACGCCGAGGGGTGGAAAAAGCGGTTCTCCAACGTCACCACCCGCACGACGTTGGAGGTGGTGGAAAAAAGCCGAGACCCAGAAATCGCACAGATCTACCTCCTGCGTCTCAACCGCTTCCGCAGTCCGCTCAACACCCTCAACGGACGGTACCGCATCGGGCAAGACCTCCAACTCTTTCGCAACGCCTCGCGGTATGGGCTCGACTTCTCGTTCAGTCAGGTGCGCAGCCTTAGCGAATTGGCGGCGGGGGAAGAAAGTCGCTATGCCAATCAGTGGCGTATGGATGGGAGTTACCGCCCATCGCTCCGGCTGGGGTTGCGGCTGCTGGCCTCGTGGGAGCAAAACCGGACGGCGAGCGAGCAGTTCGCCTCCCGCACGTTCGACATCGAAGGGGTGACCGTGGAGCCTGAAGTGTCGTTTCGCCCGTGGCGGGCGCTCCAACTGACCTCACGGCTTTCGTTTGCCCGCAAAACAGACCAGCAGGCGAACCGCCAGGCCCAACTGATCAAGGTGCCTTTTGAAGCCCGCCTTAGTCAGGCGCGCCGTTTCCAACTGGCGGCTCGCTTCGAGACGGCCCTGGTAGAACTGAGCGGCGAAGCGGAGGGGCTGGCCGAGTTCGAACTCACCGATGGCCGTGGCCCCGGCACCTCGTTTCTATGGAGCCTCGATGGGCAATACCGCTTCACCCGGCTCTTGCGCGCCACGCTGGCCTACAATGGCCGTGCCCCCGCCGACGCGCCGACGATCCATACCGTCCGCCTGCAACTCAGCGCGACGTTTTAGGAGTGTTTGGGAGGAGGAAACATGGGGCTAACAATCTCTCACACTTAACCCCTCCCATACTCGACTACTCGAACACTCCCCGACCCAACCCGCTACGCCATTTCCGTTTCGGGTGTCGCGAACTCGTCATATTGCTCGCGGCGGACATAAAGCCCCGCGTTCGAGAGTTTGTCTTCGAGTCGTTCGTAGCCGCGGTCGAGGTGGTAGATACGTAGGACATGTGTTTCGCCTTTGGCAACGAGCCCAGCGAGGACGAGTGAGACACTTGCCCGGAGGTCGGTGCTCATCACATTTGCGCCCTGTAATTGCTGGTTGCCTTCGACTGTCACCTGATTGCCGGACACCTTCGCAAACATACCCATGCGGCCTAATTCCGGGATATGAGCGAAGCGGTCACCGTAGATAGTGTCGGTGATGGTAGCGGGGCCGTTCGCCTGGCTGAGCAACACCGTCCATTGCGCTTGTAAATCGGTGGGGAAACCGGGATAGATTTCCGTTTCGATAGAGACGGGACGGAGCGTTTCAGGGGCGGTCACTTGTACATAATCGGTACCCACCGTCAGTCCGGTCCCCGTTTGTTGGAACGCGTCGATAAAGGCCTGGCCAAGATGCGCGGGCTCGGCATTGTTGAGCCGGACGGGTTGGCCCGGCTCTCCGGCGATGGCTGCTGCAATCATAAAGGTGCCAAGCTCAATGCGGTCGGGGCAGTTGCGGAATGAGATCGGTTGCAACGCCTCGACCCCTTCAAATTCGAGCGTTCGGGTGCCAATGCCCTCAATCTTGGCGCCCATCGCCTGCAACGCCTCGCAGAACACCACCACGTCCGGTTCGATGGCGGCGTTTTCAATCCGCGAGCCGCCTCGGGCTGTGGTTGCGGCAAGGGCAAGATTGATCGTCGCACCCACGCTTGAGGGTTCCAGCCGATAGATGCCGCCGGGCAGGCCGGCGGAGGGCGTTTGGGCAACCACGTAGCCCTCATCCAAATCAATCGACGCGCCGAAGGCTTCCATGCCTTTCAGGTGCAAGTCGACGGGCCGCGGTCCCCAGGCACAGCCCCCAGGCAGCGACACCCGCGCTTGCCCACAGCGCCCGATCAGGGCACCGAGCATATAGAACGACGCCCGCATCTTTTTGACCAATTCGTACGGTGCTTCCGGGTATTCAATGCGCGAACTGTCGATGGAAAGCGTATGGGTGCTAGGTTGGGCGTTTACGACGGCTCCCGATACGCGCAACACGTTTGAAAACGTGGCGATGTCTTTCAGGTTGGGTATGTTTTGCAGGGTGGTGGTGCCTTCGGCCAGCAGGGCGGCGGCCATGAGCGGCAACGCCGTATTTTTTGAACCACTTACGGTGAGAGAACCTTGCAACGGCACACCGCCGCGAACAACCAGTTTATCCATGAGAAGGTAAGATCCAGATCGTGAAAAGAAGGATGGCGCGTTCAACGGGCGAAGCTTCGCGGCGTTCTGTGTGAACGGAAGCCCGCACTGCTCGTTAACCGAAACCACAACGAAAAATACGAGCAATTCCAAGGGTGTATCCCTTCTGGGTATCCCATGGTTCAAATAAAAGACCACGTCCTGTGCGTAAAGTTTATCTCGATCACGCCGCCACCACGCCCCTCGACCCGCGTGTGCTGGAGGTGATGCTCCCGTTTCTGAAAGAAAATTTTGGCAATGCCTCGTCGGTACATGCCCTCGGGCGACGGGCTCGGTTTGCGGTGGAGGAAAGCAGAGACAAAGTGGCGGCCTTGCTCGGGGCCGAACTCGGCGAGATCATTTTTACGAGTGGAGGCACCGAGTCGAATAACGTGGCGCTTCGCGGATTGCTAACGGGCACACGGAAGCATTTGCTTACGTCAGCGGCAGAGCATGAGGCCATCGTCCGCCCGGCCGAACGCTGGCACCAGCAGGGCAACGCCGTCACGCTATTGAAGCCCGAAAGGCAGGGAGCTGTTACCCCTGCACAGGTTGCGGAGGCGTTGACACCCGAGACTGGCCTTGTTTCGCTGATGCATGCCAACAACGAGGTGGGCACGCTGACGCCGTTGGCAGACATTATTCCCCTTTGTCATGAACAGGGGGTGCCCGTACACACCGATGCCGTCCAAACCGCTGGGCTGTTTCAACTCAAGGTCGACGAACTCGGCGTCGATTTGCTCTCCATCTCCGGGCACAAGTTTTATGGCCCCAAAGGAACGGGCGTCCTGTACGTTCGCGGCGGGACCGACTTTACGCCTGTGATTGAAGGAGGCGCGCAGGAACGGCGTCGCCGCGGTGGTACCGAGAATGTCCCGGGCATTGTGGGGCTCGCAAAGGCCTTGGAACTCGCCTATACGGAGGCTGAAGAAAGGCTGCCTCATATCACAAGGCTTCGAGATCAACTGCACCGCCAACTGGTTGATCAACTAGAAATTCCGTCTGTCATTAACACCCCGGTCGATGAGCCTGGCGCAGCAGCTCCACATATCCTCAACCTCGCATTTCCACCTATTGACGGGCGTCCGTTTGATGGCGAGATGTTGATTCTTAACCTTGACATGGAGGGAGTGATGGCCTCGGCGGGATCGGCGTGTACGAGCGGAGCGCTGGAACCGAGCCATGTGCTGCAAGCGATGGGGTTGCCCCGGGAGACAGCGTCGGCGGTGGTGCGGTTTTCGCTCGGGAAGGATACGACTCAGGAGGACATTGACTTCGCCGTTGAGAAACTCTTGTTGATTCTCCGGCGCATGACTAGAGGAGGGAGGGCATGAACACGGATGCCCTGCTTGTTTTTGCCAAAGTACCTGTGCCGGGGCACGTAAAGACCCGCCTCACTGCGTTGCTCTCCGAAGAGGAGGCGGCCCGTCTGTATGCCGCCTTTTTGCAAGACGCCTTAACCCAGTATCAATCCCTGGGGGTGGATGTCCGGCTATACCTCGGTCCGTCAAGCGAAAAACTGGATCCAGCATTAGCAGATCTGGCAACAAGTGTGCACAATCAGCACGGCGATGGGTTGGGAGCGCGGATGCAGCACGCCTTTCTGGAATCGTTCATGGCCGGATACGAGCGGTTGGTCATCATCGGCACGGACCATCCGACGCTTCCTTCGGTGTTTATTACCCAGGCCTTTGATGCCCTGGTCGATCCGCTGTCGGTATCTCTAGGGCCTTCAGAAGATGGCGGGTATTACCTCCTGGGTATGAACGACCTGTTTCCCGAGCTTTTCCGAGCCATGACCTATAGCCACCCGGACGTTTTCCGGCAGACGTTGGACCGGGCCATGGCGTCGCAGGCAGGCATCACTGTATTGCCCGAGTGGTACGATGTAGACACGCCCGAGACGCTCCTGCGATTGGTGCGAGACCTCGAACCCCAAGGGCAGGCACGTCAGACGCGGGACGTGGTGGCTTCGCTGGTGGTAGACTATCCTTCCCTCCAAACTGCCATCAACGTGGCGGCACTGGTGCCTCAGCACAAACATGAAACCCTGCAGGCACACGCGCTGGTTGCGATGGGGTATCCGGCCGTTGAACCTGTCCTGTCTGCCCTGCTCGAATGGATGCAAGACATCAACTGGCCCGTGGCACAGGTGCTGCATCCCTTCCTTGCTGGCATTGGCGCTCCGCTGGCCCCGTATCTTCGGCCCATTCTGGAGAGTGACGATGGGATGTGGAAGTATTGGATTCTATCTTATATTCTTGCCCCGTCACCCGAGTTAAAGCGTATCTTTTCTACAGCGTTACACCAATTGGCGACCGCCCCAACTCCCCAAGAAAAAGCCGATGAGTTGGACCTTGTCGCGATTGAGATTTTGAATGGGTCGGAGGGACCCTGAATGGATGAATAGATCAACCATGCCATCAACCCCCCCCAACGGCGAAGGCAGCAATGGCCTGAACCTGGACACCGGGGATTTTAAAACACTCGAACAGTTTATCATCGAACAGCAGGAAGCCACGCCGGGATCAACCGGGGCGTTTTCTCGGCTGCTTCGCGACATTAGTGTAGCGGCCAAGATCGTCAACCGGGGTATTCGCCGCGCTGGACTCATAGACATCTTTGGGGCCACCGGGGAGGTGAATGTGCAGGGAGAGGTGCAGCAAAAGCTCGATGCCATGGCGCACACCGAGTTTGAACGGGCACTGCTGCGGGGCGGAGAGAC